>JAPLNQ010000239.1 GCA_026401075.1 Planctomycetia bacterium
CTCACCTTCTGGTCCGCGGCCTGCTCCACCGGCCAGGAACCCTACAGCCTTGCCATGCTGCTGAATGAGCACTTCCGCGGGCTGCTCGACACGTGGCAGGTGCGGATCATCGCCACCGACTTCTCGGAGGCCGTGCTGGCGCAAGCCCGCGAGGGTCTGTTCACCGAGCTCGAGACCGGCCGAGGCCTGCCGCCCGCGTTGCTGCAGAAGTATTTCCGGCCGCTTCAGGGCAAGTGGAGCATCTCGCAGGACTGCCGCCGGCTCGTGGAATTCCGCTCGCTTAACCTCAACGCGACCTGGCCGATGATGCCACCCTGCGACGTCGTGCTCGTCCGTAATGTGATGATCTATTTCGACATCACCACACGGGCGGCGCTCGTGGAGCGGATACGGCGGATTCTGCGACCCGACGGCGCGCTTTTCCTGGGGGGCGCGGAGACGCTCATCGGCATGGAGACGGGCTACGAACGCCTGACCGGCGCCGGTTGCAGCTACTACCGACCCAAGCCCCGTTGAGGCTCGTCCCCGGTCGGCGGGAGACATGCGACCACAACCCGTGGCCACGAGTTTTGAACTTGTGGAATCCGTGCCGGGGACACGGACAAGTTAAAAACTTGCCGCCACGAGGGAATCGGGGATCGACCGGCGTCAGGGCCGCCACTCGACGCCGAGGATGGAGACGTCGTCGAGCGGGCCGATCGGACGGCACCAGTCCTCGACACGCTGCAGAAGCTCGCCCACGCTCTCCTCCAGCGGCCGCGCGCGGGTGGACGCCAGCACGCCAGCCAGTGCCTCGTCGCCAAGCTGCTGCCGATCCTTGTCCATCGCCTCCGGCACACCGTCGGAATAGAGATAGATCCGATCGCCTGGCGCCAGCTGCAGCGTCTGCTGATCGTATTCGACGTCTGGAACGAAGGCGATCGGAAAGCCTTCGACGGGATAAAACTCGGGCGTGCCGCCGACCGGCACCCGCACGAGCGCCGGATGACCGCCAGAGACGTAGTCGAGCCGCCCCGTCGGCAGGTGCAACACGCCATAGAGTATCGTGAAGTAAAGCCCCGAAAACTCGTCGGCCTGAAAGAGCCTGTTGAGCTGCGTGGCCACCTCGGCCGGCCGGACGATGGCGACCCGGCCATCCGCCCCCTGCCGCACGAGTAACGACTGATCGGAGACCTTTGGCGTGAGAAAGCGGCCCACGGTCACCGCCATCAGCGAGGAGGGCACACCGTGGCCGCTGACATCGACGACGAACAGTCCGGCGTGCTCGTCGTCGAGGGGAAAGACGTTGAGGAAGTCGCCCGCGAGGCTGTGGCACGGCACATACCGCCATGCCACATGCGTGGACGGGAGCGTCACGTGGGCAGCAGGAAGGAGCGACTGCTGCACCTTGGCCGCCGCCTCCAGATCGCGAACCATCTGCGCGTTGATCTGTGAGATGCGATCATTAAGCTCGGTGAGTTCAGCGTTGGTCCGCTGCAGATTGTCACGGGCGACCGAGAGATCCCCATTGGCGACGACCAATTCCTGATTCTTGGCGACGGCGTTCTCGAACGTCGAGACAAGCAGATTGAGCACCTGCTGGCGGCCGGCCTTCACACGAAACTGCTGGCCGGCAAGGGTCACCTCCAGCGTGGCCGCCTCGGCGTCACTTTCCGCCCCGTCGAGCGGCGTTGCCAGCAGCGACTGAATACGGCCGAGCAGGAATTCCGGCTCGTAGGGTTTCGTGACGTAGTTGTCTGCACCGGCGTCGAGACCTCGGATGATGTCGATCGGATCGGCCAGCGTCGACAGGAGGATGAACGGCAAGGTCCTGAGCGCCGCGTCGGTCTTCACCGCCTTGCAAAACTCGTAGCCGGTCATCACCGGCATCTCGATGTCGGAGACGATAATGTCCGGTCGCCGCTCGCGGACCAGAGCGAGCGCGTCGGCGCCGGTCTCGCCCCAGCGCACGATGTGGCCGGCCTCGGTGAGCCGCCGAATGAGCATCTTCGCCTGGATGCGGCTGTCTTCCGCGATCACGACGTCGACACCTGAAGACGCCCGGACGGCTGGAGTTGCCGGCTGGTCCGAAGCGTCTGGGTTCATCGCCGTGGCTTCCCCGATAGTTGCGGGCTCAGGCTTCAAACGCTGCCAAGCCGGCGGGCGCGTCGGGATAGATCTTAAACAGTTTGTCGAGGTTCGTGAGCTTGAAGACCTGGAAGATCTCCGGTCGGATACCGCACATCTTCAGCCGGCCCTTGCCCGCCCCGACCTTGCGATGGAGCTGCCCGAGCAGGCCGAGCATGGCGCTCGACATGAACTCGACGTTTGAGAAGTCGAGGAGCATGTCTGGACCGGACGCATTGCCCATCAGCCGGTTGATCTCGGTCTTGATCTCATCGAGCACCGTGTCGTCGAGGATTTTCTTGTCCTTGAAGAGCACGATGTGGATGTCGCCCTTTTTGGCGGTTTGGATGCGACGGTACTGGTCCATGGCTGGTGTGATTCCCGGGGAAGCGGACGATCCGCGGCGTACCGCGACCGAAAGGGAAGCTTATCCGGTTTGGGAGGGTCATGCCAGCGGACGGCGGAGGCACCCGCAAAACCCTGTTCTGACAGCATCTTTCGCCGCTGAACCAGAGCATCCCTAGCTGAAAAGTCCCCCCAGCCTGCGAGACCCACAACCAGGGGCCAAGACTACGCATGTCGCACTCCGGGGGTCGATTAGCACGTTGGTGTCGATGGCGGGGTGTGTGGCACCGGTTCAGAGAAGCGTTGAGGGGGCGGCGACTATGGGGAATGCGTATCGGCAGATCTGGACCGTCGCGGGCGTTGCGCTCGTCTCCCTCTGCGGTCTGGTGGCGTCGTCCCACGCCGAGGGCACCGGCAGCCCGTTGCTCGACGAAGCATCGTCGGCCCTGCCGGTCGCAGTGACAGAGCCGCTGCCTGCCGATCCGCTCGACGAGATGCTCGCCGACGATGATGCGTGCATGCAGGAGCTGCGTCGCTGCTGCTGCTGCCCTGGATGGACCCACTATGTCATTTTCGACCTGCTCTTCCTGCAGCGAAACAATCAGGCCGGCAACCAACCGCTCGTGGTGTCTGACGCAGGATCGCCGCTTATGAGCGTGCAGGACCTGCAGCCGTCCACGGCCATGGGCGTGCGGATCTTCTACGGCGAACTGTTCACCGACACTCTCGGCTGGGAGGTGGGCTATCTCGGCGTCTATGGCATGTTTGGCAGCGCGACGGTCACCGGACCGGGAAACCTTAACGCGCCGTCGCCTCTTGGCACCGCGGTCAACAACTTCAACGACGCCGACACGGCGCGGGCCACCTACTTCTCCACGCTCAACATGGCGGAATTTAATCTCTTCCGCTACGACTGCTGCCAGGAGTGCGGCCCGACCCGCTGCCGTCTCACCAACTGTCAGCCCAACTGTCATTGCATCAACTACCTGGCCGGCTTCGTCTGGGCGGGGCTCGACGAGCAGTCCAATCTCTCCATGGCCTGCTGCAATCCGCCTGAGTCGGCCAGCTACACCGTGCGATCCTCGACCAACTACTTCGGTCCGCAGATCGGGATGCGGGGCCGCCGCGAGTGGCAACGCTGGGCTGTCGAGGGCTGGTGGAAGACAGCCGTCTGCGGCACGAGCGGCTACCAGTCGGCCGATCCGATCGTGGGCACGATCTCAGGTCAGGAACGCGGGCCCGTCTCCGCGAGTGAAAACGGCGTCGGCTTCATCGGCAACTTAAACGGCACATTGATCTACCGACTCACGGAGGTCTGGGGCCTGAGAGCCGGCTACAACCTGATCTGGCTGAACAACTCCACGCTCGCTCCCACGCAATACGACTTCAGCAACGTGGCGTCGAGTGGCACCGGCATCAACGACAACGGTGGCATCTTCCTGCAGGGTGCCAACCTGGGCGTCGAGGCCCGCTGGTAGCAGCTGTCCACGCGCTGAGTCCGCAGTCAGAAGCCACTGCGGGACTATTTACTGCGGAGCTATCTGCGGATGACGCCGATTCGCAGCGGCGGCAGGATGCCAGTCGAACCGGCCAGCGTCGACGACGTGCCACCCGACGGGGCCGTGTTCTTCTTCACGCCCGCCGTCCTGCCGAACTGTCCCTGCACGCTGTAGATCTCCGTCTCGCTGATCGCCGCGGTCCAGGTGTCAGCCCGTTGGCCAGCCGCGCCGCCGAAGGCCGCGAATGACGCTGCCGGGATCTTGCTCGTGCCGCGGTAGGTCTCGACCTTCGAGCCACCGTTCACACCCGCCGACACGAGGACGCCAGCCGCAGCGCCGGCTGCACCCGGCAACGCCGCCACCGAGACGCCGCCCGAGTATCCCTTGCCGATCGGCTTGACGGTGTTGACCACCACTGGCGGCGCTGTCACCGCGTTGTAGCTCTTCACGGTGGCGGGGATCCCCGGACCGCTGCCGACGATCACCTCCGCGATCCCATCCGGAGCCGCCGAGGTGAGCGTGCTGCCAGAGAAGGTGCCGATGTCGGCGGTGGCCACCGTCACGCCGCCGCGGAAGGCCGGTCCGAAGGGCTGCATCTGCCGGATCGGCGTGCTGGAGATGCCACTGCCCGGCGTCACATCAAACACACGAACGAGACTTGTCCCTCGCTGCTGGCCAGCGACCAGTTGCGTCGTGCCGACGCCCGTGACAGCTCCGACCGCCACCTCGACACCGCCGGTATAGCCCGCCCCAAATGGGAACATCCGATACTGCGGTAGTTCGACGCCGGTCTGCGTAAAGACGCGAACCTCGCCTGGACGGCCCGGCCCAGGAGCGGTAATGATCTCGTCGATGCCGTCGCCTGTCATGTCGTAGCCGTAGACGTGGGCGCCGCCACGGAAGCTCGGCTCATAGGCGAAGAACTGCGTCAGCACGATTCCGGTCAACGGATCGAGCACCTGCACCAGCGGCGTGCTCGTGCAGCCGAGGTCGGTGCCGAGAATCAACGCCGGCGAGAAGGTCGGCGTGTCGCTATCGGTGGCCGAGTCGGTCGTGCCGTCGGGAGCGTTCACGGTGGCAGTGTTGACCAGTGTCGTCGTCGCCGTGGTGAGCGTCTGGGCCACGACGGTGTAGGTCACCGTGCCGCCGACGGCCAGGTCGATCGTCTGGTTGATCGAGCCAGTGCCGATCGTCTGCGCGGAGGAGTTGGTGCCGGTAAAGACTGCCGTCCAGGTGGAAGCAGCCACGTCGATGACCGCGGGGTCGAGGATGTCGATGACCTTCGCTGACTGTGCAAAACTCACCCCGGAGTTCGTGACCACGATCGTGTAGGTCACCGGCTGCCCGGGCTGATAGGTGGTCGTGCCGTCGGTCTTCGTAATCGTCATCGCCGTCACGGGCAGCGGCGTGCTGATCACCGTCGAGGTGTTGTCGTCGGGATTTGGGTCGGGGAAGCCCACCGGAGCTGCCACGGTCGCGGTGTTCGACAGGGGCGAGAGGGCATTGGCCGCCACGTTGGCCGTGACCGTGAAGGTTGCCGTGCCGCCTACCGGCAGGCTCGTCAGTGTTGTATTGATGTCGCCTGAGCCACTGGCCGGGCCCGTGGCACCGCCCGCATACGACACCGTCCACGTCGCCCCGGAGAGCCCCGCCGGCAGCGTGTCGGCCACGGTCGCGGTCGGGACGTTGCTCGGCCCGAGGTTCGTGACCACGAGCGTGTAGGTAAGCGAGCCGCCGGGCGTGAAGGTCGCCGGACCGGTCTTCGCGATCGTGAGGTCGGCACCCGGAGGCGTGACCACGCCGACGGCGTCGGCGGCCGCAAGCGGTAGGCGAGTTGTAGCCCCCGTGCCCGTGACCGACGCCGAATTGCTGATGATGGTCGAGTCGGGCGTGCCGGCATTGACCGTGACATCAAACGAGACCGTCACCGACCCGCCGCCGGCGATATTGCCGAGAAGGCCCGTCACACCGCCGCCTTGGCTGCCTGTCAGGGAGCCCTGGCTGGACGAGAGGTTGCCTGCGTAGGTCGTGTTGGCTGGAATCTGGTCGTTGAAGAACACGTCCGCGGCGATGTCAGTCGGCAGCGTCGCCCCGCTGTTGTTCGTGACGACGATCGTGTAGCGGAGCGTGTCGCCATCCTGCACGAAGCCGCCGTTCACATCGACGACCGTCTTCGTGAGGGCCAGTTTCGCGGCCAGCAGGACCGTGTCGGTGTCGGTCGACGTGTTGGTCGCCGGTGTCGGATCGGTGGTGCCGACCGGAGCCGTGACCGTTGCCGTATTCACGAGCGATGTCGTGGCAGTCGGGCTGGTCTCGGCGACCACGGTGTAGACCGCGGTGCCGCCGACGGCCAGATCGATCACCTCGTTGATCGAACCTGTGCCTGCGGGATTGCCGACAGAGCCCGTGCCTGAGTACACGGCAGACCAGGCCGCCGCGATAATCGTGGCGGGGAAGACGTCGGCCACCGTCGCTCCGCGGACGAAGCTCGGGCCGGCGTTCGTCACCGTGATCGTGTAGGTGACCGGCAGGCCCGGGGTGTAGGTGAGGCTCGAGTCGGTCTTCACGATCTGCAGGTCGGCCACCGGCGCCGCTGTGCTCGTATCGGTCGAGGTGTTGTTGTCAGGATTGGGGTCGGGGTCGCCGTCGGTCGGCTGGACCGTGGCGGTGTTCGTCAGCACGCCATTGAGCGTGGCGTCCGCCGTGGCCCGCACGGTGTACGTGGCCCGGCCGCCCTTCGGCACCGTGACGTTTGTGTTCACGTTGCCCGAGCCAGCAGCCACGCCGCTCGCGCCACCCGTAAACACGGCCGTCCAGGTGGCACCAGTCAGCCCGGCGGGCAGCACGTCCTCGACCAGGGCGTTCGCCGACGTACTCGGACCGGAGTTGGTGACCACGAGCGTGTAGGTGAGTGGTAGGCCCGGCGTGTAGGTGGCAGGGGCCGTCTTCACGATCGCGAGGTCGGCACCGCCCGCCATTGAAATCCCGACCGTGTCCGTAGCCTGGAGCGGCACGCCCGTGATCGAGGCGGTGGCCGTGGCCGTGGCCGTGTTGATGATGGCCGACCCGAGCGGCGTGCCGGCGTTCACCCTCACGTCGAAGGTGACGGTCGTTGACTGGCCTGCGGAGAGCGTGCCGCCGACCGGCGTGCCGGTGCCGGCTCCAGCGCCCGCGCCCAGTTGGAATTGCACCGCACTGCCGAGAAACTCTGCCTGATCACGGTCGACGGCGTCGGTCTTCGCGCCGGCGTTGGCCCCGACTGAAATCCGCAGCGTGCCCGGCCTATAGGTGGTGTTGGCAGGGATCACGTCGCTAAGGATCACGTTCGTGGCCGCTTCGGCCGGCAGCGGCGTCGCAAGGTTCGAGACCACGATCGTGTACCGCAGCGTGTCGCCACTCACGAGCACGCCGCCATTGAGATCCCGCACCGTCTTCACGACAGTGAGGTTCGCCGGATTGGTCAGCGAATCGACGTCGGTGGCCGAGTTGTTTGCCAGGTTCGGGTCGGTCGTGCCAGCGGGCGCCGTGACCGTGGCGGTATTGACGAGTATCGCCGTCGCGGCGGATGAGGTCATCGCCGTGACGGTATAGACCACAATCCCGCTTGGACCGATGTCGATCGTCTGATTGAGCGATCCCGTGCCACGGACCTGACCGCGCAGGTCAGCCTGACCCTGCGCGATCCTGGCCGTCCAGGTCGCCGATGTGATGATCGAACTGTCGAAAACGTCGGCCACCACGGCACCGGTGACAAAACTCGGCCCGGCATTCGCGACGGTGATCGTGTATGTGAGTTGCTGGCCCGGCACGTAGCTCGTCACGCCGTCGGTCTTCAAGATCTGCAGGTCGGCCACCGGCGTGGGCGTGCTCGATACCGTCGAGGTGTTGTTGTCGAGGTCGGGATCAATGAGTCCGTCGGTCGCCGCGACCGTCGCCGTGTTCGAGAGCGGCGCGTCGAGCCTGTAATCGGCTGTGGCGGTGATCGTGAACGTCGCCGTGCCGCCGAGCGGCAGCGTCGTGAGCGTGGCGTTGACGTTGCCCGAGCCAGAGGCCGGTCCGGCGGCACCGCCGACGTAAGACACCGTCCACGTCGCGCCGTCGAGACCCGCCGGCAGCGTGTCCGTCACGAGGGCGTTGGTGGAGGTGCTAGGGCCGAGGTTGCTTACGACGAGCGTGTAGGTCAGCGGCGTTCCGGGCACGTACGTGGCCAGCGCCGACTTGGTGATCGCCAGGTCGGCCCCGGGCGGCGTCATGATCACCGCCCGACCATCATCCTCGAGTTCCGTGCCACTCAGTTCGCCAAGGCCGGCAGCGCGGGCCGTGTTGGTGATCGTCGTGCTGTCCGGGATTCCGGCGTTGACCGTCACGTCAAACGTGATCGTCACGTCAAACGTGATCGTGGCCGACGCTCCCGCCGCCAGCGTGCCGATCGTGCCCGTCACGCCGCTCCCCTGGCTGCCGGTGATCGTGCCCTGGCTCGACTGGACACTCCCGGAAACGTACGTCGTGAACAGCGGGATCACGTCGTCGAGCGTGATATTGATCACCGACTCCTTCGGGTCGGCCGTCGTCGAGGCCGGATTCGTGACGACGATTGTGTAGCGGAGTGTGTCGCCGCTGATGACAAACCCGCCGTTGACGTCAACGACCGACTTCGCCACCGAGAGCGTCGCCGGCAGAATCAGCGTGTCGGTGTCGGTGGCCGTGTTGTTGCCGGGGTTGGGGTCGTTGGATAGGTCGCTCGTGGAGACCGTGACCGTGTTGGTCAGCGAGCCTGTGGCGCCTGCCAGCGTCTGGGCGACGACCGTGTAGACCGCGGTGCCGCCTACGGCCAGGTCGATGTTCTCGCTGATCGAGCCCGTGCCGGAGAGTGTGCCGGCCGAGCCCGCTCCGTTGAACACGGCCGTCCAGGTGGCCGAGGAGATAATCGCCGGATCAAGCGTGTCGTCGACGGCCGCCTGCGAGGCGACGCTCGGGCCGGCGTTGGAAACCGTGATCGTGTAGGTGACAGGCTTGCCCGGCACATACTGGGTCTGGCCGTCGGTCTTCGTGACAGAGAGATCGGTAAGGGCCGCGGGGGTGCTCGTGACGGTGAAGGTGTTGTTGTCGAGGTTCGGGTCGGGGACTCCCCCGGGACCGATCACGGTCGCGGTGTTCGTGAGGACTTGGTCGAGGGGAAAATTGGCATCGGCCGTCGCCGTGATGCGGAATACTGCTCCCCCCCCAGTGACTAGATCAACGGTCGCATTGATCGACCCCGTTCCCGATGTCGGCCCGGTGGATCCGCCACTGTAAGTCGCTGTCCATGTCGCGCCAGAGAGATGTGCGGGCAGCATGTCGCTAACCGTGGCCCCGGTCACCGCGGTCGGCCCTTTGTTGAGCGCAGTGACGATGTAGTTGACCGTACCGCCGGGTGTGAATGTGGACGAGCCCCGCTTGAAGATGACGAGATCGGCCGCCGGGGGCGTGGCGATCCCCTTGGTGTCGTTCGCGGAAAGGGGCAGACCCGACGTCGCTCCCGTGGCAGTCACGTCGGCTGTGTTTGTGATCACCGTGCTGTCGGGGATGCCGGCGTCCACGATCACGTCAAACTCGACGTCCGTGTAGGTTCCCGCGGCGAGCGTGCCGCCGACGGGCGTGCCGGTGCCACCTCCGGCACCGGTGCCCAACTGAAACTGCACGGTGTTCGTGCCGCTGATGTACTCGCCCTGATCGGCATCCACAGCGTCGGTCTTGAAGCCGGCATTGGCTCCCTGCCTGACGCGGAGCGATCCGGGCGTGAACGTCGGGTTGGCCGGCACCATGTCGGTGAGGATGACGTTGGTGGCTGCCTCCTGGAGCGACGGTGCAACGCCGGCCGTGCCGCTGTCGACGACGATAATATAGCGCAGCACGTCACCGGCCTGCACAAAGCCGCCGTTGAGATCGGTCACCTCTTTCGTCATCCGCAGATTGCCCGGATTCAG
>JAPLNQ010000132.1 GCA_026401075.1 Planctomycetia bacterium
CGTCGGCCATCACGAATGAGGCATGCCCGGCGGGCTTCCCCGGGCACCGCCAGACCTCCGCGCCGGTGGCAGGATCGAGCGCGACGAGCGATGCGTCGGGCGCGCCCGGGTTGACGATGAGCCGTCCGTCAACGACCAGCGGCGACGAGCAGGAGCCCCATGCCGACAGGGCCTCCTTCGGCACGCCGAAGTCGACGACAAGATTGCGCCTCCAGAGCACGCGGCCGGTGGCGAGCGCCACGCAGCGCAGATCGCCCATCGCCCCAAAGAGGTGCACTCGGTCGTTCTCGATGAGCGGCGTCGCCCGCGGCGAGTTGCCGTAGTCGAGTTCGCCGGGAGCGTCGTAGGCCACCGTCCAGAGCGGCCGGCCCGTGTTGGCATCGAAACACCGAAACACGTCCTGGCGGTCGTCGTCATCACGGTCGCCGATGACGACGTAGTAGCTGGTAGCTGCGATGCCACCCAGCCCTGACCGAGATAGCGGCCGGCTCCACACGCGGTCGACCACCTCGGGCAGACGTGCGGGCAGGCCCGGCACAAACCCGTCTCGATGCGGCCCGCGCCAGCCGCTCCACGCCGATTGCAGCGGGTCGGGGCACGACACGAAACCCCGTGACGATTCGAGCTTCGCGCAGAGGGCATGATCGCGGGCGACGTCGAGCAGCGCTCGCTTGAGGCGATCGCGGGTTGAGAAATCGACATCTCCGGTGACGAAGGCCGTGATGAATCGCACCGGTCGCGTCTTGCCGACGACCCGCAGGGCGCCTTTCGGCACCGTGCCGCAGCCTTCCAGCAGCGGCTGGGCGTAGCTCGAGATCACCGCGGCGGCCTGTGCCGGCTCCGCGGTATCGAGGATCGCCGCGGCGGCGTCGCTGCAGGAGGCGGCGACCTGTTTCTCCGTGTGATCGGAAGCCGCGACCCGCCGGAGAGCCTCGAGGGCCATGGAGTGCTTCTCGGCGTGCTCACTCGGCCCTAGATGAATCGTGTAGTCGACCAAGTCCTCCAGCGACTGCGCGGGATCCTCCGTTGGCACCACGAACAACCCGTGGAGTAGGCAGCTCCCTTGGCGGTCGGTGAGCGAAGCCAGCGGTTCGACCACGATGCCCCCGGCCTTGCCGTCCTCCCGCACGACAGAGTGCTTGCCGATCACGACATGAGCCCGCGGGCAGCCGGAGGCTTGCGTGCCTCTCGCGAGCGACTCACCGAAACCGATCTTCACGTCCCTGCCGAGAGCCTTCTCGAGATGCCGCCCGAGTGCCAGATAGTCGCGTTGGGCAAAGCCGGCCACGCAGGGGCAGGAGAGCTGGGCCGCGAGCGGATCCATGACCACGACGCAGAGCGGCTCCTCGTCCGGCGAAGCCGTCGGCTCCGCGGCGAGGGCGAAGGCACTCCAGGCGACGGTGGCGATGCTGGCCGAGATCCAGCCTTGGCGGTTCGTGGCCGGCATGGCTACCGCCCCGCGTCGAGCGATGTGAGTGAATCCGTTTGCGGGGAGGAGACTGCGGCGCTCGGTGGCATCTCGCTCGAGGCCATGACCACGATGTGTCCACGCGTGATGTCGAGCATGTAGACGCGGTCTCCCTTCGGCGACACGGCGATCGACACCTTCTTGCAGCCGGGCACCAGTTCGACCGCGCCGACGAGCTCCATGAACGTGCCGTCCGCGGAAAAACGCTTCACGCGGCCGCTGCCCGCTTCCGCCGTGTAGACCGACCTGCCGGGGCCGAATGCCACGTTCATCGGATTGCAGCAGCCCTCGAAGCTGGCATCGCTGCCCCGCTCGCGGGAACCGAAATCCAAGACAGATTTCCCGTCGCGGGTGTAGCAGCTCACGCGGCGCTTGGTGTTCTCGGCCACGTACACGCCGTTGTCGTTGGCCTGCACGTCCATCTGCCCACAGCAGCCACTGAGCGATTCGCCGATCTTTCGGCCCTGCTCGAAATCCAGGTCGGTCCGCCAGACATCGAAGCCACTGCCGGTGCTCGACGAGCAGGCGAAGAAGACATCCTTCGTGGAGGCCGAAATCGAGGCGATCCGGGCCTGCACCGCCACCAGTTGATCGATGCTTGGTGGCTGTGGCTCGGTCGCGGCTGCGGGACCTTGGCCGGATGCGTTTCCTCGGTTGCCCGTCGTGGCAGCGATGGTTGTCTTCAGGTTTTTACCCAGTCGTACGAGCGCTGCGCGTTTCTTGAGCAGGCCCTTGCGTTCCTGCTCGCGCTGGTCTTCCTCCTTGGCATCGAAGTCGGGCCCCGTGGATGCTTCGTCTGCGATTGCCTTTAGTTCACGGTCGATGATGGCGATCTTCTTGGCGAGGTCGGCCAATCGCTTCGTGGAGGTGCGGATCTGATCCTGCTGCTTCGCAGCGACATCCAGCTGTGCCCGTTCCTGGACCTTTTTTTGGATGACCACGGCGGCATCCTTGGCGCCGGCAAGATTGGGGGCCTCACAGACTTTCGTGACGGCACCTGCGCTGTCGAGAAGCAGCAGCTTTCCGGCACCCCCGACATACACGTCGCCCTTCGGCCCGACGTTTACCGCTTCGGGCGGCACGGGCAGAGGCCATTCCGCAAGCTGGTCGCCCTCGGAATTGAAGATACGCAGGAGTGATTTTTCGCCCGTGACGCCCGCGATGATCCGTCCCTGCCGGTCGACGGCGAACGTAGTCAGTTTGTCCCGGGAGTTGCCGTTCACGACCTTGATGAGCCGCTCCTGTGCATGCGTGGCTGATCGCGTGGCATCATCCGCCAATGCCTGCCTGACCTCCAAGCCACCCGCGGATGCGAGCATCAGAATCGCCCATGCCGTCAGCATGCGGCTTTGAAAGGCGAGGTTTCTGTCGCTCGATCGAACGATCAACGCTGGAATCGCCATGGCATCATTCCTCCCACCAGAGTGAATAGACCGGATCGCCCACAGACGGTGCTGTAAAATCCCCAGCGGTAGTGTCCCCTTCTCTGGGTGGGGTGTCAATCGTGCCAGCCTGGGCTGGAGCCCTTGCAGGCTTTGGGATTGTCGTCGTAAGCTGAGCTGAGGCAGGGCGGGACAGGGGGGCTCTGGCCGACTCGGGCGATCGAGTTCGAATTCCCCTCACAACTCTGGGGAGGCTCTCATGTCGAAGACGTCCACCATGGTGCAACGCACCCCTGCGGGTCGAACAGCGGCGCGGCGGCCGCTCACGCGGCCGATCTCCGAGACGATGCTCGGGACGCCATTCACACTCAACCAGGAACTCGAGCCGTTCGCACGGTGGTACGGCCGGTCGCTCTGGGTGCCGCCGAAGAATCGCAGCACTGACCTCGCCCAGACGATGCTCGCCGCCGGCTTCTGGCCGCGGTCGAGCCATCATGCGAAGGGACGGGAGAGAAGTTGGTCGGCCGCGATTGCCGAGCACCGCGCGGAGTTCACCCACGTTCGCGAGATCGAACTCTCCAAGGCCTCGATCCGGCTCCCCAAGGGGCGACTGCTCGTGGCGATCACCGAACAGGATCGCTTCGACACGATCACCGACACCGTGCCGGCCTGCGTGCGAACCCGGCTCGAGGAGTTCCTCGACGGTCCCGGAAAGCAGCCGGGCGTGAAGGTCTACTATCTCAAGCCTTTGTGCATCGAGGTGGGCAACAAACTGCTCTTCACGACACGCGAGAGCGTGGAAGCGGTCGTGCGACGGATTCAGGACGAGGCGTTTGCGGAATACCGCCGCCTGTTCATGTCAGACCTTCCCCGACGGCTCCTTGACGGTACAGCCGATGCTGCCCTGGCGATTCCACGTGCCATGGTCACGTTCTCCGCAAACCGTAAGAAGCGGGCCCTCGAGGCCCACCACGCCAAGCTCGAGTTCGAGAGGCGGAAGAGAGCGCTCACGGCGGCGTCGACCCACCGGGAGAGCTTCCACAGCGTGTGCAGCTACGACGACATGCTCTCCATGATGGGCCCGATCGATGAATCTCAGGTCATTCGCCACTACGCGTCGGCGCATCAACTCTCGGCCTCAGAATTCGACGAGTTGGTGCAGCTGGCGGCTGGCACGCTGCCTTGGTTCGTGACCTTCTCGTTGGCCACGTCCTTCGTGATGTCGATCGCCGCCTCCCTGATGGTCAAGGCCACGGTGACGACGGCAGCGGTGGCGGTCTGCGACCCCGCGTTCGTCGCGGAACTGCCGGAGGCACCGGGCTTACTCCTCAAGATCGGGCACTTCGACGAGATCGACGGCGTGACCCACATCGAGATCTGAAGGCCGGTGGAGATCTGAAGGCCGTGACGACGATTCGAGCGTCACACCGTCTCGCCGCGGACGAGGTCCTCGGGCGTCTGGCGGGCACGGACGAGCCGCGCCTTGCCGCCGTCGATCAGCACCTCGGCTGGCAGGGGCTTCGAGTTGTAGTTGCTCGCCATCACGAAGCCGTAGGCACCCGCGATCTCGATCACGAGCAGGTCGCCGACTTGTGCAGGCGGCAGCGATCGCGAGGCCACGAAGCCGCCGTCGGTCTGCGTGAAGATGTCGCCCGATTCGCACAAGGGACCACCCACTGCCACTTCTTCGGGAACACCTTCCGCGACTGAGTCAGTCTTCGCCGGGCAGAGGCTCATTGGATGGTAGGAGCCGTAGAGCACCGGCCGCGCCAGCGTGTTGAAGCCGGCGTCGACGAGCAGGTATTTCCGCGATCCCTGCCGCTTGACCGCGCGGACCTCCGTGACCACGGAGCCCGACTCGGCCGTCAGATAGCGGCCCGGCTCGATTTCCAGTCGGATGCGGTGGCCGAACCGGTCTTCTAGCTTCTTCCGCGTCGCGTCCCAGAGCTGAAAATAGCCGCCCAAGTCGGCGTGGACCTCGCCCGGTTTGTAGGGCACCGGCAGGCCGCCGCCGGCGCTCACCATCGTCAGCGAACGGCCGATCTCGATCGCCACGCGTTCGAGCGCCCCGGCCACCTCGGCCAGATGTGCGAGATCGGTGCCGCTGCCGATGTGCATGTGAAGACCGCTTACCGACAGGCCGGCCCACTCGGCGCGGCGGAGGACATCGGGGATGTCTTCGTGCCAGATGCCGTGCTTCGAGCCTTCGCCGCCGGTGTTGGTCTTCTGGCTGTGGCCGTGGCCGAAGCCGGGATTCACCCGCAGCGTGATGTTCGCCCCCGGCACCCGTTCTGCTAGTTGCTCGATCATGTCGGTCGAGCCGCAGTTCACATGGATGCCCAGCTTCGCGACCGCGTCGAGACTCGGCCGGTCGAAGATGTCGGCCGTGTAGACGATTTGGTGCACGGGGGGCAGGCCGTCAGCCGCGGCAGCACGGTCGGCGTGCGCCGAGTAGCCGGCCTTCAGGGCCCGATGGATCTCGCCGGTGCTCACCGCATCGACCATCACGCCTTCGCGGCGGATGAGATCGAGCACGGCGATATTCGAGCAGGCCTTCTGGGCGAAGCGGACCGTGTCCCAGGCGGCGAGGTCGCGACAACGCTGCCGGATCATGTCGGCGTCGTAGGCATAGAGCGGCGTGCCATATTCGCGGGCGAGATCGGCCACGTTCACGCCTGCGATCTGCGTACGGATGCCGGACGCGGAGGAGTTGGAGGCTGCGTGTGATCCGAAGGACGTCTGGCTGTTGGTGATCACGGGTGGACTGCGTGTGAGGGTGAAAGAGGGAAGAAGGGCCGCGTTGAACGAACCGTTCGGCTCAACGCTTCAAGTCAAAGCCTGCTGCAGCAATACTCGTGGCTGAAGCAACCCGGGCCTGCCTATCGCGCGGGCGCTGGGATCGGAAACCCGTTCGGGATCGGCAGGCCCGGCGGGATCGCAGCGCCATTGGGGTTGCCAGCCCCGGCACCGGCACCGGCTGCCAGTGCCCGTACCGCGCTGCCGTCGGCCGACACTCGCGTCGCCACGCCCCGTTCGATCGGCCTGATGAGCAGTTTGACAGTGCCGCCCTGCTTGTTGCCGCCGTTGTCTTCCGCAGAGGGACCAGCCTCAGCGGGAATAGCCTCGGCGGGCAGGGCGCCCCGCTTGACTGCATAAGCCAGCATGCGATCCACCGACACGTCGACGCCCACAATCGGCTTGGACTGCGGATCGGCCTTGCCGTCTGGGCCGAGCACGGTGGCCAGCCGCTGCCGCGGATCGCCGCCCGCCATGAGGAAGGCATACTCCGGGGCGACGGCCAGCGTGAGTTCGAGCGATTTGCCGAGGCTCTCGGCGGCATCGGTCCCGCTCAGGTCAACGGTGATCGTGTGCAGGTTCGTCGTGCCGACCTTGCCGGAGTCGAAGGCGACATCCACGCCTGGGGGCAGCAGTCGCTTACCACCGTTCTGGCCACCGAACGACTGCTTGACGCGGTTCTCGAGCGCGGCGCCATCCTTCACACGCAGGCCTGCCGTGATGGAGGGCAGGGCGGTCTGCTTCGCGGCGGCGGTCGTGTCGACGCAGACCGCCGCATCGATGCCACCGGTGGCGAGCACCGACGCGAGCGCCTCCCGCAACAAGACCGCCAACGTTTTTGTCAGCGGGTCGTTGCTGCCGGGAGGCAGGGCCTGATCAAGCATGATCGCGGCTTCCTGACGAAAGGCCGCGGGCACCAGCTGCACCAGATGCGCACTGACTGCTGGCCGTTTGCCATCGGCGGCCGGCGGCATCGGCACGGTCGACTGCCCCTTGTCGGAGCCTTCCATGGCCTGCGCCATGGGAGAACCCGGCACCGCCACGGTGCGGTTTTCGATGAAGAGGCGATCCTTTTCACTGTCGATCGCGATGCCCAACGCCAGCGACTCGGTGTCGGCCATGCCGTCGAGCGCGGCGGAAAGAGCCCGGCCATCCACCTGCTGGCCCTGCTCGCCCGCGGCGGCCGCGCCCTGTTCAATCAGCATGCGGAGCTGCTGACGAAGCGAGTCTGGCAGCAGGTGGGGAAACAGCTCGATGCCGAGCGTGTAGTTTTCCGAGAGCGGGGCAAACAGCGGCGTGGGATCGACCGCCTCCACGTCGATGCCCTGCGGTGACACGATCGCCCAGCCATCATTCTCCTCAACGTCGAGGGCGATGCCGTTGGGCAGCGTGAGGCTGCGCGTGTCGCCCGACTGCTCGGTGGGGCCGGTCACGGCCTGGAGCGAATCGAGCAGCTTGTCGAGGCTTTTCACCGGCACGAAGCCGTGCACGGCGATGTCGTTGCCATCGGTTGTCAGCACCGCGCCCAGCGGCCGCTTCACATCAAGCCCGGCTAGCCCCCGGCCCTGCGTGGCCATGAGGAGCACCGATTCGAGCATGGCCGACAGGCCAGGCTGGCCGACCTGCGCCCCGAGCCAGCCGAACTGCTTCTTGAGGTCGGCGTAGCTGTCGCAGGTGACGACGGCCAAAACCGTCCGCTCGTCGGCGTGGGCCGACGGCGCGAGGCCGCCCGCGCACAGGGTGGCGGCCGCGGCACATGCGGATACCGTTCTTCGCACCGTCTTATGCAGACCACAACAGCTGGCAGGCAGGAACGACATGAAAATTCCCTCGTGAGCGATCCGGTGGGTTCGGTTTTCCGCAACTCCGCGGAGGTTCCGGCTCCCCGCATCTTACCAGCCGAGTCACAAAACCTGTATTCTTGGTATTCGCGGGAAAAGCCGTCCGTTGACGGGATGTTCGGTGCAGCGGTTGATGCGATTTCGAGCGTGGCGGCAAGATTTCATCTTGTTGGGCTCGGGGCCGTATTTGGCAAGTTGAAAACTTGCCGCCACGGATGCCACACAGACGCCGTGCCGAACACGATAGCCGTCCTTTTTGCCGCAGGCCAGATTCCATGCAGCCGCTTTCCCACGGTTTCGAGCCCGTTTCCACGCCGTATCCGGTGTTGCCCGCGGCTGCGCCGGCCCGGCGGCTGCCGATGCGGCTGCAGGCGTTGCTCTTTCTGCTCACCTGCATCACCACCTTCGCGGCGGGCGTGTCGGGCTGGCAGGCGGAGCTGCTCGGCTTCGATGACCAGTTTGGCCGCGAGATGGCGGAGCACTGGCAACGCGGCTTCTTCTATATGGCAGCGGTGATGGCGGTGCTTGGGGCCCACGAGGCGGGCCACTTCATCGCCGCCTGGCTTCACGGGATTCCGGCCACGCTGCCATTCTTCATCCCAGTGCCCGTGCTCCTCACCGGCACGATGGGGGCCGTGATCGGGATGGAGGGCTCCCGGGCCAACCGTCGGCAGCTCTTCGACATCGCGCTCGCTGGCCCGCTGGCCGGCCTCGTCGTCGCCCTTCCCGTGCTGGCCGTCGGGCTGCTCACGGGCGAGGCCGCGAAGCACAGTCCCTTTGCCATGCCGCCGCTGGCCCGCGGCATCCTCGGGCTCATCCGCCCCGACATCGCAGCTGACGCGACGATCGCCCCCAATGCCCTCTTCATGGCGGGTTGGGTGGGCCTGCTCGTGACGGGGCTCAACATGATCCCGATCAGCCAGCTCGACGGAGGGCATGTGAGCTATGCGATCTTCGGCCGGCGGGCCCACTGGATCGCGCGGAGCGTGCTCATCGCATCGATCGCCGCGATCGTGATCCTCGGCCGCACCAACTGGATCGCGATGGTGGTGATCGTGACGCTTCTGGGCACCGATCATCCACCGATCCGCTCTGACGGCCGGCCGCTGGGCCTGGCCCGCACAGTGCTGGGCGTGCTCTCGTTTCTGATCCCGATCGTGACCTTCATGCCCGAGCCGCTGCTGCTGGAGTAGGGCGATCATTGGACTAGAGCGCTCTTGGACGAGGGCGAGGTCAGGCCGTCATTTCCGCGGGAGCGGTTCCACCGCCACTTCGTCGAACCAGGCCTTGCCAACAGAGCGTTTGTCGCCGTCCACCTCCAGGCTAAACGACTGGATCGGCTGTTCGTGTGGCAGCTGGTAGGTCAGTGCCTCAGTTCCATCGACCACCACCCGAATGTTCCGCTGCTTCACCTCGTAGAGCACATCGTGCCATTCGAGCGGCGTGATCGGCCGGTCCGACACCTGCTCGAGCACGTCGTTCTTGAACTGCCGTTTGGGCTTCGCATCTACGCCGGCAGACGGATCGGTTTGTGGCTCTTCGGCCACGAGCACGCGGTTGCCGTTCCAGAACCGGATACCGGCGGGCCGCACGTCGACGACGGCCACATGGTTGTCGGTCGCCTCGTCGGGCTTGATGCCGGGCGACGTGACGCCGATCCGGATCCGCGCGGTCGCCGCCTCGCCGAGCCGCAGGCGACCCCGCACCCTCACGCCGCTCTGCTGGATCGGCCGCGGAAACTTGTCGCGCCGCGAGAGGCCGGCGGCGTGAGCCTCGTCGGGAAAATTCGTGCCGCAGATCGTGCCCTCTTCGAGCTGCCACCATTCCGGCCGGGCAAAGATTGATTTCTCCCCCTTTGGCCAGTGGCCTTCGATGCCCTGGGCCCACGTGCCATCGGCCAGGCGTCCATACGGCACCCAGCGTTCGACCCACGACTTTGTGTTGAAGTCTTCGGTCCAGCCGGCGACGGGTGTGGCTTCTTCGGCGTGCAGCTGAAGGCACGCGGCTGCGAGCAGCAACGCGACGACGAATGCGAAAAAAAAGGTCCACCTCGCGGTGTTGGCAGCTTGATAAGAAGGCTTTCCGGGGCCTAGACTTACCGGCATGGAACACATCATCAACCTGCACATTGAAAAACTTCCAGAAGGCTTCTATTTGGCCACGAGTGATGATATCCAGGGCCTGGTTGCCCAGGGCCGGACGATCCAAGAGACGCTGGAGATCGCTCGGGACGTCGCCAAGAAACTCCTCGAAGCGAGATCCTCAGGTGACAATGCAGCCGAGGATCGACTGCCCGAGGCGCTTGATCGGTTCGATTATCCGCTTGTCGTAGCGACGTGATGGGACGGCTCGCTGGCTACCGTTACCGCGAGATTGTGAGACGGCTGAAAGAGCTTGGCCTGAGGTTCCACCGGCAAGCGGCCGGCTCGCATGAGATTTGGTTCAACGAAGCGCTTCGCCGGTACACGACCATCCCCAACCATCCTGGAGACATGCCAGAGGGCACGCTCCGAGCCATTCTGCGGCAGGCCGGAGTCGAAGTGCACGAGTTTCTCGACGAAGAGCCTGAGGACAAGGACGGAGCGTCGGCGATTTGAAAAAGGCGGAAAAAGGTGACTGTCCCGCCTGCTCCCTTTCTCTCCCGGCACCCAGCGTTCGACCCACGAGTCTGTACCGAACGCTCCGGCCCAGCCGGCGACGGGTGTTGCTTCCCCGGCGTTCAGTTGATGGCACGCGGCTGCGAGAAGCAACGAGACAGCGACACCTTTGTCCGCAAGTGATTTCATTTCTGGGGCGTCGCGCCACGGAAGTCTCGCTGCAGATCAAACTCGAATGCCGGACCGGAATTGGTGCCCGGCTTGACGGTCACCCGTAGGCCCGACGTTTCCGCTTCGCCGTAGGCCTCGGGAATCAGGCCCAAAGAAACGATCTGCGACTTTTTTCCTTCGGCATCGGTCGAGAGCGACTCACGTCGCGAAAACCATTGCTGCACCCGCCGTGACGCATCGTCGGCGGCCGGGGCGAACTGGGGCGGCACCTGATCGGGAGCCGCGTCGACAAACTTCTCGAGCATCACGAAATATTCGCCCGCCATGGTCCCTGCACCGAGCTTGCCGCCACCCGTCGATGAGAGCGTGTACGAGCCGTCCGCCAGCGTTTTCCCAAACGCGCTGAGACCCTCGCCTTTGACCACCGGCCTCAGCGACAGGCCCACGCCCTCAATCGGCTGGCCCTCAAGCGTGACGCGGCCTTTCACGAGAGTGAGCGCCCACCACCGCCATGGGGTCCGCGGAGCGGATGAAGGCGGTTGGAGACGGTTCAGCCCCTCTTGGCGATCCGCCGTCGGGCTCTTTTGACCGCCTTGGCGTCGGCTCTGGCCTGCCGCTCCTCGACCCGATAGA
>JAPLNQ010000278.1 GCA_026401075.1 Planctomycetia bacterium
CAACAGCCCGCACACTTGAACTACCCCGCGACACTAAATTCGTTCCGCAGTTGTCTCAAAGTCATTGACACGTTCCGATCGACAACCGAAACGCGTTCGTCGCCTACGGAATGTGTCCGATCTCCACGACGATTCCGATCAACACGTTCACCCCCTACTACGGCAACTGCGACGCCACATCCGGCGACTTCAGCACCGACAACTGGGGTGTGTCGATCGGTTTCAAGTCGCGACATGTCCAAGGCTCAAACTTCGCGTTCGGGGACGGGTCTGTTCAATTTTTGAGCGAGAACATCAACATGGACCTGATGCAACTGCTGGGTCACCACCGGGATGGAAAGGCGGCCGCCGTGCCCGACTGACGCCCGAGCATTTCGCAACACGTTCCCGGCTCCTTTCAATCGCCACCCTCACACATTCAAGAAACCGTCGTCGTGCAATCAGCAATCCCGCGCCCCGGTTCACCAAGAAGACTCCTGACTACGTTCGTGTGCGTGGCGGCAACCACGTTGGTGGGCGGTGGTTGCGGCAATGGGCTCGTGCCCGTCAACGGTTCGCTGATGGTAGATGGCAAGCCCGCGATGGCCGGTGCCCGTGTGTTCTTCAGCCCCAAAGGAAATACGCGGCCCGCCGACGGCTGGGTTACCGCCGACGGTCTGTTTTCCCTGAAGACCATGAACAAGCCGGGTGCGATGCCAGGCGACTACGCGGTGACGTTCACAAACTCGACCGAATCGATCCCCAAGCCCGGCACCGAATTAACACCCGTCAATGGCGATCCGCCCAAGGACTGGATGGCGCATCTCGCCCTCGTGACCAAGTTCCTGGAAAACCCACCCATCGGGCCGGGCTGGATTCCCAAGGTCTACGCCGAACACAGCAAGACACCGCTGAAGCACACCGTCGCCAGAGGCGGCAACAAGGCGACCTTTGAGATCGAGTCCACACCGGTGAAGGCCGGCGCCGCGAAATAGCCCAGGACTGCGCCGATCCGCTGGCCGCCATGCGGGAGATAGAGCAACTTGGATCGATTGACATGCTCTGCACATGTTTTCATACTGTGCACATGAGTACGATGATCCAGATTCGAAACGTGCCCGACGCGGTGCACGCCACGCTCAAGGCCCGAGCTGCCTTGGCCGGCAAATCGCTCACTGACTTCCTGCTCACCGAGCTCAGTCGTGTGGCCGAACTTCCCACTGAGCAGGATTTGGCTGCCCGGCTCCGCGGCCGGCGGCAGCCAGTGTTACGGACGCCGCCATCCAAGGCGGTCAGGGCAGAACGTGACCGGCGATGATCGTCCTCGACGCGTCGGCGGCCCTTGAGCTGCTTCTGAGAGCAGCCACCCACGAGCGGCTCGTACACAGGCTGCTTGAATCAGGCGAGTTGCTTGCGGCACCGCACCTGCTCGACCTGGAGATCGCGCAGGTGCTCCGACGGTTTACGGCTGCTGGCGAGCTGTCCGACACCCGGGCGCGGGAAGCTCTCGACGACTACGCAGGCCTGCGGATTGCACGCTATCCGCACGATCCACTGCTCGACCGGATCTGGCAACTGCGGCACAACTGCACCGCCTACGACGCCTCCTATCTAGCGCTCGCCGAGGAACTCGGCTGCCCGCTGATCACCTGCGACAAGCCGCTCGCGGCGACGCCCGGGCATCGTGCGAGGATCGAATTGTTTTCCAGCTGACCGGATGGCTTGATGACGCAACGGTTCCGGGCGAAGCCATCCAAGGCATCCCGATCGAAACACTCCCGGCTCAAAGAGGAGGGACTCTGGAATATGTTCCGCTATCGCCTTCTGATGTTCCTGCTCTTTTTATCCGCTGCCTGGCCCTGCCCTGCCGCAGAGATCGTCACGATCACGCCCGACAACCTCGCGACGGGCACCGCCGGGAGCATTCCTCCGGTCGGCAAGGAGACCGACTGGATCATCGGCGACCACGTGCTCCGTAACGACCGGATCGTCGCCGTGGTGGCGAGGCCAGACCCGACACGGCATGCGAACATGACCGTCCGCAACGTGGGCGGCTGCATCATCGACCTGACCGAGCGAGGCCGCCAGAACGACCAACTCAGTGCGTTCTACCCTGGCGCCAACGCCTTCCAGTATGCGTTCACGGGCGTGTCGGCGGAGGGGGCCGACACCGAAGGACGATCATCGCAGGATGCGGCCGACAGCCACGCGATCAGCGTCCGGGGCAAGCGTGTCGAGTTTCGCGTCAGCGCTGCACAAACCGAGACGACCCCACAGGCCGAGGTGACTTATGCCCTCGCCGATAGCGACGACTTCGTGACCGTCACGTCCCGCTACACGAACACGTCTGCCGTCCCGCTCATGTTCGAGCCAAAAGACTCCGTCCGGGCCGACCGCACGTTCACATCCGGTGCCGACCCGGCCACGAATCTCGTCTGGTGGGACGACGAGTGGTTCGGACAGGCCTACGGCATCCTGGCCGTTGAACCGGCGATCCGCCACGACGCGGCGAAGGCCAAAGCCGCGAGACCGCCTCGCGACCCTGTCCGCTACGTAACCGCGGAGCCCCCTTCCGATGCGCTCGCTGTCGGCGCGAGCATCACGCATGTGCGCAGGCTCTTCCCCGCCGGCAGCCTGCTCGCGGCGCGGGCCGTTGCCCTCCGCATGGCGGGCGCCGCTGTCGCGGAGACGCGGGTCACAGTCGATGACAGCGCAGGCCCGGTGCCAGCCGCATTCGTTCGGGTGCTGAGCGGCACCGTTTCCTTCGCTGGCGGCCGCACCGATGCGATGGGCAATCTCACGGTAACTTTGCCGACCGTGGCCGGTGACTGGCAACTGGTCGTGTCGGATCCCGCGAGAGGGGAAACGCGGCTCGCGGTCGACCCCACGGTTCCGCTGCCCGCGGTCACGCAGGTCACGCTGCCGCGCGCCGGTCTGGTAGCCGCGCGGATCACCGACGAGCGGGGCGGCCCCCTCCCCTGCAAGGTGCAGTTCCGGGCGCGGCGGCCAGACGCAGCGAATGCCGGCGACAAGGCCGCTGCCGATCCCAACTTTGGCCCCGACAGCGCGGACACAGCCGTGAAGAACATCCGCTATAGCCACGATGGCGTGTTCCGCCAGGAGATCGCTCCCGGCGACTACGACGTGACGATCAGCCACGGTCCTGAATATGACGCCGTGATCACGAGGATCTCGGTGAAACGCGGCGGGGAGACCGCGCTTGCCGCCTCGCTCAGGTGGGTCGTCGACACGACCGGCTGGGTGAGCGGCGATTTTCACAGCCATTCCACGCCATCGGGCGACAACACGTCGAGCCAACTGGGCCGCGTGCAAAACCTGCTCTGCGAACAGATCGAGTTTGCCCCCTGCACCGAACACAACCGGATCTCGACCTACACGCCGCACCTGAAGTCGCTCGGCGTCGAACACCTGATGGCAACATGCAGCGGCATGGAACTCACCGGCTCGCTGCTTCCCGTGAATCACCAAAACGCTTTTCCTCTCGTGCATAAGCCCCACACACAGGATGGTGGCGGCCCGACGGTGGACAACGCAAACCCCGTCGCCCAGATCGAGCGACTCGCGATGTGGGACGAGGGGAGTGACAAGCTCATCCAGATGAACCACCCCAATCTCGTGCAGGTCCTCGGCGATGCCGACGTCGACGGCACGCCGGACACGGGGTTCGAGGGGATGTTCGGCTTCGTCGACGTGATGGAGGTCCATCCTCCGCACGAGATCTTCCTGTCGCCCCCTCCGCGCGACGATCCGCGGAAGCCGACGAGCCCCGTGTTCACCTGGATGCAGATGCTCAACCTCGGCTATCGGATTCCCGGCGTCGTCAACACCGATGCCCACTACAACTTCCACGGATCGGGCTTCCTCCGCAACTACATCGCGAGCCCGACCGACGATCCCGCCGCCATCGACACGGCCACCATGGTGCGGGCCTCGGAGCGGGGACGGATCGTGATGACCAATGGCCCGTTCCTCACGGTGCGCGTGGCGGCGGCGGCGGCCGGCACCCCAGCGGCGGCCCGCACGACAACGTTGGCCGGGCCGGGCGACGCCGTCACCGATGACGACGGTGAGGTCGTACTCACCGTGCGGGTGCAGTGCCCCAACTGGCTCGACGTCGACCGCGTGCAAGTCTTCGTCAACGGACGCCCCGTCCCGGAGGGAAACTTCACCCGCCGCGAGAACGCTGGCCTATTTTCCAAAGATGTCGTGAAGTTTGCCCACGAGTTTCCCCTGCGACTCGACCGCGATGCCCACCTGATCGTGGCCACGATCGGCGAGGGCTCGACGCTCGGCGTGGTCATGGGCCCGGAGCACGCGGCGACGAAGCCGGTGGCAGTGACGAATCCGATCTTCGTCGACGTGAAGGGTGACGGCTTCACGCCCAATGGCGACCTGCTCGGCCTGCCGATCCCACATCAGGAGAAGCCGACGCACCGCCGCCACGTGCATCGTCATGCCCACCCGCACGACCATGACTGAACTGAGTTGCAGAGCGTCGCGGCCGCCAGATCCTCCCGTGGCAGCAAGTTTGTAACTTGCTG
>JAPLNQ010000126.1 GCA_026401075.1 Planctomycetia bacterium
ACGAGCTTGGGCAGATAGGCGCCGGTGGCATTGGTGCCGATGGCCACGCTGGCATAGAGCGCGATCAGCAGCCAGACCCGCGGATCGGCCAGCGCCGTGAGCTTCTCGCTGCCGCCGGCCTCGCGGCGCTGCCCATCTTCGCCGGCGATCTCGGACTCGAGCCAGTCCTTCTCGTCGTCGTCGAGCCACGAGGCCTGACGCGGCCGGTCGGGCAGCAGCCAGAAGACGAGGATGCCAAGCAGCACCGACGGAATCCCTTCGAGCACGAAGAGCCACTGCCAGCCCGAGAGGCAGCCGACGCCCTTCATGGAATCCTTCATGGAATCCATGATCGCGCCGGAGATGGGGTTTCCCAGGATGTTGGCCAAGGGGATCGCGAGCATGAACCAGGCGACGACCCGCGCCCGCAGGGCCGCGGGAAACCACGCGGTCAGGTAATAGATGATGCCCGGAAAGAAACCCGCCTCGGCCACGCCGAGGAGCACGCGGGCCCAGTAGTAGCTCGACACGCCCGCCACCGCGGCGGTGAGCATCGACACGAGGCCCCATGAGATCATGATCCGCGAGATCCACACCCGCGCCCCGAGCCGCCGCAAGAGCAGGTTGCTCGGCACCTCGAAGATCAGATAGCCGACGAAGAAGAGTCCGTAGCCCCAGTCGATCACGGCATCGGTGAGGCCGAGTTCGGATGTCATGCCCAGCCGCGCGAAGCCGACGTTGGCCCGGTCGATGATGTTGAAGCCGTAGAGCAGTGCCAGAAACGGTACGAGCCGCCAGATCACCTTCCGCATCGTGCGTGAGGCCACGTCGCTGTTCATGGGAAACAGTTCCCGGGGAGTTGTTCGCTCATCAGGCTATTCATAGAGGGCCAGCGCCCGGCCGTAGCCGCCGCGGGTGACGGCGATCTTCACCGGCGCAAACAGGAAAAACGCCTGCTTGCCGGCGATCGCGTCGAGGTTCGTGAGAAACTCAACGACGAGCATCCCCTTCGATGCCGCCATCCAGTCGACCTGCAGCGATGCCGCTGCATCGACGCCGCCGAGGGTCGGTGCATCGGTGCCGATGCAGCGAATGCCCCGCTCGGCGAGCCAGGCCACCGCCTCGGGCGACGGCGCCGGCCAGCCCTCGACCTTTCCCTCGAGCGGCAACGCAAAAAGAGAGTCCTTCTCGGGCGCCGCGGGCAGCGGCTTGAACCGCTCGTCGCTGTATCCCGACTGGAAGAGCACGACCTCGCCCGGCCGGAAGGGCCGCGTGGCGGCGTGTGCCTCGAGAAACTCCCGGCTGATCACCGGCCCGGCGGGTTTTCCTTCCGCAAACGCAGTCTTGCCCCGCAGCGAGCGGACGTCCACCACATGGGCCTCGCCCATCATCTGTTCGAGCGGTGCTCGGTCGGTGGACAGCGACGACGTGCCGAGCGGACCGTAGGCCTGTTCGTAGCGGGCGACCTGCTCCCGCACTGCCGGTTCGGCGGCGGCGATCTCGGCCCGGTCCGCCGGCAATGAAAAGCTCGGCAGCACGACATGCGTGCCGGCGAGGCTGTCGAACAGGTGGGTCATCGCGAAGAAGGGACCGCGCTGGGCCGAGAAGGCGTTGAGCACCTTCGACACATAGCGGCCGCCTTCGTCGCCGGGAGTGCGGCCCGGCCAGACGACCGGCAGGTTTTCGTCGAGCGTCACGGAGAGATCGACCACCTGCCGCCGCTTCACACGGGCGATCAGCGGGGCCGCGATCGCCGGATCGGTGATGGCGATGCAGCGGCACTCGCCGCCCGATCCGCCCGCATGCTTCGCGGCGAGGATCGTGAAAAACGCGCCGGTGGCCGGCAGGCTGCCGAGGTTTGTGCCGCACTCGATCCAGACCATGCCGCGGCTGCCGCCCGCCTGATGCGTGGCCGCCGCGAGATCGGGCAGCGGCCCCATGCTCGCGCCGTCGAGGCCGAGCGTCATCACGCCGCGGCTGGCCAGATAGACCATCGTCTCCGGCGTGGGGGCGGGCCAGCCCGGTGTCTTCTTCTGCAGCGCCGTGGTGACGAAGCGGTCACCGGCGGGAAACGGCTGGTAGTAGGCATCGGTGTAGTCGCTGCGGAAGAGCACCACATCGCCGGCGGCCAGCGGCCGGTGCTTGAGTTCCCACTCGCGGACGACCTCGGGCCCGATCAGATTGCTCGAGCCCGGCTCAGCCTTGTCGCGGCGCGATGTGACGTCGATCACGCATGCCTCGCCGCAGAACTGCCAGGCGGGCACTTTGTCGCCGGTGATCAGGCCCATCGGCCCGGCTCCGGGCAGCCCCGATTCGGGTGGCGGCACGAAGTGTGCGGGGGCATCCCACTGCGTGCCGGTGTGCTCGTCGATGATGAGCATGTCGCGATGTCGGCCGGTGCGGCCAAACGACGCGGTGGGCACGACGGCGAACGGCGTCATACCCACTGGCCAGATGCATGGATGCTGTGGCGAAACGACGAGCGACAGATCCTTGACTGCAGCAGCTGGCACGCCGGCGGAGCTTCCGGCCGGCTCGGCTGCCACGGCCAGGCTGGCATGGCATACGATCGCGGCCAGTGCCAGCGCGAGCCAGCACGCGCTCGCCGGCACGGGCCAACGCTTCGTCCGATCCCGATTGTCATCGTCGTGTCGCATGCTCATCCCCCTTCTTCACAAGTGTCTACCGTGTCATGAAACCTGCTGCCTGCGTTCACGCTGGCAGCATGACGCCCGACGCCGCCGCCCTGGCGGCAACGCCGTTGACCACCGACGGCAGCGGCTCACCCCGCAGCGCCTTCAGGGCGATCTCGGCGGCCGTGCTGCGGAGCCGCTGCACGGCCGCGGCACTCACGCTGGCGATGTGGGCCGCGAGCACGACGTTGGTACGGCCGAGGATCGGATGCCCGGCCGGAATCGGCTCGGGAGCAAAGACGTCGAGTGCAGCCCCGGCCACATGGCCGCTGTCGAGCGCCGCGCAGAGGGCAGCGGGCTCGACGAGGTCGCCGCGGGAGAGATTCACGATCCGCACGCCCCGCTTCATGGTCGCAAGCGAGCGGGCATTGACGAGGCCCTTCGTCTCAGGGAGCGACGGGCAGTGCAGCGTGATCAGGTCAGACGCGGTGAGGAGCGTGTCGAGCGAGGCCGGCTCTGCGCCCAGCGCAATCACGGCCGCCTGATCGGCGACGGGATCACTGACAAGCACGCGGCCGCCGAAGGCGACGAGCCGGCGGACGACGGCCCGGCCGATCCGTCCGAAACCGACGACGCCGACCGTCATCCGGCAGAGCGACTCAAACGATGCCGGCGTGCCGATCAGGCCCCAGTGACCGGCGTGGACAGCGGTGGTCTGCGGCACCACCTGCCGCGTGAGGGCGAGGATGAAGGCGAGCGTGTGGTCGGCGACCTCGTCGATGCAGTAGTCGGGCACGTTGCAGACGGGAATGCCGCGGGCCCGCGCGGCGGCCAGGTCGACGTTGTCGACGCCGATCCCGTAGCGGACGATCACCCGCGCCCGTTGCATCGCGGACACGACGTCGGCGTTCACCGGGGCGAACTGCGTGATCACGGCATCGGCATCGGCGACCGCCGCCGCGAGAGCGGCGACGTCTTTCGTCTGCGCGGCGATGAGCGTCGCGCCAACCCGCGTCACGATGGCCTCCTCGATGGCGAGATCTGGGAAAGCATGATCCGTCACGACGACGCGCATGGCACGGGATTCCTTGGAGAACGTGAGCCCCACGAGCCCATTACAGTAGACTGTCGACTGTTTCTTCGCAACCCGCTGGAGTGCCGCAAGCAGGTCCATATCCCGGCTCTATCCCCCGGCTTCCGCCGGGGGCTTGTATTGGATGTGTCGCAGCGGGTTGCTCGAATCAAAGCCCCCGGCGGAAGCCGGAGGACTCCGGGAATGAACACAGCCCCGCATCTCCATTCAGATACAAGCCCGGAGCGTGAGCGATGGGATTCCCGTCACGGCCCCGGGAGCGGACCGGCGGTGGAGAGCCTCGTGCGACAGAGATGCGAGTCGGCGGTCATGTAGAGTGTTTTGCCGTCGTCGCCGAAGGCACAGTTGGCAGTCGCCTGCCCAGTGAGCAACGTGCCGAGGTGCGCGCCGTCGGCTGCGAATACGAGCACGCCGCCCGGACCGGTCGCGAACACGTTGCCCGCGAGGTCGACCTTCAGCCCGTCGGGGAGTCCCTTCTTCCGCTCCTTGAAGAGCTTCGTGCCGTCGAAGAATGTCCGCCCCTCGTCGAGCGTGCCGTCGGCCTTGACGTTGAACACCTTCCAGAGCGGCGACTTGGGATCAGACTGCGCGACATAGAGCCGCTTCTCGTCGGGAGAAAGGCAAATGCCGTTGGGCCGGGTCATCGTGTCGCAGACGAGCGTCACCACGCCGTCGGGCGTCACCCGGTAGATGCCGCAGAAATCGAGCTCGCGGCGTTCGTCGTCCCAGCCCTTGGGCAGGCCGTAGGGCGGATCGGTGAAGTAGATCGCGCCCGAGGAGTGGACCGAGCAGTCGTTGGGGCTGTTGAACCGCTTGCCACGGTAGTTGTCGGCCACCGTCCGCTTGCCGCCGCCCGGCGTGAGCCGACTCACACGCCGGTCGCCGTGCTCGCAGGAGATCAGGCAGCCCTGCCGGTCGAGCGTGAGTCCGTTACTGCCCCGCTCGCTGCCGTAGGCCGACGGCCCGGTGAACCCGGCCGGCTCGAGGAAGATGCTCAAGCCTTCCCCGTCCTTGAACCGCATCACGCGGTTCCGCGGAATGTCGCTGAAAAGAACCGCCTTCTCCTGCTTCTGCCACACCGGCCCCTCGGCCCAGATAAACCCACTGGCGAGCACCTCGATGACCGCATCCTTCGGCACGAGCGAGTCGAACCGCGGATCGAGCCGCTCGATCGACCCGAGCCTGGGGAGCAGGTCGGGCGGAGCCCCCTCCTCCGCCCGCGCGGCGACGGTCAGCAGGGAGATGACGACGAGGCTGAGTGCAGGAAAACGAAGTCGATGCATGGCGTGCTCCTTGGGCGTTGCTGCCGAATGGTCGGCCTGGTGGTCAATTATTGTGCGCAGATTCAGCCCGCAGCCAACATCGAATGCCGGGCGATCCAAGACGATGATCCGCCGGGGGCTTTTATGGGAACGCTCATACAAGCCCGGAGCGTGAGCGATGGGATTTCCCGCGATCAGACCTCGGCGAGCGGCTCGGTGGCGTCGCCAAACGTCTTCTGCGGCACGCCCATCTTGTCGAGGATCGAGAGATAGAGCCGGCACATCTGCCGGTTGTCCGTCTTCGAATAGTCGAGGACGCGGCCCGATTCGAGCCGGCCGCCAGCCCGGCCGAGCACCGCCACCGGCAACTGGTCGTTGTCGTGCTTCGCACCGGCCATCATGCTCGAACACATCATGATCATCGAGTTGTCGAGCGCCGTGCGGCCCCCCTCGTCGATCGCATCGAGCCGGCGGGCCACGTGGGCCATCTGCTCCATGAAGAACTGGTTCACCTTCAGCCAGTCGGCCCCGTCGGAATGGGAGAGCAGGTGGTGGATCATGTAGTCGATCCACTGCGCGGGATTGTCGGTCCGAGTCAGGTTCGGGAACCGCAGCGCCGCGTCAGGTTCGGAAACCGCAGCGCTGAGTGGTCGTTGTTGAGCTTGAGCGTGACGATCCGCGTGGTGTCGGTCTGGAAGGCGAGCACGAGGATGTCACACATCAGCCGCATGTGCTCGGCGATGTCCTGCGGGATGCCGTCCGGCGGCCGCGGCATGTCGGGCTTGTCGAGCGTCGGCTTCCAGCCCTGCAGCTCCCCACGCTCTCCGGCGGTGGCGATCCGCTGCTCCACGTCGCGGACGCTGTCGAGATATTCGTCGAGCTTCCGCCGGTCGCTCGTGCTGATCCGCCGCCGCAGGTCGCCCGCCTCCTCGATCACGGCGTCGAGCACGCTCTCGTCTCCCTTCTCCGTCCCCTCCTTGAAGAGCCGGTCGAAGGCGAGCGCGGGATAGAGCTCTAGCGGCGTGGGCGTGGTCGGCGAGCTCCACGAGATGTGGGAACTGTAGAGCATCGAGTAGTTCTTGTGCACCGACGGGTTCGACTTCTCGCAGCCGAGCACGAGGCTCGGCACCTTCGTCCCGCGGCCATAGGTCTGGGCGAGCAGCTGGTCGACGCTCGTGCCCGAGCGGATGTCGCCGCCGGAGGCCAGCGGGGCGCCCGAGAGCAGGTTGCCCGTCTGCGAGCTGTGGATGTTGCCCTTGCGGGCCTGCTCGTTGTAGAGCCCCTTCACGAAGAGCAGCTTCTCGCGAAAGCTGCCGATCGGCTCGAGCACCTTGCCGAGCTTCATGTCGGCGCCCGCGCCCTCGGCCCACCACTCCTTCGAATGGAAGCCGTTGCCGCCAAAGAGCACCGCCAGCCGCACGGGCGGCTCGTTCCCGCCCACGGCAGGCTTCGACTCATTGCCCCAGACGGAGAGCGACTCCATCCACGGCAGCGCCATCGACACGCCCAGGCCGCGGAGCATGGTCCGCCGCGAAACGATTGGATTGATCATCGGTATTTCTCCCTCCGGGACAGACCTAATCTACTCCCCGTCATCGCCTGCGTCGGCCCCGCGAATGTCGCGAAACTGCGGGCTCGACACGATCGCCTCGATCGCCACGTGCACACGATGGCCGTTGGCCGCCAGCTTCGCCTGGATCTCGTCGAGCAGCGGCTCGTCGGAGAGCTGCACCGATCGGCCCAGGCCGTAGCCCAGCAGCTTGCGGCAGAACTGCCGTTCAAACGTGTCGCGGCGGTCGTTAAGCAGGTAGCTGCGGAGGCCGTCGGGGCCGTCGATCGGCGTGCCGTCCATCAGCTTCGTGGCGGCGTCGATCGGCAGACCGGCTGCATCCTGCGTGCGAAACCTGCCGATAGCGTCGTATTTTTCGAGCGCGAATCCAAAGGGATCGATCCGCATGTGACACTTCGCGCAGGCCGCGTCGCTCGAATGCCGAGCGATCAGCTGCCGCTCGGTGAGCCCCTCTGGCACAGTCTCCGCCAACAGCGGCACGTTCTTCGGCGGCCTGGGCAGCTTCTCGCCAAGAATCACCTCGCTGAGCCAGTTGCCCCGCAGGATCGGGCTCGTCCGCGACGCCCCGGCCTGCGTGGCGAGCGTGGAAGCCAAGCCGAGGATGCCGCCACGGCCGTGCTTCCGCACGCCTTCGACCCGCCGCCACTGCGGCCCCGCCACGCCGGCAATGGAATAGTGCTTCGCCAATTCTTCGTTCAGAAACGTATGGTCGGCGTCGAGCAACGAGAGGATGGATCGGTCGTTCTGGAGGAAGTCGGCAAGGAATAGGATCGTCTCCTCCTCCATCGCACCACGCAGGGCCACGAACGTGGGAAACACCTCCTCGCTCTTTTCGTCGTGCTCGGCGAAGCCGTGCACGTGGAGCCACTGCGTGCCAAACTCCTCCGCGAGCCGCCGCGCCTTCGTGTCATGCAGCATTAGCCGCGTCTGGGCGAGCAGCGTCTCGGTCTCATGGAGCCGCCCGGCCGCGGCCACCTGCAAGAGTTCCGCATCGGGCAGCGACGACCAGAGGAAATAGCTCAGCCGCGTGGCCAGTTCGGCATCGCTCACCGGCTGTGGCCCCGCCCCCGGCCCCGGCGACTCCGCCTTATAAAGGAAGGCGGGAGCCACGAGCACGCGGGCGAGCGTGAGGGCGAAGGCCTGCTCGTGCGGGAGGTCGTCGCGGCGGAGTTCGGCATAGAGGCCGTTCAGTTCCCGCATCTCCTCCGGGCGGAGCGGCCGCCGGTAGGCCCGCGCGGCGAAGGCCTGCAGCTTCGCTAGCTGCAGCGGCTCGGCATCCGTCATCTCGTGGCGGAAGGCGGCGGCCCGGGCCTCGATCGGCTGACGCATCGGCGTGAACGACTTCACGAGATCGGCCCTGTCCTGCGAGGCGTATCCCATCAGCTGCTCGTAAACATCGACTAGTTCCACGGGCTCCTGGCTGATGAAGAGCAGCTCGTTCCAGAGCCGATCTAGTTCTTTCACCTGGGCAGCGTCGAGCATCAGCCGCTTGAGTTCGCCGTCCTCCCGATAGAAGAGGTTGAGCGTGACCACCTCGTCGACCGGTACGATCCGTGCATAGCAGAGTGCCTTGGGGAAGAGGCTGCGGAAGTCGGAGAACGCCGCCTCGAACCGTTTCCAGGCGACGGAGTCTTTGCGGGCCACGACCGGCACCGACTGCGATAACCCCGACGACACAGCATCCGCACCGGGACCGACACTGGCCTGCAACTGCACGCTCGCGTCCGCTCCAGACTGGGGATGGACTTTTCCTGCGGTGACAAGCTCGCAGCCCGCGGCGAGCTCCGCCGGGATCGTGATATCGATCGAGCAGGGAGCCTGCACGCAGAGATCCTTGGCATCGACGGAGGCATCGACCGGCAGCCCCTCCGAAGGAAGGCCGAAGAGTCGGCGTTCTCCTCGGGTTTCTCTTGGAGCTCGATGCGGGCCAGTAGCGGGCCGGTCGCGGAGAGGAGCATCCGTCGCAGTTCCGCATCGGGCGAGTCTTTCGCCACATCGGCGCCGCCATCCGCCAACAGCCGCTCGAGTTCCGCGGTGAGCTTCCCTCGCTCTTCTCCTGCGGTCGCCGACATCCAACGGGCCAGCAGCGAACCGGCAGGAATCGTCCAGCCGGTGTCCGGCGCATCGGGCTCCGATGCAAAATGCCAGACCTTCTCATGGCCGTGGCGGTCGGCATGGGGATTGGCGGCGAGGATGTCGGCCGACACATCCTTGGCCAGATCCCATTCCCGGTCGCCGGAGCGGATCGCGAGATTGACGGCGGTGAGGTCGCAGCTCTGGTTGCCGTCGCGGGCCCCGACGACAACACTCACCAGGTCGCCGCGGCGCAGTTCGATCGAATCGAAGGGGCCGATCGGCGTCGGCTGGCCGGCGTTGCTCGTGCCACTCGCGAGCACCTGTCGGGTGCCGCCCCGCCAGACCTGCAACGACCAGAGCGTGCCGTTGCTGCAGCCGACGTGCACGCCCTCAATCCCGCCCGTGATCTGCACCGCAGCCGCGATCGGGCTCCGCCAGCCCACGATCACCCGCTGGTTCACCTCGGGATGCACGGCCACGCCATGGGGCTTCATCGTGCCGGGAATCCGGAACTGCTCGTCCGACGAGTTGGCAATCACCTGTAACGGCCCTGCTCCGCCCCAGCCGTTGACAGCCGCCCAGCCCTCGATGCGTTCGAGCTTCTTATCGAGGAGTTTTGCAGACTGTGGCTCCGCGGCACCGATGCCCAGATACGACAGCCAGCCCGACAGCAGTTGCGAATCGACGGCAGGCTTCCGCGACAGGTCGGCTACCGCGGCCTCGAATGTGTCGGTGGTGACGGGTGGCTTGAGCGCGGCCGCCTCGGCCGCGGCCGCGAGACATTCCGACGCGGTTGCGGCCAGCCGCTCCCTTTGCGTGGCGAGCGTCGTCACCATGTGCCGCACGAGCCGCAGCGGCAGGTCGGCCCGACCGGGCGCCACGAGCCGCGGGTTTTCCCAGACAGTAAAATCCTGAGCGCGACCGTCCCCGGCGTCGCCGGCCGCGAGGCGGATCGTGACCGCATCTTTACCCTCCGGCACCGCGAGCTTCACGCGGAATTCCTGCCTGTCCACCAGCGGCGTCACTGCCTCCATCCACGACGGCGGTCCATCGGGCCGGCCAAACTGCCGCGCGATCTGACCGACGTTGTTGAACTTCCAGACCGCTTTTTGCCAGCCGGCAACACTCGCGGCGAGTGCGGCCGCATCGCCCGGAGTCGTGGTCTTCCAGCGGGCCCGCAGTGTGTCGAGGATCAGGGACGACTCGCTAGCGTCTGCTGAAAGCGTATTCCAGAGCGTGGCCAGATACTTCGCATTCAAACCCCGCTCGCGGGCCACCTCTGCAATCGCATCGCCTCCCTTCGCGAGCCGATCCCGCTCCGCGAGCGTCGCGAGCAGGTATTTCTCGGTCGGCAGAAATCCCTCGTGGCCCAGGTCGAGGCGGATCCCCTGCCCCACGACCGTCTGGGCTGCGGCCGCGGCGGCGTCGAGCGGCTGCGTGAAGCGGCCGTAAAACCCGCGGATGCGGGCGAGCGCCTCGTCAGTCCAGTCGCGCCTTGTGTCGCCCGCGGAAAACCGGAAACCGTCGGGCAGGAGCACGGCATGCCCGGCCACGGCCTTCGCGGCGTCGAAATATTTGGTCACGAGCGCCGGTGACATGACGAGCGACTGGCCCGTGTTCGTAAAACCCTCGCCCGCGCCGCCGTCAGCCGGAAACTCCTTGGCCGGATCGAGCGAGTCGACGCCGGTGAGATCGCGGATCGTATAGGTGTATTCGGCGTTGTTGAGCCGGCGAAGCACGACGCGGCCGGGGTCGCCCGCCCGAGCGCGGGCCTCGGCCTTGAGGAAGTCGTGGAGCCACTGCCCGATCTCGGCCCGCTCCTTGTCGGTCGGCTGGTCGGCCTCCGGCGGCGGCATCTGCCGGGTCGACACCATTTCAGCCACCCGCTGCCAGACCTTCACCTGGCTGCGAACCGCGTCGAGCGAGCCGACGCCCGAGAGGTCGACCTCTCCTTCGATCAGATCACCGGCATGGCAGTCCTGGCAGTATTGCTTGACCAGCGGCACCACCCGCCCGTGCCCGGCCGAAAGAGTGTCGCCCGCCGCCGACTCCGCCCCAAGAAGCGGACCGGCCACGATCCACGGCACGACCGCGGCGAGGGCGATCCACGGCGTCCGTTTCCACGTCCGATTCATGGTGTATGCCATCGCATCAGGCTGCATGAAGACTGTCGACACGACGCATCCTACCTGCCGACGAAATCGACGTCAACGCGGCGTAAACAGGGGACATGCTGCCCCCGTGGCGGCAAGTTTTTAACTTGTCCGTGTTCCCGCCATCTATTCCACAAGTTCAAAACTCGTGGCCACGGGTCGGACTCCTTCGGTCTCGTCCTTCATGCCGAGACAGCCTCAACCCCTCCCCCCGTGGCGGCAAGTTTTTAACTTGTCCGTGTTCCCGCCATCTATTCAACAAGTTAAAAACTTGTGGCCACGGCTCGAACTCCTTCGGTCGGGACGGAAAAAGAGCTGCGTCCCCTTTTCAGCGCTCGTCGGTCACGCGGCGCCGGCCGTATTGAGTGGCTCGAGTGCCGTCACGTGGAGCGTGGCGACCAGCTGCAACCGAGTCGGGATCCCGTCGGCATCCGGCAGGGCCACGACGATTTCCGTCTTCGTGACGATTGCCATCTCGGGATGGCGGACCTCGTAGCTCTCACCACTGGATGTAACGATGCGAAACGGCTGAAACGGGCGGGCGTTGAGCCGCAGGCGGATTGTTTCAAACGACACAGGCACCTCCTTCGAGCACACGCGACGAGATACAGATGTTCACATACTTTCAGTGTGTGTCGATACCCTGGCGATGTCAAGCCATTCGTCAGGCCAGGAGAAAATCGGGGACGGGAGCGAATTCAATTCCTTACCCTCGTATCAATCGCAGCGAAAATCGCTCCCGTCCCCTTTTTTCTCGGCTCAACCATGGTTTACGATGCTGCAGAAACCCGTGGACATCGCAACCGTGACCGATCGCAACAACGACCATAAAACACGCCGGAGCCAGGCGGTCCAGTCGCGCTGGATCACAGCCTGGATGGGCCTGCTTGTCGTTCTATTCGTCGTGCCCACTCTTTTCCTCGCGCGTGCTCAGCGTGAGTCGCGTCGCCTCGAAAAACACGACTGGGCGATGATCCTTGATCCCTCGACGCCCGACCCGGGGCACCTTCCAAACATCGACGTTCCCACCGACGGGGCACGCCGCGTGACGATCGGTTTCTACATGGAATCGATCGGCGATGTGTCACTCCACGACAGCCGCTGGAATGGTGTCATCGACATCTGGTGTCGCTGGAAGGACGATCCGACGAGGCCGAGCACCGCCGACTTCAACCCCTTCGACCATCTGATGGCCGTCAGCGGCACCATCACCGACCGGAAGGTGCTCAGGGAGATCCACGACGGAGTCGACCACTTCGTCCTGCAGCGACTCTCGATCGATTACAACAAGACTTTCCCGATCGTGAACTTTCCCCTCGACCGGCATCTCCTTCTGGCAACATTCGAAAACTCCGACCACCCACGCCAGGACCTGCTCTTCGTCATCGACGAAAATGCCACCGATGTTAGCCGACGGGGGTCGATGACGGGCTACCGCCTCGTCAGATTCCACGCCGTGGAGATTCCCCACAGCTACCAGACGAGCCGCGGCCTCCCCGGCGTCGCCGCCACGGAACGGGGCACCTGGTCCCAGGCCCGATTCGCGATCGTCATCGATCGGTTCGGCTGGGGCCTGTTCTTCAAGATGTTTCAGACGCTGTTTGTGGCCGTGGCCGTGGCGCTGCTGGCCTGCTTCATCAAGCCGATTCACGTCGATCCACGCTTCGGCCTCGGGGTGGGGGCCTTGTTCGCCGCAGCGGCCAATTCCTACCTGATCGGCACCTATGTCCCGGTAACAAACGAATTTTCGCTGGCAGACATCATCAATCTGTTCGGAATCGGAACGATTCTCGTCACCCTCACAGAGTCCACGATCTCGCTTTGGATCTACGAAACACTTGGCGATGCAGCCCTGTCGCGGCGACTCGACCGCGTCTCATTCTGGACGATCCTTCTTGGATTCGTCGTCTCGCTGAGTCTCATCCTGGCCGGAGCGCTCAGCCACACCTGACAGCCTTGCCGGGGCGGGGCATCGGCACCGTTGCGGTTCGGGGTGTCACCTCGATTATCCGCTTCTGGGTGCCGCAACAAATGAGCGTGTTGCCGTTGGGCAGGGCCTGGAAAATCACCGTGGTGCTCGGCGGCGATGCGTTGATGTGGTGTGCATGGTTGATTCAGAGGATGTGATCAGTGTGAGAGCCGCTCGTCGCTCAATGAATCCGGTCGCACAATCCCATCCCGTTATTTCGCGGGCCAGGAGTGGACCTGCCCGGCCGAATCGCCGGCCATTACCGTCGTGCCGTCTGACGAGATCGCGACGCGGGTGGGGATCACGCGAACCCGCGGTGGCGCGGAGCCTGCGGGAGCGTCAGCGGGCAAAGGAAACGCCTTGATCTCCTTCCCTTCCGCATTCCAGATCTTCACCGTACTGTCGCGGCCGCAGGTGGCCAGTTCGCCTCCGGGGCCGAAACTGCAGTCGAGCACGCCGTTGGCCACCTTGCCGTACGTGCCAGACGGCTTCTGGGGCGGGTGGGCATCGGCCTTGATCACCACCGGAAAGCCGTCGATGACGTCCCACCAGACAACGTTGCCGTCCTCCCCGCAGGAGGCCAAAACACTGCTGTCAGTCCGCCAGGCCAGGGCGCGGATCGAGTTCTTGTGTTCTGCCAGCGGCAGCACCACGCCGCCGTTGGCGGCTTCCCACAGGTGGATGTTGCCGATCCGATCGCCCGTCACGAGGTATTTGCCGTTGGGCGAGAAGGCGACCGCTGTGACCCAGTCGGTGTGCTTGTCGAGTGTGTAGAGGAGCGCGCCGTTTTCCGTCGAATAGACCTTCACGAGCCGCGATGTGCAGCCCAAAGCAACCATCCGCTCGTCCGGAGAAAGATCGGCCGACTGCACGGCATCCGGCTCCTGCCCCACCGCCGCGACCCGCTTGCCGGTGACCACGTCATACACCGCCGCCATTCCCGTCTCCACCGGCAGCCCCCCGGCGGCCAGCAACCGGCGGCCCGACCTGCTGAACCGCAGCGCCAGCGGCTCTCCCTCAGCGAACGGCAGCGCGCCGAGCGACTGCCGCGTGCGTGGGTCGACGAGTTCGATCACGCCGTATCCGCTCACCGCGGCAACCTCCGCCCGCGGACTCGCCGCCAACGCCGTCACCGGAAACGGCCGCTGGATCGCCGGCCGCTCCACGGCAGAGAGCCCTTGCGGCAGCGGCGGCGGACCGGCATCCCCAGCCGGTTCGACAGGGGCTGGCTTGAAGCCGAGTGTGCGCATTGCCACCGCACTCGAGCCAGCATTTTCCCGCAAGCCCGTGTCGATCCACTTCTTGATCAGGGCAATCGCCTCGGCCGGCAGTGGATCGGCGTCGGGCGGCATGCGCGCCGCAGGATCGGCATCGGTGACCACTTCATAGAGGCGGCTCCCGCTCGAGCGGCCGGCCTCCACCACCTTTCCGCCGCTGCCTCCCTTCATGAGCGAACCATACGAAGTGAAATTGAGCCCCGACTCCTGCTTCCCCTCGCCGTGACACTGCGCGCAGTTTTTGCGGAGGATCACCGCCACGTGGTCTTCGAACGTGATCGGTGGACCGGTCTCGTCGCCACGGGCCGCCACGCAGGCGAGGCCGGTCAGGCAGACCACACAGGCCAGGCAGGCGATGAGAATCGGGAGCGAACGGGAACGCCGGCAGGCGCCACGCGGGAATCGCATCGGGAAGGCCCTCGCGGGTGTGGGGATGGATGACAGACGCGGTCAGTGGCTGAAGAGGAACTCGGTCGAGTTGAGGAGGCTCCAGAAGATGTCTTCGTAGGGGGCCGGGTCCTTGGGCTTGTCGCCGACGAGCAAGATCATCGCGGCCATCTCTTCGCTGTCGGGCTTCCGGGCAAGCGTGCGGATGAAGAGCTCCTCGACGACGTCCTCGGGCGTCGACTTCGTCTCCACGAGCTTTTTGACCACGCCGCCGTCCGCGAGCCGGTCGCGGACGGTATCGCCCACGATCAGGTGGAGGGCCTGGGCGAGCGTCGGCTCGCGCTTCGTCTCCGCCGCAGCCACGCTCTCGCGCTTGGCATGCCCGAAACTGTGGAAAAATTCCTCGCTGCTCTTCGCACCGGCTGCCGCACCGCCGGCGTTCCGCGGGTGGAAGGCGACGGCCCGCGTGCCAGGGGGAAAGTTGGCGAGTTCACCTGGTTTGCCCGTGACGTCGGCGATCGCGTCGAGGAGCACGTCGGCCCGCAGGCGGCGCAGATGCCCGTGGGAGAACTGCCGGGTGTCGAGGGCGTTCGATGCGTTCGGTTGGCTCGAAAGCTGATAGACCCGCGACGAACAGATGTCGCGGACGAGCCCGCGGAGGTCGAACTTCAATTCCACGAGCCGCTCTCCGAGGGCCTCGAAGAGAGGTGCGTTGGCGGGCGGATTGCTTACCCGCACGTCGTCGACCGGTTCGACGACGCCGCGGCCCATCAGCTGAGCCCAGATCCGGTTGGCGATGTTCTCGCGAAAGAGCTTGTTCTCCGGCGCTGTGAGCCAGGCGGCGAGTGCCTTTCGCGGGTCGATGCCGGAGGGAACCGGCTCCGTGCCGCCGAGCACGCGGGCGGGCATCGGCCGCTCATCCACGAGATGCTTGGCGGGGTCGGCGGTGAGATCGAAAAAGATTCGGCGCTCCCGCGGCTCGATGCCGTTGATCCGCTTGACGCCGGTGAAGAAGCTGACGAGGGAGTAGTAGTCGTCCATCGTCCAGCGATCGAACGGATGGTTGTGGCACTCGGCGCACTGGATCTGCACGCCCAGCAGCAACTGGGAGACGTCGGCCGCGAGGGGCTTCGGGTCGACGTTCCATTTGTTCACCATCATGGTGTAGAAGTTGGGCGGCCCTGCGGAGATATTGCTGCCGGAGGCGGCCACCATCTCGGCCACGAATTCATTGAGCGGCCGGCCCGACTTCATCTGCCTGCGGATCCAATCCTGAAAGGCATCGGATGATTTTGGCAGCATGGCATTGGGAGCGAACGTGGAGCCCTTGTTTCGCATGTGCTCGCTCCAGATCGTCGTCCACAACTCCACGAAGCCGTCGCTCTGGAGCAGTTCGTCGACCTTGCGTGCCCGCTTGTCGGAGGCGGTGTCGGCCATGAATGCCCGGTATTCCTCGACGGTGGGCACGCGGGCGGCGAGGTCGAGCGTGACGCGGCGGAGGAAGGTTTCGTCGTCGCAGATGTCGGAGGGGGCGATCCGCAGCTTCTGCAGGCGGTCGAAGACGAGCGTGTCGATGAAATTGTTGGCGGACGGATTCGGCCAGACGAAGCCTTCGGCCTGCGGCAGGACGATCACCTCGGCGCCGACGGTGAACCGGCCGAAGCGGGCGAAGACATTGGTGTCGCCGGAGCCCTTGGATGTGACGCGGCCGTCAGCGTCGATGTCGGCCACGCTGGGGTTATTCGAGAAGAACCGGGCCAGCCACGTGACGTCGCGTTTCGAGCCGTCTGCGTAGGACGCCGTCACCGCCAGCGGCTCTGCGGAGCCCGCCTTGTCGAAGACGAAAGACTTTCGCGAGAGTACCACGTCGACCATGTCCGGCACCGCGCCGTCGTCGTCCGGGGCGCCGGCAGCGATCCAGTCGCGGAGCGTCTTATAGAAGCCGCTCTCAGGTGTGAAAAGCTTGCCGCCGGTGTGTGGCACGGCGGCGATCGCCTTGAGCAATACTACTCCGGGCGTTAAATACTTGACTTATACGCTTTGCCTCGCTATAGTCGGTGCATGGCACACAAAGACGCTCGCTCACTGTCATCCGAGGCCCAAGAAGACCTTCGCCGTCGCGTGATCGAGGCGATCCTGACGCAA
>JAPLNQ010000158.1:0-4488 GCA_026401075.1 Planctomycetia bacterium
GCCCGACCTGCAGGTGCTCGCAGGCATCGCCGGCCAGGCGGCACAGGCCGTTGAGCAGGCCGTCGCCCACGACCGCCGTGTTCAGCAGGAACAGCTCAAGCGCGATCTGGAACTGGCCCACCGCGTGCAGCAGGGATTGCTGCCGTCAAAGCCACCGGAGATCGAGGGCTACGAGGTGTTCGACTATTACGAACCGGCGCAGCATGTGGGCGGAGACTTTTTCGCCTATGTGCCGCTGTCGGAGGGGCGACTGGCGTTCGTGCTGGCCGATGTTTCAGGGAAGGGTGTGTCTGCGGCCCTGGTGATGGCGGCGCTGTCGGCCGACGTGCGTTACTGTCTCGCCAGCGAACGCGATCTTGCCAAGGCCGTGTCGTTGATCAACGAAAGTTTCCTGCGCGGAGGCTGGGACGATCGGTTCGCGAGCATGGTGGTCGCCGTGCTCGATCCGCGGTCGCACCGTGTCACCCTGGTGAGCGCGGGCCACCTGCCGGTCTTCCTCCGCGAGGCGTCGGGACGAGTCCAGACGGTCGGTACCGACCTGGGTTGCCTGCCGCTCGGCCTCGATGCCACCCGCGGGTATCAGGCGTGTGAACTGGATCTCGCTGCCGGCAGCACGCTCGTTTTCTACACCGATGGGATCAGCGAGGCCATGGATCACGAACAGCGGCTCTACGGTCTGGAGCGGCTGGAGAAGGTGTTGACGCAAAAGGGTGGCGGGGCCGGCGAATTGGGCCGTCGCTTGCTCGCAGACGTGGAGCGACACTCGGCCGGCCAGATCCGCAGTGACGACATGTGCCTGGTGTGCGTCGGTCGGCTGGCCGCCGCCCGGGCCCGGCAGAGTCTGCCCAGAGTCCGAGAGCGGCCCGGGGCAGGTCCTCCGTGAAGCCCGACGCCTGAGCATCCGATACCACTGGCAGACGCGGTGCGGCTCGAGCGGCCGCGGTGACGTTTCTGGTGTTTGCGAATCCGGGGGAGCGAGGGAGAACCGACCATGAGCTTTTTTCAATGGCTGCGGGAAGGTGTGCGGCAGGCAGTCGTGCTGGGACTGGCCGACGCGGTAGAGGATGTCGGCACGCGGAATCAGGGGGATGACCTCGGTCCGGCGTTGGCCCAGTCGCTCCGCGAACGGCTCACCATCCACCGGGACGCCCCACAGGAACAGACGGTACTTGAATCGAAGGCATCGCCTATCGGCGCCACCTCGGGCCGCCGCCGTCTCGGCCGTTCGCTCGACCACGCCCGCGACGGGCTCCGCAAGGCTGCCTGAGCGGCGTCGCGTCGTGAACTCGACGGTCGCGGCCGGCTGCCGCGGCCGGTCAGCCCAACGCGGAGATCGGGTCCTTGGGTTCGAGCGGCAGCGTGACAGTGACCGTTGTCCCGCGGCCAGGGCTACTCGCGACAACCGGCTCGCCACCCAGCAACCAGGCCCGTTGGCGGATGCCCTCGATGCCGAAACGGTCGTCGGCGACGGCGGCGGAATCGAAGCCGACGCCGTCGTCCTGCACGACGATCCGAACGGCGTTGTCACCATGCTGTTCAAGCCGCACGCTCGCGGTTGCGGCGTGGGCGTGCCGGCGGACGTTCGACAACGATTCCTGCACGATGCGGAAGATCGTTGTTTCCACATCGGGAGGCAGTCGCGGGGCCGGCAAGTGGTGGGTGAATTCGACCCGTGCAACTTCGGTTCGGGCATCGGCCACCAGCGTTTCGACGGCGTCGATGATCCCCAACTCGTCGAGGGCCGGCGGCCGGAGGCCGCCGATCAGCCGCCGCGCCTCGTCGGCCGCCGCCCGCAGGAGACGCAAACCTTCGCCAAGTTCGCGGTTTTTGGACGAGCCACCCAGGCCATGTTCGCAGGCCTCCAATTGCATCATCGCCCCGGCGAGATACTGAGCGAGTCCGTCGTGAATCTCATAGGAGACGAGCTGCCGCTCGCGTTCCTGGATCTTGAGCAGCCGCCGCAGCATATTTCGCTCGTGCTGCAGCGACTTCTCCGATGTCTTGAGCGGGAGGATGTTTTCGCAGCACACGAGAATGGCGGCCGTGCGGCCATCGACGAGCACCGGTCCCAGCCGCAGCAAGAAGTAGTTGAGACTGCCGTCGGGCCGTCGCACGGTCGTCTCGGTGGTCTGCTCCCTGCCTGTTGCAAAGACGTCCTCGATCACTCGGTACAGTTGCTCCGTCGACTCCGGCAGGGTGAAGTCGAGCATGCTGCGGCCCATCACCTGCTCTGGCGACCAGCCGTCGTCCACGCGGTTGCAGAAACGGATCGTGCCGGTGCGGTCGACGACGGCGATGTAGTCTCCCGAGATGCGGCAGATCGCCTGCCAGAGCGCGGCGGTGTCGATCCGGGACACATCCTCGGTGTCGACACCCTGTGCAGGGACCAGCGCCGCTGGCTGCTCGGCCTTGTGTGGCTCGGCGTGTGGCATCGGATGGTCCCCTGCATTGTCAGCGTTTCGGCCGCGGAATCCGCCCATTGAACGACCCACCGGCAGAACCGCCGGAAGATCCGCCCCTCGCTCCCCGGCCCCGACCACGTGGCCCACCGCGGCCGGGCTTGGTTTTTCCGTCGCGCAGGGCGGCGATCTGATCGCGGATCCGTGCAGCCCGTTCGAAATCGAGTTCGGCCGCCGCTTGCATCATCGCAGCCTCGAGCTCTTCGAGCAACTCGGCAGCGTGGCGCTGGGATTCCTCCCCCTGCCCTACCGCCTCGAACGCGACTGCCCGCGAGGTGGCCTCGGCTGCGATGCCAGCGCGGATTTCCTTGCGGATGGTGGTGGGGGTGATGCCGTGGGCCGTGTTGTAGGCTTCCTGGAGGGCGCGGCGGCGGACTGTCTCGTCGACCGCCTGCCGCATCGATTCGGTGACCGTGTCGGCGTAGAGGATCACTCTGGCGTCGACGTTGCGTGCCGACCGGCCGATGGTCTGCATCAGTGACGTCTCGCTTCGCAGAAAGCCCTCCTTGTCGGCGTCGAGAATGGCGACGAGCGCCACCTCCGGCAGGTCGAGCCCCTCGCGGAGCAGGTTCACGCCCACCAGCACGTCGAACGCCCCCTCGCGCAGCGATTGCAGCAGTTCCACGCGCTCGAAGGCGTCGAGTTCGCTGTGGAGCCAGCGGCAGCGGACCTTCCGCTCCTGAAAGTAGGCCGACAGGTCTTCGGCAAGCTTCTTGGTCAGTGCCGTGACCAAGACACGGTTCCCTGCCGCCACCGTCTTCTCGATCTCCCCCTGAAGATGCGTCACCTGCTGCCTGGCCGTCACGATTTCGATCACCGGATCGAGCAGGCCGGTGGGCCGGATCACCTGTTCCACCACTTCGCCGCCGGTGCGATCGAGCTCCCATGTGCTGGGCGTGGCCGACACATAGACCGTCTGATCGATCTTCTTTTCCCACTCCTCAAACATCAGCGGACGGTTGTCGAGGGCGCAGGGCAGCCGAAATCCGTGCTCGACGAGCGTCAGCTTCCGGCTGCGATCCCCCGCGTACATGCCGCGGACCTGGGGCACGGTGACATGGGATTCATCGACGAAGAACAGAAACTCCTTCGGGAAGTAGTTGAACAGCGTTTCGGGCGTGCTGCCCGGTGCCCTACCGCTCAGCGGCCGCGAGTAGTTTTCGATGCCGGGGCAGAATCCCGCCTCCATCAGCATCTCGATGTCAAACCGCGTCCGCGCCGAGAGCCGCTGCGCCTCGAGCAGCTTTCCCTGCGACTTCAGCTCCTCGAGCCGCGCCTCCAGTTCCCGTTTGATCTCTCCGACCGCCGCGCGGATCCGGTCCTCCGGCATCACGAAGTGCCGGGCCGGATAGAAGTAGGTTTCATCCTTCTTCGCGGCCACCTCGCCACTGGTGGGATGCGTGATTGCGATCGACTCCACGCAGTCGCCCCAGAATTCGACGCGGGTAGCCAGTTCGTCGTACGGGGGCCAGATGTCGATCGTATCGCCCCGCACACGGAATTTTCCGCGTTCGAACGCGACGTCGTTTCTCTCGTACTGGATCGAGATGAGCTTCTCGAGCAGGCTGTCGCGAGTCAGCGTCATGCCGCTGGCCAGTCGGACGACCATCGCCCGGTAATCGTCCGGCGAGCCGAGGCCGTAGATGCACGACACGCTGGCCACCACGATCACGTCCTTGCGGCTCACCAGCGCGCTGGTCGCCGCCAGTCGGAGGCGGTCGATCTCCTTGTTGATCGCGGCATCTTTCTCGATGAAGATGTCGCGTTGCGGAATGTAGGCCTCGGGCTGGTAGTAGTCGTAGTAGCTGACGAAGTAATGGACGGCGTTGTGCGGGAAGAAGTCGCGAAACTCGGAGTAGAGCTGGGCAGCAAGCGTCTTGTTGTGGGAGAGCACGAGCGTCGGCCGGCCGACCTGCGCGATCACGTTGGCCATCGTGAACGTCTTGCCGGAGCCGGTCACACCCATCAACACCTGTGATTTTCGCCCATCCTCGATGCCGCGGACGAGCGCGTCGATGGCAGCCGGCTG
>JAPLNQ010000158.1:4553-15263 GCA_026401075.1 Planctomycetia bacterium
CACTCATGGCTGTTGGGGGGCTGGCTTCGCTTTGCGGATCGGCCGCAGGTGCGGCCGCATCGCGTCGAGCGTGGCCGGCCCGATGCCGGGCACATCGAGCAGGCTTTCGAGCGAGGCGAACGGACCGTGCTCCGTGCGATGGTCGACGATTCTACGGGCCGTGGTGGCCCCCAGTCCCGGGAGTTGTGCCAGTTCGGTTTCGCCGGCCGTGTTGATGTTGACGGTGAAGCGGTTGTCGCCGACCGGGGCTGCGTCGTGATGGACGAGGCGTCCTGCCAGTCCGCCCGCGGCCACGAACCACGCTGCACCCACGCCCAGGCAGCCGGCGACGATGAAGGCGATCAGTGGCTGCGATCGGGGCGGCAGCAGCGTGGAGGTGGTGTCGGGTGGTTCCATGGGGAGTGAGGGGCGAGGGGCCTCGGCACGAAGCCCGAGCCGCGGATGCGGGGGGCCACATGGTCATGGTAGCGGCATTTGAGACGCTTCACTGTACGCTATAGCCGGTCGCCAAACAGGAGTGCCCATGTCGTCCACGTGTCGCGAGTTTCGGCAATCGGATTGGGATGAACATCTCGCCAGTCACGTGGCGGGGCGGGCCGTCGAGTGGTTTGCGGAGGATCTGGGCCATGAATGCGACTGGACCAGCGTGGGGCTGATCGACCGCTCGGCCCGCAGCGAACTGGCCGTGGTGACGCGGAGTCCCGGGGTGATCGCCGGGCTGGCGGCGGCCGGGATTGTGGCGAGCGTAGCCGACACAGGGCTTGAGTGGCGGCCGCTCGTGGCCGATGCCACGGTCGTCGCGGCGGGTGCGCGGGTGGCTGTGCTTGCGGGGGCCACCCGCAGTGTGCTCGCCGCCGAACGCGTGGTGCTCAACCTTCTCGGCAGGATGTCGGGCGTTGCCACCGCTACCCGCCGGCTTGTCGACGCCGTGGCGGGCACCCCTTGCCGCGTCTATGACACGCGGAAAACGGTGCCTGGCTGGCGTCTGCTCGACAAATACGCCGTCCGCATGGGTGGAGGCTGGAACCACCGCATGGGGCTCTACGACGCGATCCTCATCAAGGACAACCATCTTGCCGCCCTGGCCAGCGCGGGGATTTCGCCGGCGGCTGCCGTGACGCGGGCGAGATCCTTCGTGGCGCAGACATTTCCGCCATCGCGGGCCGAGTCCATGGTGGTGGAGATCGAGATCGACGCGGTGGAGACCCTCGACTCCGTGCTGGAGGCCCGCCCCGACATTGTCCTGCTCGACAACATGACTCGGGCGCAACTGGCCTCCTGTGTGGCCAGGCGAGATGCGATCGGGCCGGGCGTGGTGCTCGAGGCGTCGGGCGGCATCCGGCTCGATACGGTGGCGGAGATCGCCCGGACCGGCGTCGACAGGGTCAGCACAGGCTGGCCGACGCACGATGCCCCATGGCTCGACGTCGCGCTCGACTGGGGCTCGTGAGACGCCGCTGGAGCGCGACGTTGTTTTGCCAACGGCTAAACAATGCCGAGCAGACGGTTCCGCTTGGTGCGGCGTTCGGCGCGGAGGCGGGCACGACGGTTGGTCTCGCTGGGCTTCTCGAAAAACTCCCTGCGACGCATCTCCTTCTTGATGCCGCTGCGCTCGACCAGTTTGCGGAAGCGGCGGACCGCCTCCTGAATGCTTTCGCGTTCGCGAACCGTCAGTTTGACCATACGTGTTCCGGATCGTCTCGGGCTGGAAAATGGAAGTAGCCGCGGACCTTCCCGCGGGCCCCAGAGTATAAAAATAGTCCCCCTCGGCGTCTATCCGGCATCAGGGAGATCGCGAAATCGCGAGGTATACCGCGGTTCCGGGGTTTGTCGGCCGCCCCCAAACCGGGCACAATCTGCCGCACACGGAGCATCAATCGGCAGCCGGATGGAGTGCCAGCACGCATGGAAGACAGTGTTCTCAGCGGGTTCTTCAACACCCTGAACAGCGGCGGAGACCACGAACTGGGCCGCGAACTGATCGTGGCGCTGGTGGCGCTGGTGCTCTTCGTCTTCTCGGCGCCCCGGGGCCGCCGGTGGCTGGCGTGGGGGCCGATCACCCTGCTGCTGCTCGCGCCCTTGCCGCTGGCGGTGGCGTGGCTGTTTCCCGATTCCTTCGACGCTCCCAAGATCGCGGCCCTCGGCATTCGCTTCTTCCTGCTGGCGTCGCTCCTGCAGTCGGTGCTGCTGATGGTGATCGTGTCGGCGTGGGAGCGTATCAGCCGGCCCATACCACGGATCTTTCTCGACGTGCTCCGGCTGGTCACGGTTGTGGCTGCGCTGATCACCATCCTTTTCGAAGCAGGCGTGCGGGCCGAGAACCTGTTCACCGGATCGGCGGTCTTGACGGCAGTGCTCGGATTCGCCCTCAAGGACACGCTCGGCAACGTCTTCGCCGGGCTGGCCATCCACGCCGAACAACCGTTCGAACTGGGAGATTGGATTCAATACGACACCAATCCCGCCCACATCGGCAGGGTGGTGGAGATCAACTGGCGGGCCACGAAGGTGATCACCCTCGACGAGGCCTTTGTGATCATCCCCAATGGGCAGCTCGCGCAGGCGTCGATCCGTAATTTCACCAAGCCCGAGCCCTGGTCGCGTCGCTCGCTCTACGTGGTCGCGCCCTACGATGTCTCGCCCCAGCGGGTGCAGCAGACGATCGTCGATGCCATCCGTGGCAGCTTCGGCGTGCTCGAGCATCCGGCGCCGTCGGTGGTTACCAACGAATTCAAGGAGCGGGGTATCGAATACTGGGTCAGGCTCTTCACCGCCGACTTCGACAAACGCGACCGCGTGGACGGCATGGCCCGCGACCGGATCTGGTACGCCTTCGCCCGGCAGGGCATCGAGATTCCGGTCGCCACGCAGCAGATCCGGATCACCCAACTGCCGCCGCCCGTCATCGAGTCGGAGACGACGGCCGTCGAGCGACGTGTCGGGAGCTTGCAACGAATCGGCATGCTCGGCCCGCTCACGCCGGAGCAGATTCGCCGGCTGGCGGAGGAGAACGTCGAGCGGTTCTTTGCCGCCGGCGAACCAGTGATCCGGCAAGGGGATCCAGGCGACAGCCTGTTCGTGATCATGAGCGGCCGCGTCGAGGTCACGGTCGTTCAGGAAGGGGCGGCGTCGGTCCGGCTGGCCACGCTCGACGAGGGTGACTATTTTGGAGAAACGTCGCTCATGACCGGCGCCCCGCGGTCGGCCACGGTCGCCGCCCTCGTCGAAACCCGGCTGCTGGAGGTAGGGCACGAGTCGTTTCGGAGGCTTCTCGCGGCCCAGCCCAACCTCGTCGAACAGCTCGGCGCGGCGTTGCAGGTGCGGGAGAGCGAGCGGGCGCAGGCCATGGCATCGGTCGATCGGGTCCGCCCGGAGTCGCACGACATCTTCCAACGAATCCACGATTTTTTCTCCATGTAAACCTCGCGGTCGTCGGTTATCCTCTTCTGCCAACCTCCAGCGACTGCCAACAAAACCTTCGATCTCATGCGTATCGAACTGCTGAACTCGACCAACCCCCCATCCGACCTGCAGTTTCTCGTGTCGTTTCTCGTCAACGACGAGGTGGCGATCGACGCCGGGTCGATCGGGCTCCTGGCCGACCTGCAGCGGCAGCGGCGGGTGAAGTATGTCTTCATCACCCACGAACACTTGGACCACGTCGCGACGCTGCCGATTTTTCTCGAGAATGTCTACGACCCGGGGCCCGAATGCGTGGAGGTGCTGGCGTCGCGGGAGGTGCTCGACTTTCTCCACGGCGACATGTTCAACGGCCGGGTGTGGCCCGATTTCATCGATTTGTCGCGGCCCAGCAATGCCTTTGTGAGGACGACGGCGATCGAGTCGCTGCGGCCGGTCACCCGGGCCGGCCTCACCATCACGCCCGTGCCGGTATCGCACGGAGTCGACACCATTGGGCTGGTGGTCGATGACGGCCAGACCGCGGTCGCCTTCCCTTCCGACACCGGCCCCACCGAAAAATTCTGGGAGCATCTCGCCTCAATCGACCGGCTCAAGGCAGTCTTTCTCGAGGCGAGTTTCCCGCATTCGCTTGCCGACCTGGCCACCATCACCGGACACCTCAGCACCGCCACCTTCGCCGCTGAGATCGGGAAGTTGCCGCGGCAGGTCCGCTGGATCGTGGTGCACCGCAAGGCGCGGTATGCGGCCCAGATCGCCAGCGAACTCGAAAGCCTCGGGCTGGCCAACGTCGAGTTGGTCCGGTCCGGTCACGTCTACGAACTGTAGCGGCTGTCAGACCGGGGCTTTCTGCCGCGAGACCTTCCGTCGCTCGTGCTCGGAGAGCAGGATCTTGCGGAGTCGGATGACCGGCGGCGTGACCTCCACCAGTTCGTCATCCTCGATGTATTCGAGCGACTCCTCCAGTGACATCCGCCGTGGCGGCTTCAAGAGAATGTTGCGGTCGCTGCCGCTGGCCCGCATGTTCGTGAGCTTCTTTTCCTTCGTCGGGTTGACGGTCATGTCGTCGCTGCGGGCGTTCTCGCCGCAGATCATCCCCTCGTAGACCTCGTCGCCAGGCTCGATGAAGAGATCGGCCCGTTCCTGGAGGCCGTCGAGCCCGAATGCCACCGCTTTGCCGGGCAGCATCGACACGAGCACACCGTTTGCCCGCCCCGACACATCCCCCTCGAGTTCCCGCCAGGCCTCGAAGCGGTGGTGCATGATGGCGGTGCCCTGCGTGGCGTTGAGCACGCGGGTGCGCAGGCCGATCAAGCCACGGGCGGGGATCGAGAACACGGCGTGGGCAAACTCGCCTCGCGAGCCCATGTGCACCAGTTGGCCGCGGCGCGAGCCGGTGAGTTCCATCACCGGGCCGAGCTTGTCGTGCGGCACCTCGACGACGAGCGTTTCGAACGGCTCGAGCGTCTTGTTGCCCTCCTTGCGGAGAATGACACGGGGCTTGCCGACCGAGAGTTCGTAGCCCTCGCGACGCATCGTCTCGATCAGCACGGAGAGGTGCAACAGGCCGCGGCCCGACACGGAAAACTGCTCCGAGCCCTCGATCGTGTCGACCCGTAGCGCGACGTTTCGCTCCAGTTCCTTCATGAGCCGGTCGCGAAGGTGGCGGGTGGTGAGGAACTTGCCCGACTTGCCCGCGAGCGGCGAGGTGTTGACGCCAAACACCATGCTGAGGGTTGGTTCATCGACCGAGAGCCGCGGGAGCGGCCGCGGGTCGGCGGGATCGCAGATCGTGTCGCCGATCTCGACATCCTCGATTCCACTCACGGCAGCAATGTCGCCAGCAGTGACCTCCTCCACATCCACGCGGCCCAGTTTGTCGAAGACCTGCAGCCCCACCACCTTCGCGTTGACGAGGCCCGCGGCGGCGGTCGACCGCACAACGGGAGCCCCCTTGATGAGCTTGCCCGAATCGAGCCGGCCGATGGCGATCCGGCCGACATAGTCGGACCAGCCCAGCGTGGTCACGAGCATCTGCAGGGAGGCGTTGTGATCGACCGTCGGCCCCGGGATCTTTTCGAGGACGAGGTCGAGGAGCGGCTGCATCGTGCCTTCCCGCACGGCTGGATCGTGCGAGGCAAAGCCGTGGCGGCTCGATGCGTAGACGAAGGGAAAGTCGGCGAGGTCGTCGTCGGCCCCGAGTTCGAGGAACAGCCCGAGGATCTCGTCAAGAACCTCCAGCGGTCGGGCATCGGGCCGGTCGATCTTGTTGACCACGACGACGGGGCGTAGCCGGCTTTCCAAGGCCTTGGCGAGGACGAACCGGGTCTGCGGCATCGGCCCCTCGGCCGCATCGACGAGCACGAGCGCCCCGTCGGCCATGCGGAGCACCCGCTCCACCTCGCCGCCGAAGTCGGCGTGGCCTGGCGTGTCGATGAGGTTGATCTTCGTCCCCTTCCACTCGACGGCGATGTTCTTGGCGAGGATCGTGATGCCACGTTCCTTTTCCAGGTCGTTGGAGTCGAGGATCCGCTCACCGGAAAGCTGGCTGGCCCGAAACTGGCCGCTCTGCCGCAGCAGGCAGTCGACGAGCGTCGTTTTGCCGTGGTCGACGTGGGCGATAATGGCGAGGTTGCGGATATCGTTGCGGCGGGTGCCCGTGGGGGCGGCGGACGAATGGACGATGGGCGCGGTTGACATGGGCTGGGGGACCGGCTGGAGTGAGCCGGCAGAGGGGCGGGAGGATGAGAGACCGGCGGACGTTCCCTATTATTCAGGAACGGCGGACGATTGCATAGAGCCGGTCGACCAGTCCCGCGAAGTTTTCACCTTGTTTCTGCACAATTGCCGCGGCTCTTAATGATGGCGTGGAGCTGCCGGCGAGGTTCGCAGCGGTGCGCTCGGCCGAGGCTGCCGCCTGTGGGCCGGTGAAGATGGCAACGAGTTCGTCACCGCCCAGGCGGGCGAGAAGGTTGGCATCGGCCGCTGCGGATCGGAGGCGATCGGCGGCGGCGCGGAGGCAGGTGTCAGGGCATCTGTCGCGTCGCGTCGTCCCGCGAAAAACGCCTCGAGCGCCCCTCGCGAGTCCAGCCGCGTTACATGGTCAGATTCCGCCACGATCTCTGCCCACTGCGACGCCATGGCCGCCACGGCCAACAGCCCGACGGGGCCAGGAACGGCCGCTCGGGCGCGATTCAAAAATATGGAGACGAAGGGGATCGAACCCTCAACCCCCGCCTTGCAAAGGCGGTGCTCTCCCAATTGAGCTACGTCCCCGGCTTGAACGAATCTGCTTCCGCGGCTGGGACTGCGGACTCACGATGCGCGCGCCAAGATTCGAACTTGGGACCTTGCCAGTCAACGGGAGCCGTGGAGTGTAGATGCAGGCGGGGCGTTTTCAAAGGGGGCAAGCCTCCTGCGGCGGGAGCTGCTGGGGCTGGAAAATGGGGCAGGCGCAGCGCGACGTTCCCGGTAGGTTGTGCGGAAACTCCAACCAAAGAGGAACGTGATCATGTCGATGAAGCGAGCCGCTGCCGCCAAAGCGTTGTTTTTCCTCGGTTTTCTGCCAGGCATGGTGTTTGGATGCCTGGGTCTCTGCCTGGGGCTTGTGGGCCTTTCGGCGCCCGTCGAGGCTGCCGGCCCCACGGTTGAATACGCCCTCGGCCTGCGTCCCAGCCAGAAGGACGTGGACTACGACCGACCGGAAGGAGAGGCCGCCAAAAACGCCACCATCAAGACCGAGAAGGCGGGGACGGCGTCGGCATTCGTTGTCCGCGGGGCGACCGGCGAGATCCTGAGGATCTTCGCCGACACGAACGCCGACCGCGTGGTGGATCGTTGGAGCTACTACAAGGATGGCATCGAGGTCTTTCGCGACATCGATTCCAACCACAATGCCAAGGTCGACCAGTCTCGCTGGCTCAACTCCGCCGGCAGCCGATGGGGCGTTGATGAAGACGAAAATGGAGTGATCGATGCCTGGAAGGCAATCTCTGCGGAGGAAGTCTGCCGGGAGCTCGTTGAGGCGATCAAGTCTCGCGACGCGGTGGCCTTCCGGCGGCTCTTGCCCACCAAGGCGGATCTCGAGGCGGCAGGCTTCGAGGGGCAGCGGCTTGCCGAGTTGCTGGAACGCGTGGCGGCGGCTCCAGCCGAATTTGCGCGCATCGCCGCGTCGCAGAAGCAGTTGGGCCCCGAGGCGAAGTGGAGCACGATGATGACGCCCCAGCCCGCAGGCACGCTACCGGCCGGCAGCGATGGGGTGGCTCGGGACGTGCTTGCCTATGACAACGTCATGGCCATTGTCGAAAGCGGGACGCGCAACGGTCAGCTCTTCGTCGGATCGCTGGTGCGGTGCGGTGATGCGTGGCGGCCGGTAGCAGCGCCGCAGGTGTCGGGTGAACCGGGTGATGTGGCCGAGGCGGTTGGCTTTTTCACGCCCAAGGCGGGGGCTGGCCAGCAGTCCGATGCGGGCCCTCAGTCGAGCGAGCGGCTCAAGCCGTTGCTGGGTAGGCTGCGCGATCTGGAGTCGAAGCTCGCTGCCGCCGATGCCGACGGCCGCAAGAAGCTGACTGAGGAGCAGGTGGCGATCCTCGGGCAGGTTGTCGAGACTGCCGATGCCGCCGAGCGGCCGTTCTGGGTGCGGCAATACGCGGAGACGCTGGCTGCCGGTGTGCAGGACGGCTCGCTCTCCGATGGCACCGCCAAGCTGGAGCAGTTGGCCACGGCTGTGGCTGCGGATGAGTCGCTGGCCGGGTTTGTCGTGTTTCGCCTGGCGCAGGCTCGGTATGCCGCCAACATGCAGCAGGCGGGCGTCGATGTCGACAAGGTGCAGGCTGCCTGGCTCGAGGAGTTGCAGGCTTTCGTTGCCAAGTATCCCGCCTCGCCCGATGCGGCCGAGGCGATGCTGCAGATGGGCATCGCCGACGAATTCTCCGGCAAGGAGCGGGAGGCGCTCGATCGCTATGCCGCGATCATCAAGAATTTTCCGGAATCGGTTCCCGCTCGGAAGGCTCGGGGGGCGGCTCGTCGGCTGGAGAGCGTGGGTAAGCCGCTGGCTCTCTCGGGCGTGGCGCTCGATGGCAAGCAGGTGTCGCTCGAATCGCTGCGTGGCACGCCCGTGCTCGTGCACTATTGGGCCACGTGGTGCGAGCCGTGCAAGGTCGACATGGCGCAGATCCGGGAATTGGCCGCGAAGTATGGGCCGAAGAAGTTTGCCGTCGTCGGGATCGCCCTCGATTCCGACAAGCAGCAGTTGGAGAAGTTTTTGAAGGCCAAGCCGATCGCGTGGCCACAGCTCCATGAAGCGGGAGGCCTCGATGGCCGTCTGGCCGAAGAACTTGGGGTGTTGACGCTACCGACGATGATCCTGCTCGATGCCGAGGGCAAGGTCGTCGACCGCAATGTCGTGATCACTGAGCTGGAGAAGAAGATCGACGCGTTGCTCGAAGGCAAGTGACCGTGGCGGGGCCGGGCCAGGCGATCCCGAAGCGGAAACTGGCTTTGCAGAGCTGGTGGTTGGTCCGCTAGTGTGCCGGCATGAGCCTTTTTGCACTCGCCGTCAGCCCGCTGCTTTGCACGTTGGGCGTCATTCAGGTTATCGGGATCGCGGCTGCCGCCTCTGCCAGGTTGGCGGAAGGTACCCGGTATGAACGGGGCGGTCAGTGGCTCTGCCTCCTGTCGCTCGTCGTTGTCGGGGGCTTGTGCGGCTGGAGCCTGCAGTTCGGGCCTGGGTCGAGCGCCGCGTGCGCCGTGACGCTCACACTGATGACACTCATCGCCATCGTCGATTTTCAGTAGCTGGTTTCACGCCGCGCAGATCTGCCGCGGTCGGCGGCGTGGCCTGGGATGCAACGCCTCGCCTCGCCTCGCCTGGCCTCGCCTCGCCTCGCCGTCCCCTTCAACGAGCCGGCCTCCTTGCCTGGCTGCCGCAGGCTTCCTGAATTGTCGGCGTTTTCGTTGGGCACGGAAAAAAACTCCCCTTCGGCATGATCGTGCGCCGAAAAGACTCCGGGGCAAAGGTCGGGCATGCGTGCCTGACACTTTCCTGAAGGGCCTTCAGCAGCTTTTGTGCGGGCCGCAGCCGCATCGATCCAAGGAGCCATGCATGTCCATTCTGAGATCCGCATTCGTGATGGCCGTGGTCGGCACATCGTTTGTCCTGCCGGCGGCACGGGCCGATGATCTGGCGGGGTCCGTGGCCGCGAAACTGCGAGAATCGGGGTCTTTGGCCGGTTACAGGGTCAATGTGAAGGCGAAGTCGGGCACCGTGTGGCTCGAGGGCCGGGTTGCTGATCAGAAGCAACTGGCAGCCGCCATGAGCCTTGCCGAAAACACTCCTGGCGTGGAACGGGTGGTCAATCGGCTCGCCATCGGCAAGCAGGCCGAGTCGGCCGGAGGAACGCCGACGCTCAGCATGCCCTCATCGGCATGGGGAGTGGTTGGCATGCCCTCCCCCGCAGCGGCCAAGAAGGGCCCGACGCCTGCCGCAGCGGCAAAAGCCTTGGCTGAAGGATCCTCAAACGCAGGCGAAGCCAGGTCGGCCCCCCGTGGGCTGCTCGCCTTCGGTGGCCAGGAAGCCTCGGTGCAACTCGCCCAGGCGCTGGCTCCTACCGCGCGGCCGCAAGGCGGCGCCAGCGGCCGCCAAGCACCGAATTCTCCCCGCCCTCTCGCCATGACATCAGCTCGGTCCATGCAGCCCGCGCCCGGCCAGGCTCAGCCGCAGCCGATGCAGGGCATGGGCCGCGATCCCAGAATGGATCCCAGAAATGATCCCAGGAACGATCCCAGAACGGCCATGCGTGGCCCCGTGCAGCGGACGTCGATGCGGGGCGGTATGGCGGCGGATCCGATGCATCTGCCATCGCCCAATGGGTATGAGGGGCCAGTGGCTGATGGCCAGATGGTGCCCGGTTCCATGCGGACCGTCGAAGGTGGTCCCGTGAATGGCGGCGTGGCCGACGGTGGCTATGCCAGCGGCGGTCAGGCTGGAGCGGGTGGCTACGCCAGCGGTGGCCCCGGGTATTCCGGAGGCCCGATGCCCATGGGCGGCACCGGTGTCGGCATGCCGCCGATCCCAGGCCGTAGTGACGGCCCCAACATGCCCAACTACGCATGGCCCAGCTACGCGGCCTCGCCCAACGTGGCGGCCGTGCAGTATCCGACCCAATATTCCCCAACGGCTTGGCCTTACATTGGTCCGTTCTACCCTTATCCGCAGGTGCCGCTGGGCTGGCGACGGGTTTCGCTCGAATGGGACGACGGCTGGTGGTGGCTCGACTTCGACGAGCGTCA
>JAPLNQ010000097.1 GCA_026401075.1 Planctomycetia bacterium
AGATGATCGCCAACACCCGATCGCATCTGCGACGTCGCCAGAAGCAGCCGGGCATCGTTCGCAACTTCTTCAAAGAGGAACATGTTCTATACGCGGCGGCTGCCGGGTAGAAACGTCAACTATTGGATGCTCCCCGTAGTAGCGGCCGCCGCATCCCCGGCTGCCAAACTTTGCGCGGAGGAAGCCTGGCCGCGATCGGCCGCGGTGAAATCCTTCCCGTTCGTCCCAGACGACGCATTTTCATCTATCGACACGCCGGTGGGCGTAATTGTACGGTGCTTGACTCAGCCAACTTGAACGGGGGGATTCTCCCCTTAGGCAGCTTTTTCTGTGCGATTCAAGCTGAACAAAACCGGCAGCCGTCACGAGCGAAGCCATGGCCGACGAACAGATCACCATCCTCATTCCGACCTGCCAACGTGCCGGCGTGCTGCCTTACGCACTGGCCACGTGCCTTGCCCAGGAGGATCGGAATTGCACCATCCTCATCAGCGACAATGCGAGCGAAGACGAGACTCCGGATGTGATTGCCCGGGCCGCCGCTAAGGATTCGCGGGTTCGTTCGATCCGCGCGGCTAGGCGTCTGGGCATGACGGAGCACTGGGAATTTGCCCTCAGCCATATCACGGATGGCTGGGTCGTGATCCTCGGTGATGACGACGGACTGCTTCCTCGGGCGTTACCGAACTTACGGCAGGCCACCGCCCGGCATCCAGACATCGAAGCGATAGGTTGGCCGTACAGCTTCTACATCTATCCGGATCCTGCCAAGTCCGTCCACGCGTCCGGGCTTCTCGCGCTCGGGCAGGCCACCGAAGAGCACGTTCGAGATTCCCGGCAATGGCTGAGGAAGCTCGCCAACTTTCGCTCAGCGTACTATACCGAGTTACCCCAGGCCTACCATGGCATGGTGCACACTCGGCTCCTCGAGCGGATCCGGACGCAGGGTGGCCGACAGATCGCCACGCGGATTCCCGATGTCTACCTTGGCGTGGCGATGGCCTCCGCATGCGGGCGTTATCTGCGGATGCAGACATCGCAGAGTCTGTTTGGTAGTTCTCCCCACAGCAACGGCGCTTCCAGCCAAGGGCAAGGTGATCCAAAAGTCTACGAACGGTTTAACGCCGACTCGACGGTCGGTCAACATCCGAGCGTGCCGTCCATGCGTTCGATCAGCTCCCTGATTCTCGAAGCGCTGCTGACCTGCCGCGACTCCCAACTGCTACCGCAGGATGTACCCATCAATTTCGAGGCGGCGTTTGTCCGCACTTTCGTTGAAAATGCTGCGTTGCCGCAGCCTGACGATGCGGCGACGGTTGGCCGCCTTGCCTGCGAAATCGGCCAGGAGCAAACCTTTATCAAGCTGGGGGCCATGGAGCCAACCGAGTTGTCACAGCTTCGCGCGGAGCTGTTGTCCACGGGGTGGATCCCGACCTTTCAGTGGTGCGTCAACATCCTAGCGACGTCAAATGTTCAGGATGTCGACGGGGCCGTACGGATCGCGGAAATGATCTATACCGATCCCCAGGCTCGTGAGGCACTGCTGCCTCCACCTCCTCCTCCGGCCGTGGCGCCCCCGGTCGCACCACAACCCACAGCGTCCAGCATCGATGTCTGCGAAAATCATAGCTTTGCCGACGCCATCTCCACGATCGCCCGTAAAGTCGTGCGGGAACTAGCACGCCCCATGAGAACGCTGCACCGGCCGTGACCTCGCCGCCAGGATTTTGACATTTCACCCCCCGGCTGCCGTTGCTAACCTCCCGCCCCTCGCAGGACATGGTTCGCCGATGGTCGGATGCGGGGGCCTTCAATAGACGCGTCCCCTCGGCCTGCGTTGTGCGTTTGATGGAAGGAGTCGTCAATGCGTGTAGCAATCCTCGCCGGTGGTCTCGGCACACGACTAGCCGAGGAGACGGACACGCGGCCTAAGCCGATGGTCGAGATCGGAGGCCGTCCGATTCTCTGGCACATCCTCAAGCGCTACTCCCAGTTCGGCCTGAACGACTTCGCCATCGCGCTGGGATACAAGGGCGAGTTCATCAAGCGGTTCTTCACCGATTACGCCGGTCTCGTGGGCAGTCTCTCGGTCAATCTCGCCAGCGGTCGGATCGATCACCACGAGAAGACGCACGAGGACTGGCATGTCCACCTCGTCGAGACGGGCGACCTGACCAACACCGGCGGCCGCGTGCGACGACTCGCCCCCTGGCTCAAGGACGGCACGTTCCAGCTGACCTACGGCGACGGCGTGGCCGACATCGACATCGACGCCCTCGTCCAATTCCATCGCCGCATGGGCCGGATCGTCACGCTCACGGCCGTCCGCCCACCGGCCCGGTTCGGTGGCATCCTCTTCGATGGCGACACGGTCTCGGGCTTCACCGAGAAGCCGCAGGCCGGTGAGGGC
>JAPLNQ010000197.1 GCA_026401075.1 Planctomycetia bacterium
GAAGGCGGGCGAGTGGAATCGGATCCGCGTCGAGGCGAAGGGCGACACGTTTACCGTCTGGCTCAACGGCGAGCAGGTCTCGCAATACAAGGATGCGAAGTATGCGGAGCCGGCCCCGATCGGCCTGCAGATCCACGGCGGCCTGGTGATGAAGGTCGAGTTCCGCGACCTGCGGGCGCTGGCGCTGTAGGCCAACCACGCCACGATGCGCCGATTCCGAGTCGAGAAACCAGCCGCTATTGCCTCCGAATTGCCAGGCAACGACACGCTCCGGATCGACCAGCGCGCAGTCACGCGCCCAAAAACCGCGCGATCCGGTCGAGGCCCTCGCCCAGCTTCTCCTCCGACGCGGCGAACGACATCCGCACGTGCCCCTCGGCGCCAAACGCACTGCCGGCCACGAGCGCCACATGCTCCTGCTCCAGAAGCGCCTCGCACCACTGCATGCTTGTCGTAATGCCGTTCTTCCCTTTCGCAAGCGCCGGAGCGATGTCGAAGAACGCATAGAACGCGCCGCCGATCCGCGGCAGACGCACGCCCGGGAGGCTTGAGAGCCGGGCCGCCACAAGGTCGCGACGCTTTTCAAACGCCCGGCACATCTCCGCCACACATTCCTGCGGACCGGTGAGCGCCGCCACCGCTGCATGCTGGCTGACACTGCAGGGGTTGCTCGTCTCCTGACTCTGCAGGTTGCCGATCGCCTTGGCGAGCGGCTCCGGGCAGATCGTCCAGCCAATCCGCCAGCCGGTCATTGAATAGGTCTTGCTCACGCCGGCGACGACCACCGTGCGGGCTTCGAGCCCAGGCCGCAGCGTCGGAAACGACACCGCCTTTTGGCCGTCGAAGACCAGCTGGTCGTAAATCTCGTCCGACACGACGGCCAGATCGGCCTCGATCGCGATGTCAGCCAGGGCCTTGAGCTCGTCGGCTGAGTAGACGACGCCGGTGGGGTTGCTCGGGGTGCAGAGCAGGAGCATCCGTGTGGCCGGCGTGATGGCCGCCCGCAGGGCCTGCGGCCGCAGCTTGAAGTCGTCCTCGATCCGCGTGGACAGGAGCACGGGCTTCGCCCCGGCCAGCTTGATCAGCTCCGCGTAGCTCACCCAGAAGGGTGTCGGCACGATCACCTCGTCTCCCTCGTTGAGGACTGCCGTGAACGCGTTGTGGAGCGAGTGCTTGGCGCCGTTGGAGACGACCACCTGCGCGGGCGTTACGGCCAGACCGGTGCGGCGGGTGTAGTCGGCCGCCACCGCCTTGCGGAGATCGGGGATGCCAGCGGCGGGGGTGTATTTCGTTTTGCCGGAGCGGATCGCCGCCTCGGCGGCCTGGCAGATATGGAACGGCGTGGGGAAATCGGGCTCGCCGACCGAAAGGTCGACGACGTTCATGCCGGCGGCGGCCATCGCGGAGGCGCGGGCGGCCATGGCGAGTGTGGCGGATGGCTCGAGCGCTCGCATGCGCTGGGCCAATTGCAGGCTCTTGGATTGCAGGCTCTGGGAAGACTCTCTTGTGTTCATGCGGCCTTGTAAGGGCTCCTTCCTTTCCATGATGGTTTGCGTGATGCGCGGTGCATGGCAAGAATGATACCACCCACTGGGCTGTTTCCCAGACGTTTTTACCCCTCACAACCTCTCGAGAAAGCACTTCCCATGTCAGGCAGCCGTATCGGTCTGTGGCTCATCGGGGCCAAGGGGGGCGTGGCCACCACCGCAATCACGGGGCTGGCAAACCTGGCCCGCGGCGCGATCGAGCCGGTGGGCCTCGTCACCTCGCTCGATCCCTTCACGCGGCTCGACCTGGTCGACTTTGCCGACATCGTCGTGGGCGGCCACGACATCCGGCCGGGCCGGCTGGCCGACGAGGCCCGCCGCATGTGGACCGACAGCCGCGCGATCATGCCCGAACACCTCGACGGTGCCGCCGACTTCTTCGCCGAGACGGAAAGCCGCCTGCGACCGGGCACGGTCGTGGCCGCGGGCGACAAGATCCGTGAACTGGCCGACGACGCGATCGCGGCCCGCGTGGAGACTCCCCGACAGGCAATCGACCGCGTGCGGGACGACATCGAGGCCTTCGCTCGGACCAACAGCCTCCGCCACGTGGTGGTGGTCAACGTCGCCTCCACCGAGCCGCCGGCGGCGCTGCCGATCCCAAAGTCGTTCGCAGAACTCGAACCGCTGCTCGACGACCCGCTGGCCTGTCCGCTGCCGGCCAGCAGCCTCTATGCCCTGGCCGCGTTCGAGGCCGGCGCGTCCTACATCAACTTCACGCCGTCGACGGGCTCCACGCCCGAAGCGCTCCAGGAGGCGGCCCGCCAGCGGCGGATCGCCCACACCGGCTGCGACGGCAAGACCGGTGAAACGCTCCTCAAGAGTGTCTTGGCGCCGATGTTCGCCGCCCGGAACCTCGAAGTGATGAGCTGGGTCGGCCACAACATCTTCGGCAACATGGACGGCAAGGTCCTCGACGACCCGCGGAACAAGCAGGCCAAGGTGCGGAGCAAGGACCACCTCCTGGCCGCCATCCTCGGCTACCCGCCGCAGACCCACGTCTCGATCGAATACATCAAGAGCCTCGGTGACTGGAAGACGGCCTGGGATCACATCCACTTCCGTGGCTTCCTCGGCACGCCGATGACGATGCAGTTCACCTGGCAGGGCTGTGACTCGATCCTGGCTGCCCCGCTGGTGCTCGACCTCGTGCGGCTGGTGGAACGCTCCCATCGCGCGGGTGAATACGGCGTGCTGGAGTACCTCGCCTGCTTCTTCAAGAGCCCGCTCGGTGTCGGCGAACAGGACTTCGCCAAGCAGTTCGACATGCTGACGGCATGGGCAACACGCCATGCAGATGGAACGGATCGCACGACCGCGCCACGCCACGCATGATCGCTCGGAACGTGTCCGCGGGCGGTGTGTGAAGACCACCCGCGAAAAAAAAACTGGAAAAATTTCTAAATTTCTCTTGACAGTTTTCACTGTCATCCTTCACAACTCTTTTGCGCAGCGCGATGAAGTGTTGCCATGCACCGTCTCAACGCGGTGTTTGGCTCGCTTCGACGCGACGCGCAACGTCGACCGTTCCCTCCCACAGAGCACCCGGGGGAATGGTCGTGTAATAGTGCGGGTGCTCGTGGCAAGGAGCCATCACAATGGCGAAGAAGAAGAAGAAGGCTGCCAAGAAGGTCGCCAAGAAGAAGGGCAAGAAGTA
>JAPLNQ010000290.1 GCA_026401075.1 Planctomycetia bacterium
CAAGACGATCGCCCCCGAATACCGAACTTGGACCGCCGTGACGGAGGATGGCAGGGCCGTGACCGGTCTCGTCGTGCACCGCACCGACGAGACCGTTTCCATCGTCGATGCCACCGGCAAGCGGACCGACCTCGCTGCCGCGACGATTGATGAACTCGAATCGCTGCCCGCATCGCTCATGCCGGAGCAGTTGCTCCGCGACCTTACCGCCGGCCAGGCCGCCGACCTGCTTGCGTATCTCGAATCACTACGCGACTGAATGCCGCCGCAATCTAAACGACAGCAGCTTTCTGGTGGCGGAGACAACTTGCCGCCACGGGGGAGAGGGAGACACGGACAAGTTGAAAACTTGCCGCCACGGGGGAGAGGGAGACACGGACAAGTTGAAAACTTGCCGCCACGAGGGAGAGGCACGATACGTGCGTAGATGGCGGGGAAAACGTGCCTACTGTCGCACAAGAACCCGCGAGCCCTGGCCGAGGATGTCGGCCAGTTCAGCGAGATCGCGGTCGGCGACGATCAGGCTCGTGCCTGGGACCGTGTCGTCGGAGACCGTGGCGGGATCGGCGACGCCCGCGATGGAAAGGCCGTCCGCCAGTCCGATCGATCTGGGCCCGGCCTGTGCCCATGCCACCTGAATCGCAGGGCCGGCCTGTTCCGCCGGTGCATCGCCCTGCTGGACGGAGACGACGGGCACCGCGGAGCCGACTCGCTCACGGATCTGCCGGCCCACCACGACCGGGAAACTGCCGGCATAGTTGCCGCCCACCTGGAGACTGAGCCGCCGTCGCGACACGCTTACCACGGCGTCGAAGGGGCCGCGGACGAGTTTGAGCGATTCTCCCGGCACGAGCCGCGCCGGGTCCTCCACGCCGTTGATCTTGGCGAGCAGCTGCCATGGTACGGCCAGCGGCGCGGCAACCGACAGCAGCGTTTCGCCCGGCTGTACCACGTGCGGCGGCAGCAGCAGGTCCTGTTGCGAATAGATCACCGTGCCGGCTAATTGTCCGAGGAGATCCTCCAAACGCTGGCTCTCTTCGAGGCCGAGCGAGGGATCGTCATGCCAAGTCGACAGCTCGGCCAGCGCCTCGGCGTAGCGGCCCGCTGCGAGCTTGTCGTGGGCATCAGCCCAGGCCGACGCGAAGGCGGCCGACGGCGGCGCTTCCCTGCCGATGCTCGACGCCGACGGTGCTTGCAGCGCGTCTGGTGGGGCAAAAGCTGATCCTGGTGGCCCGACGATGTCGCCAGCCCGTGGTGAGGCAAGCCCGGCCATGGCAGCGGAATTCGCCACGGGAGGAGCCGCTGAGAAGGCGTTGAGATAGGTGGGGGCCGCATCGGTGGCCGCCGCCGACGGTGGTGCCGCCATGGCGGGCGTGGTCGTGGCCGGCGGTAGGCCCGCAGCTCCGGGAAATGGCGGCATGGAACCAGCGCCGTTCGATGCTGCCTGGGCAGCGTTGGCCTGGGGGGCAGCTGCGGGTATTGCGCCCGGCGCGGCCGGAATCTCGACCTGTGGTGCAAATGCCGGGGCCGATGCCAGATCCGCCCGCGCGGGTTCCGCGGGGCCAACCGCTGCGGTTCCCGGGCCGTTGTTGACGACCGACCACGCCCCGTAGAGGATCGTTCCCAGCAGCACGAGCACTACCAGCGGCTTGAGGGAGCCGCTGGAGTCGGTGTCGTGATCACGGCGGGAGTGGCCTTTTGACCGGCTGGCCATGGCAGTGGTTTCCAGGTGGGCACCGGTGCAACTGCCGTATCCGAACGACAGCCGCTGCCGGGCGAGCGGCGGGAATGGTAAAGACCGGGGGCAACGGAGGCCAGATCGCTTCCAAGCCAAAAACAGCATTCTTGAAATAAGGCTTTGGGAGGCCAAAAGACATTGCCGGGATCGCCACCAGCGGGGGGTTCGGCGTATATTCTGCTTTGACGTGGTCGAACCACGCCGACCCCCGCACGGTGGCGGCCTGCGGGAGAGGAGTGTTTCATGCGTTCCCAGCACGTGGACCAAAAACGGGTCCGCGATGTCGTCGCGGTGGTGCTCGCCGGTGGCAAAGGCGCACGGCTCGAACCGCTGACACGCGACCGCGCCAAGCCCGCCGTGCCGTTCGGCGGCAGCTACCGCATCATCGACTTCGCGCTGTCGAACTGTCTCAATAGCGGACTGCGTCGCGTGCTCCTGCTCACTCAATACAAGGCCATCAGCCTCGATCGCCACATCAACGTCGGCTGGCACCGCTTCTTCTGTCGGGATCTCGGCGAGTTTCTCGACGTGCTGCCGCCGCAGCAGCGGGTGGACGAGAACTGGTATCTCGGCACGGCCGACGCGGTGTACCAAAACATCTACTCACTCGAGATGGCGGCGCCCAGGCTGGTGGTCGTGCTCGCCGGCGACCACATCTACAAGATGAACTACCAGTCGCTGATCGACGCGCACGAGGAGAGCGGCGCCGACGTGACCATCGGCAGCTTGCCTGTGCCCCGAGAGGCGGCCCGTGAATTCGGCACGATGGAGGTCGATGGCGCGGGCCGCGTGCGGGCCTTCCACGAGAAGGTGGCCGCCCCGCCGACGATCCCGGGGAGTGATGGCATGTGTCTGGCATCGATGGGCATCTATTGCTTCTCGGCGTCGTTTCTTCTGGAGCGGCTCAAGGAGGATGCCCACGATCGCTCGAGCCGGCACGACTTCGGTCACGACGTGTTGCCCGCCGTGATCGAATCCCACGGCGTGCATGCCTTCCCGTTTCGCGATGAGAACAGGAAACGCGACGCTTACTGGCGGGATGTCGGAACGATCGACGCCTACTTCGAGGCCAACATGGACCTCATCGACGTCGACCCGCAACTCAACCTCTACGACGACCAGTGGCCGATCCGCACGCACTACCCGTCCTATCCGCCACCGAAGTTTGTCTTCGCCGGTGAGGGGCCCGACGCCCGCCGCGGCGAGGCCACCGACAGCCTGGTCTGCCCGGGAGCGATCATTTCCGGTGGCCGGGTCACCCGATCGATCATCGGTCCCGGCGTGCGGGTGAACAGCTTCGCCTGGGTCGAGGAGAGCATTCTCTTCGAGGGGGTCGACATCGGCCGCCATGCCCGGGTGCGTCGTGCCATCATCGACAAGGGCGTCCGGGTGCCGCCGGGCATGGCGATTGGCTTTGACCCCGCGGCAGATGCCGCACGGGGCTTGACGGTTTCGCCGCAAGGCGTGACCGTGGTAGCCAAGGGCCAGATGCTCTCCGCCGATCCCCTCGCCTCCACCGTCGACTGACCCTGCCCGGCCCGACCACCGCCATGCCCAAACGCAACCTCTTCGTGCTGATCATGATGGTCGTCACCGCGGTCGTGGCCTGGCTGGCCCGTGACCGCGTAGGCCACGGCCGCCGATTTGCCGAGGTGCTCGGGGCGATCGAGCGGACGTATCTCGAGCCGGTCGATCAGCAGAGCCTGTTCGACGCGGCGATGGAGGGTGTGTTTTCCCGTCTCGACGAGCATTCCGCCTTCGTCGTCGGCGACCGGCGCGACCAGTTGGAGAGCCTGCTCGATCAGGAGTTTGGCGGCGTTGGGCTGGAGTTGGCCAAGCCTGACCCACACGGTGGCATCGCCGTCGTGAGTCCTGTGTTTGGCTCGCCCGCTTGGCACGCGGGCATTGTCGCCGGCGACCAGATCCTGGCCATCGACGGCGTCTCCACCTTGCCGATGCCGCTCGTCGAGGCGTTTCGCCGTCTGCGGGGCAGGCCCGGCGCGGCCGTGCTTCTCTCTGTTGCGTCACCCCTGGCGGCGTCATCAGTGGCAGAGGGTGCTGATGGTTCAGTACGCGATATCGCATTGGTGCGGGAAATCGTCAGGACAGAAAGCGTGCTGGGCGATCGTCGCCACGGCGATGGCACGTGGGAGTGGATGGTCGAAGGCGAGCCAGCTGCGGCGACCATTCGCATCACGAATTTCGGCGAACGCACCGCCGCCGAACTCCGCCGCGCCGTGGAAGCGATCACGAGTCGCATGACCGGTGCAGATCAGCAGGCTGAGCAGCAGGCAGAAGGTCACGAGCAGCCAGAAGGTCACGAGCAGGCAGAAGGTCACGAGCAGGCAGAAGGTTACAAGAAGCGCTCCAGCGGCGTGCTCATTTTAGACCTGCGCGGCAATGCCGGTGGGCTGCTTTCGGCGGCGGTCGAAGTCTGTGACATCTTTCTTGACGATGGTGTGATCGTGTCGACCAAAGGCCGCGTCTTGGGGGGGCAAGGGGCCGGTGATGCTGAAACGACCGGCGATGTGCGGCGGGCCACACGCGGTGCCGCCCTTGCCGATCTGCCGATGGCCGTGCTCGTCGATGGTCTCACGGCCAGCGCGGCGGAAGTGGTAGCCGCCTGCCTGCAGGATCACGGCCGGGCGATTGTGGTGGGCAGCCGCACCTTTGGGAAGGGTACCGTCCAGTCGATCCTGCCGCTGTCGGACGGCAGTGGCCTGCTGAAGCTGACCACCTCGGAGTATCTGCGTCCTAGCCGCGCGAACATTCACCGGCGGAGCGACGACAATGACAGCGATATTGATTGGGGCGTGAGCCCCGACCGCGGCTGCGAGATCACGCCCACAGGCAGGCAGATCGAGGCCCTGCAGGCCTGGCGGCGGATTCGCGACGTGGTGCCGGCAAAGGGGGGCATGTCCGGGCCAGCGCAGTCAGAGTCACAGTCATCGCAGCCGCGAAGGGTCGATCCGGTGCTGGCGAAGGCGGTCGACACGCTCCGCGACCGGGACTGAGGCGGGCGGCGCGATTGCAACGGGCTGCGTTCTCCCGTGGCGGTAAGTTTTCAACTTGTCCGTCTCCCGGTATCGATTCCACAAGTTAAAAACTCGTGGCCACGGGTTCAAAACGTGCGGCCACAATCCGGCTGTGGCTTTCCGTTCACATCACCGCGCGAATCTCGGCGGCGAGGAAGAAGCTGCCGGCCACACAGACGAGGCCGCGGGGCGTGGCCAGCGATCGGGCCAGCCGCAGTGCCTCGGCTGGCGCAGTCGTGACCTGCGGGGCAGGCAGGCCCGCCTGACGGCAGGCCTCCACCAGTTGTGATACCGTCGCGGCCCGCGGATTGGTGGCGTAGCGGGTGATCACGACGTGGTCGAAGTGGCCCCGCGCCACCGTCAGCATCTCGGTGATCTGTTTGTCGGCGCTGGCTGCGAAGAGGAGCACGGTTGGACGGAAAGCGCGTGCAGCCGGCGCGAGCGTTGCCACCAGCGACTCCATCGAGGCGACGTTGTGGGCGGCGTCGAGGATGACGAGCGGCTTCTCCGCGATCCGTTCGATCCTCGCCGGCAGGCTGACCGCACCCAGTCCCTTTGCCACTGCCCGGTCTGTCACGCGAATGCCTTGCGCATCGAGGCTGCGGGCCGCCATTACCACGACTGCCGCATTGATCGCCTGGTGGCCGCCACGCATGGCCAGCGGGAAGACGAGAGGCTGGGCAGTTGGTGCATCGACCAGCGTCACCGCCACACGGCCGGGGGCGAGCGGATCAGCGAGGGGATCACCCATATCCGCCGGTAGGTACACGGCCTCGAAATCACGCCCCAACTGCACGAGCGGCGCGCGGCGACGGGCCGCGGTCGACTCGATCACCCGCCGGGCCTCGGGGTGGACGGCCGAGGAGATCACCGGGCAGCCGCGCTTGATGATGCCGGCCTTCTCCGTGGCGATCTCGCCGACGGTTGAGCCGAGCAGATGCATGTGGTCGAGGCTGATGCTCGTGATGATCGACAGAACCGGCTGCGAGACGTTTGTGGCGTCGAGTCGCCCCCCCAGGCCGGTTTCGAGCACGGCGAGATCGACGCGTGCCCGCGCAAAATGAACGAACGCCACAGCCGTGAGCACCTCGAACCAGGTCGGGCCACTGCCGCCGCGCTGGCTGGCGGCGCGGTCCATCTCTTCGACGGCCGGGATCACGACGTTGAACGCCCGCACGAGGTCGGCGGCGGAGATCGGCCGGCCGCCCACGCAGATCCGCTCCTCGATGGCGTCGACATGCGGCGACAGGTAGCGGCCCACCCGGTGCCCGGCCGCCTGGAGCACCGCGGCCAGCATGGCGACGGTCGATCCTTTTCCTTTGGTGCCCGCCACATGGACCACCGGAAACTCGTGGTGCGGATTCCCGATGATGGCCAGCAGTCTTCGGACCCGCGTAAGTCCGAATGTGCCCGGCGCCGCGGAGGCGGGCACCGCACGCTCAAAGTTGATTCGGCGGTCGAGCCAGGCAAGAGCCGACGCCCGCGTGTGCCGCTCTTTGCGTGAACCGGGCATCTTTCTCAGACTTCCACGACGACGGTGTTTACCACCATCTGGCAGGATCGGGTTTGGGACCGCACGGTGGCGTCTGGCATGGGCGATTTGCCTACCAGACGTGCCCTGCGAGTGTACCGTCGAATGAGCGGCTCCGGGGCGATCCCGTCGCTCGCGCTCGGGGCTTTTATGAAGGCAATACAAGCCCCCGGCGTAAGCCGGGGGATCTGCATGCGCCTCTGGGGCCGTGTCGCAGGCAAAGCGGGCTTGACCCCCGGTCGGCGTTTCCAGACCCTCTCGGCCCCGTCGTTCTCGGCCGTTTTCCGCCTTCACGTTGGCGTCTTCTCCATGGTGTCGTCGCCCATCAGATTGAGCCTGACAGTCGTGCCAGCGCCGTTCCGCGGCGTGGCTGGCTGGCGGTGCGTCGCCGTGCTCTGCCTGGCGCTCCTGGCCAGAACCGGCCGATCCCAGGAGCCGCTGCCGGTACCGAATGACGCGGCTGCTCTGGGTCAGCCGCCGAGTCAGCCGCCAACTCATTCTCGTGGAGCGGCGATGGACGAACCGCTTTCAGCACGGCCCTCGGGCTCCGAGACGGCACTTCCCACCGTGGGTGAGCCGCCGCCGATGTATATCGCCGACCCACTTTATGCCGGCGGTTTTACCGGCATCCCCGTCGGCGCCGCAGCCGACATGCTGCCGAACTGGCCACGTTGGTTCGCCGGAGCCAGCGGCCTGGTGATGACCCGCACGCTTCCCGCGGGCACGGCAACCATGCAGCCAGCAGGTGGCGTGCAACTCACAACCAGCAATGCCGCTGCCACCTGGCCAGGTGGCCTCGACCTGCACGTGGGCCGCTGGTTCGGTCCGCGGCAGCAGAACGCCGTCGAATTCATCTACTGGGGCGTCTATGGCATCGGCTCGTCGGCAACTGCCACGGCGAGTCCGGCGACGATCGACGCCATCCCGCAGGCGGGCGGTGTGTCGGTTGGGAGCACGCCCGCCTCCGCGTATCTCACCAACGCCGCGGCGCAGACGATCAGCCGCTCCGATCTCGTCAACGACGTCGAGATCAACTGGCTCTACTCGCTCTGGGAGCGGCCCGAGTTTCTCTCGCAGGATCCGGCCACTCCGAGCCGCAGGATCAATCTCATGTGGCTGGCTGGGTTTCGGTTTTTCGAACTCCAGGACGTGCTCACGCAGACGAGCTTTCCCGGCGGCGGCGCGCCAGGCACGCTCGACCTCGGCGTGGCCACCAACAACAATCTCTACGGGGCGCAGGTGGGGGCGAAGTTCGACTGGCGGTTCCTCCCCCAGGTTCGCTTCTCCTCGGTGCCGAAGTTCATGATCGCCGGCAACTCGATCACGAACACCACGACGCTGGCCACCGGCTCGGGGACGCAGGCCACGTTCGCCTCCGGCGCACCGGTCAACGTTCACTCGACGCTGGGCGTGTTCTCATGGCTGGGTTCGGTCGACACCGGCCTGGCCTGGGATGTGACCGACCGCTGGACGCTCTCGATGGGCTACCGTGTGGTGGGCGTGGGGAACATCGCCCAGGCCGACGGTCAGTGGCCGGCAGCGATCAACGGCCCGTCGAGCGTCTCCGGGATCGACGCCGCCTCGAGCACGATCATCCACGGCGGCTTCGCGGGCTTCGAAGGCCGGTACTGATTGCATGCGACACGGATTCCCTCGTGGCGGCAAGTTTTTAACTTGTCCGTGTCCTCGGTATCGATTCCACAAGTAAAAAACGCGTGGCCATGGGTCGAAATGGCACACTCTTCCAACGTCAATTCGACCAGTAGATGTATTCGTCGGTCTTGGCCACCGGCCGGCCCAGCGGCTTGTCGATCAGCACCGGCACCTCGATCAGCGCCGGCCAGAGCGGCTTCGCCTGTTCGGCGTTGATCTTCGCCAGGGCGGCGGCCAGTTCGGCCACCTTGTCCGGGGTGGAGGCCGCAAGGTCGTGCTGCTCGGTCGGATCGTCGGCGAGGTTGTAGAGCCACTGTTTTCGGCGGGTGTCGTCAACCTGCAGTTTCCAGTCGCCCATACGGATTGTCCGGTAGTTCCCACTCCGCCAGTAGAGCGCCTCGTGCGGCTGCCCCGATGCGGTTTTGTCGACGAACGGGAGCAGGTTGGTGCCGTCGATGACTCGATCGGCCGGCAGCGTGGCGCCGGCGGCGGCCGCGGCCGTCGCGTAGATATCGAAGTGCGTCACCGGCTCGGCCACACGCTCTCCCTTCGGCAGCCGTCCCGGCCACCGCATGAAGAACGGCACCCGCAGGCCGCCCTCGAAAAACGTCGCCTTCCAGCCGCGATACGGCTTGTTGAGGTCGTCGAGCCCGAGGTAGTTGGCGCCGCCGTTGTCGCTCGTGAAGATCACGAGCGTGTCATTCTCGAGCCCCTGCTCCCGGACCGCGTCCAGCACGCGGCCGACGTTGCGGTCGAGATTGCGGATCATCGCCGCATACACGCGGAGCGAATGGTTGCCAATCTGCGGCAGGGCGTCGTAATCGGCCTTCGTGGCCTGCAGCGGTGAATGGGGCGCGTTGTAGGCCAGGTACATGAAGAACGGGCGGTTGCGATTGGCCTCGATCGCCACGATCGCCTCGTCGGTGAGGTAGTCGGTCATGTAGCTGTCGGTCTTGAACACGGGGCCGCCGTTGAACCGCACGCCGCTCGGCTGCGCCGCCCAGAGAAATCGGTCGACCGGATCGAATGCATTCTTCGCGTTGACGACGTTCGCACTCTTCGGGTCGTCATACATCGAGCCCCCCGCCAGGAATCCCAGGCTTTCGTGGAAGCCGTGCCGTTCCGGATGGAATTCCGCGGTTTCGCCCAGGTGCCATTTGCCCAGGTGCAGTGTGTGGTAGCCCGTTTCCGCGAGCAGTTTTGCGATCGTGATCTCGCTCGTCGGCAGCCCTTGCGTTGTGAACGGGGGCACGTCCTTCTCTCGTTCGCTGTGGTAGATGGCGCTGTGAAAGGGATTGCCCATGTTCATCGCTACCACGCGGGCAAAATTGATCGGGGCGCTGGTGAACTCAAACCCGAACCGGGTCGGATAGCGGCCGGTCATCAGGGCCGCCCGCGATGGCGAGCAGGTGGCATTGCCGGCATAGGCCATCGGAAAGTGCACGCCGTCACGTCCGATCGAGTTGATCTGCGGCGTGGGGACGGCGCCACCCGCCACCCCGCCGCCGTTGAAGGTGATGTCATTGAAGCCCATGTCGTCCGCGAGGATGACGATGATGTTGGGCTTCCGGGCAGCGGGAGCCTCGCTTGGCCCCTGGTTCCACACCACGGGCTGATTCGCCGCAGGATGAGACCGCCGCATGCGGGCCACCATGAGCAGCATGCCCTGCCGCCCGCCGATCAGCCAGAAACCAGCCGCGGCAAGAGCGGCCACCGCGAGGCACAGAACACCTGCCTTCAAGAGCAGGCTTCGGCGCGAATGGTCTGCCATGGAAATGTTCCTTGAACCGGCGGGGGTCGGGCGGGAATGCGGCGATATGCTACCTTTTCTTAGTTTCCGGTTCTCAGTTTCCGGAGGACGACGAGGAAGCTTTTGAGAAAAACGAGAGCCACTCCTTTGTCCCCATGTGCCCATTCCCGAGGGTTATGCCGATGCCGTCGCCCCAAGCCGCCTGTGATCTCACCGCCAAGAAGTGCGTGCCCTGCGAAGGGGGCGTGCCGAAATATTCCCTCTCTGAAGCGGAGGCCCAGCTGGCCACGCTGCCCGCCTGGCGGCTCACGCACGACGGCACGCGGATCCGCCGCGACCTCGAGCTGAAGAACTTCCGCGAGTGCATCAAGCTCATGAACAACGTGGGAGCTGTGGCGGAACGGGAGCAGCACCATCCCGACCTGCATCTCGAGGGCTACCAGCGCCTGTGGATCGAGATCTACACGCACGCCATCGGGGGCCTCTCGGAGAACGACTTCATCCTCGCCGCGAAGATCGACGCGATGACGCCTTAGCCGCCAAAGCCACGAGCCAGGGCCTCGGCAAACCGCGGATCGCCCGGTTCGATTCCGAGCGACTTTTTGGCGTAGCCGGCAAGTGCCAACGTCACGGCAGTCAAGTCGGGAATCTGCTCGTGCAGGGCGTTGAAATGGGCCGCGGTGAGTGAGAAGTCGTTTCCGTAGTCATGGGCGGCACGGTTCCGCAGGCTGCGGCAGGCATGCCACGCGTCCGCGGACGCGATGATGCCGGTTTTTTCACAGAACGCGAGAACCCGGAGGAACGTGTCCGTCCGCTCGCCGCAGAGTTCGCAGAGATGCCGCATGGTCGTGCCGAGCAGATCCTGGAGCTTGGCAAACCGCTCGTTGACGGCCGCCAATGGCTCGAACAGGGCAAGGTCCATTTGCCGCTGCGAGAGTGCCGTTGCCGTCACGGGCCACTCAACCCGTGCGGCGGTTGCATTGAGGTGCCAGGCACACCGCTGGCAGGCCTCGATCAGATCGCCAAGATGCCTGCGGCTCTCCTCCACAATCGCGTTCATTGGGCCGCCTCCACCGGAAGGGCCTGCGCGGCCGCCAGTTTCTGAAATCGGGTCATGCCCTGTCGCGAGTCGATGAAGGAGATGTCCACGGGCAGCAGCAGTTCCCGCTCGAGTCGCGTGTGCAGTTCAGCCTGCTGTTTCAGATCAATTTCATGAGAGGCACGGATGAGCAAATCCACGTCACCTCCGCGGCGGTCGTCGTGTGTGCGGGAACCATACAGCCACACGGCGGCGTCGTCGCCGGCCTGGGCGCGAACGATCCGAACGATCCGCTCTCGTTGTTCCGAGGTAAGTCGCATTGGCGACACACGTTTCCTGTGCCCGGGATCAGCCAATCATGGCAGTTGCTGGCGACACCGCCTCGGTCGATTATAGCTCGATGGGATCCCCCGGCTCACGCCGGGGGCTTGTATGCGCGGAGATATGGTGGCTGGCGCCACGGGCTTTTTGATTGACCGCGGGGGGGGGCAGTGTACCCTTTTCGGAGAGGGTTTGAACGGCGGGCGGGCCCGTTTTAAAGCAATCTCGCAACCTCGTCGGCCTGGCTTCGGAGAGATACCCATGCGAATCGCGCGTTCCCCTGCAGCCTGCGGCTGCCACCCACATGGCTTTACGCTGGTCGAACTTCTGGTCGTGATCGCGATCATCGGCACGCTCGTCGGCCTCTTGCTACCGGCCGTGCAGGCGGCCCGCGAGAGTGCTCGTCGTAGCACGTGCTCCAACAACCTCAAGCAGATCACGCTGGCGTTGAATATTTTTCACGATGGCAGAAGCCAGTTTCCGACCGGCGTGGTGGGCCCTTCCAATATGGGAAGCGGTTACAGCCAACGGATCACCTGGATGCAGCAACTGCTCCCCTTCGTCGAGGAGGCGGGGCTCTATAGCAGCCTCGCGCCGGTCCTCAGTCCTCAAGCGTCGGCGAGTTATACGATCGCGAATCCTGCCTTGGGCACCAAACAGGTGAACCCCTGGCAAACTGGGTTTCTTCCGCGGTCCAACTATGTCGGCTGCTTCAGCCCGGATGCCGGGATGGTGTCGAAGGACGCCGACTACACGGTGGGCGGGGGTAAGAGCACATCCGACTTGCGTTCGCTCTTCAATTACAATGTCACGCGGCGGATGAAAAATGTCACCGATGGCATTTCGAAAACCGTCGCGGTGTCTGAATCCATCGCGGGAACACCTGATTCGGCCGATGCGCGTGGAGCGTGGTGGGACCCGTGGGGATGTCAGTATTCCCACAAAAACGCGTCAAATTCGAACGTGCCGGATGCGATTTGGAGCGTAGTCGCGGGAAGTCCCTACAACATGTGTGTGTCGACGCCAACCGCACCGTGCAACGGCGGTGCCTCTGAATGGGCGAACCTGATTTTCTCAGCCCGCAGCAAGCATTCGGGCGGGGTGAATGCAGGCATGGCCGACGGAGCCGTGCTCTTCATCAGCGAAAACGTGAACTCGGCCATATGGCAGGCCCTCGGCAGCATCAACGGAGGGGCAGGGGAGGTCGCCGCCGATGCAAGTGCGCAGTAGCCTGACGGCGAATATCCACTGCTGTTTCCTGGCCGTGCTGCTCGTGTTCGCTGCCGGCTGCGGCCGCAACACTGGGAAGGTGAGCATCGGCGGCGATGTCTCCTACGACGGCCAGCCGGTGGCGAGCGGAACGATCATCTTCACGCCCGTCGAGGGCACCCAGGGGCCGTCCCCCGGAGCTGGAATCGAGGCGGGGCGGTATCAGGTGCCGGCCCAGAAGGGGCCGTTGGCCGGCGGTCGATACAAAGTCGAGATCACCGCGGTGCGAAAGACGGGCAAGACCTTGCCAAACATGTTTGATCCGAAAGGCCAGTCGCTCGAGGCCGTCGAGCAGTTCGTGCCGGAGTGCTACAACGCCCGCTCGAAACTCATGGTCACGGTGACCCCCGGCGCGAACAAGGCGGATTTTCCCCTCCGCAGCTCCGGCGAGTAGGCAAGGAATAGAAGAGGCGACGCAGCTCTTTTTGAGCAAGCGAAGGGATCCCCCGGCTCACGCCGGGGGCTTGTATGCGCGGATAGAAGCCCGGAGCGTGAGCGACGGGATGGATCCCATACAAGCCCGGAGCGTGAGCGACGGGATGGTTCCACTACAAGCCCGGAGCGTGAGCGATGGGATCCGCTGCGGTCGATGAAGCCGTGCTCGAGCAGGAACTCGCTCGTCTGAAAGCCCTTCGGCAGCTCCACACGGATCGTCGCCTTGATCGTTCGCGGCCCGGCGAAGCCGATGAGCGCCCGCGGCTCGGCGAAACAGAGGTCGCCGAGCGACGCAAAGCTCGCCGCCACGCCACCCATTGTGGGATTGGTGAGCACGGAGATAAAGAAGCCCCCGGCCTGCGAATGCCGGGCCAGCGCCGCCGACACCTTTGCCATCTGCATGAGCGACAGGATGCCCTCGTGCATGCGGGCCCCGCCGCCGGACGCGCTGATGATGATCAGCGGCAGCTTGCCGGCCGTGGCCCGCTCGACGAGCCGCGTGAGCCGTTCGCCGACCACGCTCCCCATGCTGCCCATAATGAATGAAGAGTCGGTCACGCCGCAGGCGACGCGGCGGGCACGGATCATGCCGGTGCCTGTGACGGCGGCATCGGGCATGCCGGTTCGCTTCTGCTCGGCCACGATCCGTTCGGCGTAGGCCTTCTTGTCGCGGAAACCGAGGGGATCGGTCGGCCGTAGATTGGCATCCCATTCCTCGAAGGTGCCGGCGTCGAGCAGTTGCGCGATCCGCTGGGCTGCCGACACATACCAGTGGAAACCGCACTGCGGGCAGACGTTTTGCATCTCCTCCGCTTCCTTGCGGTAGATCGTGGCGCTGCAGCCCTCGCACTTCTGCCAGAGGCCCTCGGGCACGCCACGCTTGGTCCGTTGGGCGGACGGAGCCTTGGCCTCCGGGGCTGCAACCACACCGGCATCGGCCTCGACGGCAGCAGCCTGCGGGCTGGCGGTAGTTTCAGGGCTCGGTCGCGGAGAGCGGCGGCGTTCCATGAGTGTGTGTTGAGTGCGTGTGTCGAGAGCGTGTGTCAACGCATGACGGAGCATGCTGGTGCGAGATGATGGCGGCGGACGGTACGCGCCAGGAGTCGGTATTGTAGCCCGTGGCTCCGCTGCGCGGCTGCGCCGGAATGAGCGGCTGGCGACGCGGAAATCAGCAGGGCTTGGCGGGCATGGAGCCTCACGGGAGTGTCACAGGGGGGCGGGCTGACGACGATCGACGCGCGATCTGCGGGCCCACTGTGATGCTACCGGAATCTCCACGAGGGGCTCACACTGGGGATCGCGGGCCCACAGATCGCCCATCGACTCACCGGCCACGATCCAGCGAACGATGCGGTCGAGAGGCCCTGGCACGACGACCGCCACGCATCCGTGCGGGTGCCGCCGAAGGAGTTTTTCGAGCGTTTCCTCGACGCGTTCGCAGGCCTCTTCGAGGAGCTCTCCATCGGGAGGTGCGATCGCCCACGGGTTGTCCTGCCACTGCCGGTAGAGTCGCGGCTGCTTGCGGCGAATTTCTTCGACGAGCATCCCCTGCCACAGTCCCTGATCGAGATTGTGCAGCCGGGAAACGACCTTCGGTTTCAGGCCCATGACCCCGCCGACGATCCGGCTGGTCTCCGCAGCACAGAGTTCCTCCGACGTGTAGAGGGCGATGGCCGGCGACCCGGCCAGCAGCTTGGCCGCATGCTCCGCCTCGGCAACGCCAGCGGAACAGAGAGGGATGTCGACGGCGCCGCGGATGCGACCCTGGAGTTCGAAGTCGGTCGCACCAGCACGGATCACAATCAAGGAATCGGGCATTGAGTGGCTATTGGCTCCAGGAGGAACAGATTCTCCGCGGCGACGATGCCGCCGGAGAAACAGGATCGCGAGGAGTGCGTCATCATGCGGCACCCCGGGCGAGTTGTTCGAGTTGAGCGATCGCCTGGGCGTAGTCCAGCGACCGGATCACGGCGCTGCCCGCCACGATCAATTCGGCACCAGCGGCGGCGACGGGACCGATGGTCTCGGTGGAAATGCCGCCGTCCACGGCCAGCCGGAACGAGCCGCCCATATCCTCCCGCAAGGCGGACAGGCGCACGAGCTTTTCAAGCGCCACCGGATTGAACCGCTGGCCACCGAACCCCGGCTCCACGCTCATCACAAGCACGCCATCGCAGGCGTCGAGATAGGGCACCACGCGTTCAACGTGGGTGCCCGGGCTGATCGCAAGGTGCGCCCGCGGACCGAGCGAGGAGATCGCTTCCAGGGTCTGTCGCGGATCGGTGAGCCCCTCCAGGTGAACGGTGAGGATGTCAGCCCCGGCTTTGGCGTAGGCTTCGATGCACGACTCCGGCTGCTCGACCATGAGGTGTACCTCGAGGGGCCCCTTCGCGGCCCGCCGCACGGCCTCGACCACGACCAAGCCATAGGTGAGTTGCGGCACGAACCGGCCGTCCATCACGTCGAGATGAAGGCCTGCGGCACCAGCCGACTCCAACCGCTCCACCTCGTGGGCGAGATGGCCGAAGTCGCACAAGAGCAGGGCCGGCAGCACCACCGGACCGCGTGTTTCAAGCGTGGCCGACAACTGATCGAAGGCCTGTCCTGCCGGAGGATTCACGTGTGTGCGAAGCAGAAGTTGATCGCGCGGACTACCATAGCCCACAGCGGCGGACCGCATTATAGCACGGCGGGCGGGCAGGAGCCGATTCCGGCATCACGGCGTATAAAAGCCCCCGGCGGAAGCCGGGGGACTCCGGGTGCGAAGACCATTCCGTTTGCCATGCAAAACCGGGAACGCCCAAAAACCCGGTGTCCCCGGACTTCCGTCCGGGGCTTGGTGTGGGATGTGTCGCAGCCTTGCGCACGAACCCCCCCGGCAGAAGCCGGCGGTTTTCCCGGGCGTTTTCAACTGCTCATGAAATGCTCGCAATTCCCGCTACGATCTCCACTATACGGTTCCTCCCGGCTCTCCTCCCTTCAAAGGAATGTGGTGATGTTGACGCGCACGTCCCGTATGTCCCGCATGACGAGTATGTTCGGATCGACGGTCTTCGCATGTGCTGGATTCGCCCTGCTGCCGGCGATTGCCTGCCTGACGGCCGGAACGGCCGCTCGCACCGCCGTGGCCCTCGATCAAGAGATCGATCCGGCCCTGAAGCCCTACGCGAAGGTGTCGGGCGAGGTGGCCGGTTCGCTGAAGTGCGTCGGCTCCGACACGATGAACAACCTCATGGCCCTCTGGGCTGAGGGTTTCAAGAAGTCTTATCCGAGCGTGCAGGAGGGGATCGAAGGCAAGGGATCGGCGTCGGCCCCGCCGGCGCTCACGGAGGGCACGAGCACCTTCGGGCCGATGAGCCGTGACTGGAAGCCGTCTGAGATCGACACGTTCAAGGAAAAGCACGGCTACGCCCCGACCGTCGTGCCCGTGGCAATCGACATGCTCGCCGTGTTCGTCCACAAGGACAATCCACTCAAGAGCCTCTCGTTGCAAGAGGTCGATGCGATCTTCTCCAAAAACCGGACGGGCGGCGGCAAGAATGAGATCCGCACCTGGGGCGACCTCGGCCTCGAGGGAGAGTGGAAAGACAAGCCGATCAGCCTCTACGGCCGCAATGCCACCAGCGGCACCTATGGCTATTTCAAGGAACACGCCCTCTTCAAGGGCGACTTCAAGCCCACCGTGAAGGAGCAGCCGGGGAGTTCTGCGGTGGTGCAGGCCGTGGCCAGCGACAAATACGGCATCGGCTACAGCGGCACCGGCTACGCCACCGCCGACGTGCGGAGTGTGCCGCTGTCGGCCAAGCAAGGCGGGACGGCGATCGCGACCGAGCCGAAGTTTGCCTATTCTGGCGAATACCCCCTCTCGCGGTTTCTCTACCTGAGCGTCAACCACAAGCCGGGCGGGGCGATCGATCCGTTGCGGGGCGAGTTCATCCGCTATGTGCTCAGTGCCACCGGTCAGGCGGATGTTCTGAAGGACGGCTACCTGCCCATCACCGGTCCGATTGCGAAGCGGGCCCTGCAGAGCGTTGGTCTCACCGGTCCCTGACCCCATCTCCTGATCGATTCCACGTTCGACAGTCCTCGCGTTTTCCGCAGCCTCCCCACGCTTCCGCCGAGACCCGAGCCCGGGCATGCCACCGCAGTCCACCTTTACGGGTCGCTCGCGCCGTCGCAAGACCCATCCGTGGGTGAAGGCTGGCGACTCGCTGGCCCGTGCGGTCATCACGCTCGGTGGTATCGGCACGATCCTGGCCGTGTTGGCGGTGGCGGTGTTTCTGTTGGCCGTGGCATTGCCGCTGTTTCAACCGGCGCGGCTCACATCGGAACGGGCATCTTCCGCGATGGCCGCACCGGCTGCGTCGTCGTCCTCGGGATCACCGTCTTTGCAGGGCGTCGAAAAGACCGTCGCCACCTGTCTGGGAGCCGATGAGACCGGCGTCGTGGCCTGGCTTTTCGACGCCCATGCGGTGGCGAAGTCGGGTGATCCTGCTGATGCGGGGCTCGTGCGGGTGTTCTCGATCGCCGATGGCAAGCCCCTGCTGACGCGGACAGCCGCCGAGTGCGGGATCGCCCACGCCACGACGATCAGTATGTTGCCCGGGAGCATCCAGGCCGTGGTCGGGTTTGACGACGGCAGTTTTCGCATCGGTCGGCTCGGCCTGGAGTCGACGTTCCTTGCCGCCGACTCGCTGCCTCCGGTAGCGGTCGCCCTCGCGTCAGGAGAGGCCGGCGCGCACGAGGATGCCATCATCGTGCGAGGGCATACCGGGCAGTATGCGACTGTCCGGATGGTGACGGAATTCGACGCGCCAGCATCGACATCTCTCCAGCGTCCGGTGATCGACGCCGACATCACCCTGGTCAGCGGCGGCCCGCTCGTGGCTGCGTTGGATGCGAAAGGTCAGGTGCGGGTGGAGACAATCTCATCACGGCGCAACCTGCTCACCGATGAACTGGTCACCACCGCTTCCGGATCGACTATCGATACGAAGTCGACCGATGCCAAGAGCGATGCCAAGAGCGATGTCACGGGGAACGTGGGTGGATTTGTGCCGCGGTTCGTGCGGGTTTCGGAACTGGGCGATCAACTGTTTCTGGTTGCTGAGGATGGTGCAGCGCGACGGTATGAGATTCGGGATGTCGAATCGCCGGTGCTGATGGAGTCGTTCGACGCGGTGCCAGACCAACTCCAGCCAGACCAACTCAGGCCAGACCGGCAGAAGGTGACCTGCGTGGCCCGCGTGTTCGGCGGCAATGCGCTGGCCGTCGGCGACAGTGCCGGTGTCGTGCGGGTGTTTTTTGCCACCCGTGCGGTCGACGCGGCGGCCACGGACGGCCTGCAGATGGCGGTCGCGAAGGTGTTTGCGTCGGTCGCCGGCAGCGGCCCAGACCATGGCATCACCGCACTGGCACCGTCGCCGCGATCCCGGTTGCTCGCGGTGGCGGATGCCTCCGGTGGAATCCGTCTCGTGCAGACGACCACCGGCGCGACGGCGGCAACGCTCGCGGGGGACGATCCAGGCGGGCTCGAGGCCCCGGCACGGCAACTGCTCATTGCGCCCCGTGAAAACCGACTGCTCGCCGCCGACGGCGCACGGCTGGCGGCTTGGACATTGAACGCCGGCTATCCGGAGGTCTCCTGGCGATCCCTGTTTGGCCGTGTCTGGTATGAGAAATATCCAGGCCATGTCCACGCCTGGGAAACGACGGGGCACGAATCGTTCGAGTCGAAGTTCGGCCTCGTGCCGCTCATCTTCGGCACACTGAAGGCCACGCTCTACTCGATGCTGTTTGCCACGCCCATCGCCATCCTGGCGGCGATCTTCGCCAGCCAGTTCATGCATCCCAGTTGGAAGGCCCGCATCAAGCCCACGATCGAGATGATGGCGAGCCTGCCGAGCGTGGTGCTCGGCTTCGTGGCCGGTCTCATTTTTGCTCCGATCATCGAACACTCGTTGATGACGGTGCTGGCGGGATTTTTTGGCGTGCCGCTGACGCTGCTCACCGGAGCGTTTTTCTGGCAGTTGCTGCCGGTGGGCTGGCGGAGCCGGTATGCCGCCTGGCGGTTTCTGCTCATTGCCGCCGTCGCGCTGCCGGCGGGCGCTGCGGTGGCGGCCGCGGCGGCGGCTCCCATGGAACGCCTCCTGTTCAACGGCGACGTCGCTGCGTGGCTGGACGGACGTGGTGGCAGCGGCTTCGGCGGTTGGGTGCTCGCCCTGCTGCCGCTGGCCGGGGTCTTGTCGGCAATGTTGGTCGGCCGGTTCGTCAACCCGTGGCTGCGGCGGAACAGTCGGGGGTGGTCGCAGCAGCAGGCGGCGATCGCGTCACTGGGCACCTTTGCGGTCGGCATCGCCCTGGCGCTCGCCCTTGCCATCGCCGCCGCGTCGTTTTTCGATGCATTGCGGCTCGACACCCGTGGCGGGCTTTTTGGCACCTACGTGCAACGCAATGCCCTCATCGTCGCCATCGGGATGAGCTTCGCGATCATTCCGCTGATCTTCACGATCGCCGACGATGCGCTGTCGAGCGTGCCCGATCATCTTCGCAGCGCCTCGCTCGGCGCAGGCGCCACCCCCTGGCAGACGGCCATCCGCGTGATCGTGCCGGCCGCCGCGAGCGGCCTCTTCTCGGCCGTGATGATCGGTCTGGGGCGTGCCGTCGGGGAGACGATGATCGTGCTGATGGCTGCGGGCAACACGCCGCTGATGGGCTGGAACCTGTTCAACGGCTTCCAGACGCTTTCCGCCGCGATCGCCACCGAGCTTCCCGAGGCCGCCCGGGGCAGCGCCCACTACCGCGTGCTCTTCTTGGCGGCGCTCACGCTCTTCGGCATGACCTTCGTGGTCAACACGGCTGCTGAGATCATTCGGCAGCGGTTCCGCAGGAGGTCCCATGAGCTCTGACACAAAGCAGCGACCCCGACGGCTGAGGTCGACGTATTCGAGTCTCACGGCCCATGGAGAGCCCTGGGTCTGGCTGACCGGCGGGGCCCTGGCGCTGGCGATCATGATGATCACGGGCCTGCTCGCGTTCATCGCGTTTCGCGGCGCGAGCACGTTCTGGCCGGTGCCGCTCGAACTCGTGGAGTTGGCCGACGGTGGCAGGGCGCTCGGCGAGGTGACTGAACAAGAGGCGGCCCAGATCGCCACGGTAAAGGCCACGGGCCGCGGGAGCCGCCGGCTGGTGCGGACCGCCAACTTCGAAGTCTCGGGCCACCACTATCAATGGTTTGACGACGCGGCGATCGCGCGGGCGAGCCGGCCGGAGTGGGCCACGGTCGTGGAGCGACTGGAGGGGGGGCGGTTTCATGGCTTTCCGGTGCGACTGCTGCACGGCGAGGAGGTCGTTGCCGCAGGCCCCGGGGAGACATGGAAAGCCTACGAGCGGGAGCATCCCGTCGTGCGGCGACGGTGGCGGGAGGCGATGCAGATCGATCGGCACGAGCGCGGACAATTGCAGCGGCAACTACGGGCCGCGCGACTGGCTGTCGTGCAGGCCGGGCTCGACAGCAGGTCGACAGCCCCGGGGGCCGGGGCCGTGTCGGCTGCGCAGGCCGCGGCGGCCGCCGCAGAGCAGGAGGTCATTGCCCGGGTGGGTAGGCAATCGGCGGAGTTGGACACGCGGACCGGGATGCTGCGACGGGAGAACGAGGGCTGGGGTCTTGAAGTCGAAACCGCTGACGGAGTTGAGAAAGTGATCCCGCTGGAGGGCATCGTGCGGGCCTGTCAGCCGAACCGGCTGTCATTGGCCGGCAAACTCGGCGTCTACGGCAGTCGCTGGCGTGAGTTTCTCGGCGACGATCCGCGGGAGGCCAACAGTGCCGGCGGCGTGTTTCCCGCGATCTGGGGCACCGTCGCCATGACGTTGATTATGGCGCTCCTCGTGGCCCCATTTGGCGTGC
>JAPLNQ010000118.1 GCA_026401075.1 Planctomycetia bacterium
ACGGCGTCGACCCGCTCGACGTGATCGAGGCCCTCGGTGCTGATGCGCTGCGGTTTGGGATGGTGAGCATGGCGACCGAGACGCAGGACGTGCGGATGCCGGTGGAGTTTCAGTGCCCGGGCTGCTCAACGCGGATCGAGCAGACTGTGCAGAACCGGATGCTGCCACGGATCGAGTGCCCGAAGTGCAAGGCGGCGTTCCGCACGCAGTGGGCGAGCAGCTCGGCCGATCTCGCCCTGCCCCGCGGCCCGGCGCTCAGCGAGCGGTTTGAGTCGGGGCGGAATTTCTCGAACAAACTCTGGAACGCCACCCGGTTTGTGCTCATGAACCTGGAAGACTTCCAGGGTCAGGACCTGTCGGGCGGGTGTGCCCCGTTTGCCGCGCTTGAAGACCGCTGGCTGGCGAGCCGGCTGGCCAGCGTGACCCGCGATGCCACGAAGGCGATCGACGAATACAAGTTTGCTGAGGCCGCGCGGATCCTCTATGCGTTTGCCTGGGACGAGTTCTGCAGTGCCTATCTCGAACTCTGCAAGTCGCGGCTGGCTGATCCGGCCCTGCGAACGCAGGCACAGTCGATGCTGTTGCTTGGCCTCGACACGATCCTCCGGCTGCTCCATCCGATCATGCCGTTTGTCACGGAGGAGATCTGGCAGCATCTCCGCGAGGCGGCGGGACGGCGGCGGATGCCGTGGGATGCGGGCGACCTCGCGCCGTCGATCATGGTGGCCCGTTGGCCTGGGCCGCCGGCCGACTGGATCGATGACCGCACGGAGAAGCAGTTTGGCACGTTCCTCGGAGTTGTCGCGGCGATCCGCGAGATCCGGTCGCGGCAGAACGTGCCGCCGCGGACGAAGGTGAAGGTGGCGATTCGCGGTCCAAGGGAGACGTGCGACCTGCTCCAGCCGATGCACGCGGCGATCGAGTCGATGGCGGCGGTTGAAATCACGGCGGCGGGCCCCGAAGCGACCGGGGCACCCGGGGCGGCGACGGCCTCGGCGATGGGCTGCGACCTGTTCGTCGATCTCGCCGACCTGATCGACGTGGGGGCCGAGATCACGCGGCTCACGAAGGAAAACGAGAAGACAGCAGGCTTCATCGCGGCCAAGCAGGCGAAGCCCGCCGACGAGAAATTCGCGGCCAAGGCTCCGCCGGCGGTGGTGGCGAAGGAGCGGGAGCAGCTTGCCGAACTGGAGGCGAAGCTGGCCAAGGGCGTCGCCACCCTCGCGGAACTAAACTCCCGCGGTTGATGGATGGGGGTGAACCTCTGCGACATGTTGGCGTCGGCGAACGTGGGTGGCTAAACTACCATCAGCGAGTTGACTCCCGGAGGGCATTTCTATGGTCGAGATGGTAGTGAGTGCCGAGCAGGCAAAACTGCTTGCTGAGGCACAGGACAGCGTCGAGATCGTGGATGCGTACGGAAATCGACTAGGTTTTTTCGCCAGGCGTTTCAGTGATCGCGATATTGAGATTGCCAGCGGTCGCGCCGCAGCCCGTGAGCCCGCGCGCCCCACCGCGGATGTATTCAACCGGCTTAAGTCGTTGGGTAGCCAATGACGCGCTACACGGTGACGTGGCAGCGTGAGGCTGAAGGCGAACTGGTCGAACTCTGGATCGCAGCAGCGGACCGCGACGCGATTGCTGCGGCGGTTCAGGCGGTCGATCTCGCTCTATCGAGCGACGCTGAGTTGAAGGGAGATGCTGTGGCCGAAGGGTTGCGGTCAGTCAACGCTCCGCCACTTCGCGTTTTGTTTGTGGCACGGCAGGCGGACCGTGTCGCCGAAATCGTGATGGTTCGCAGGGTCTAGCGGGGATACGGATCCCGGTACGGCGAGCACAGAAGCCGTCGGCGGTGGTGGCGAAGGAGCGGGAGCAGCTTGCCGAACTGGAGGCGAAGCTCGCCAAGGGCGTCGCCACGTTCGCGGAGTTAAAATCCCGCGGCCCGGCAGGAGCGTGAAATACCCTCCGGTTTAGGGTAGTCTGAGTGGCGTTGGAAGGTTGCAAAACGGTCGGAAGCATCGCCGTTCAGTCTCGAGTTCCACGCGGCCCGCACAGTCGGAGACGAAATCATGAGCGTCCAGATGGAACTCTCGCGGATCATCATCAGCGAGATCAACGACCAGCAGGTGGTCTACCTCAAGGAGGTCGAGGGTGACCGCACGTTTCCGATCCTCATCGGCCTCTTCGAGGCGACGAGCATCGACCGCCGCGTGAAGCACCACCAGTCGCCACGGCCACTCACGCACGACCTGCTGGTGGCCTCTATTGAACTGCTCGGCGGCGAGTTCCAGGACATCGTGATTTCGGAGCTGAAGGAGCACACCTACTTCGCCACGATCCGCGTGCTCAAGGATGGCGAAGTCGTGGAGATCGACGCCCGCCCCTCCGACGCGATCGCGGTCGCGGTCACCTGCGAGCCGAATCTGCCGATCTACGTGGCCGAGGAAGTCCTCTCCGACGTCCTGGGGTGACCGGTTGTGGTCAAGATTGGTAGACTCCGCCGATCATGAAACCAATCGTCCAGATTTCGCTCGATCTCACCGACATCAACGAAGCCCTCGAGACGGCGGCCCTGGCACTGCGTGCCGGCGTCGACTGGCTGGAGGCGGGCACGCCACTGATCCTCGCCGAGGGCCTGCACGGCGTGCGGGCGCTGCGAGCCGCGTTTCCCAACGTGCCGATCGTGGCCGATCTCAAGACTATGGACGGCGGCTATCTGGAGGCCGAAATGATGGCCAAGGCCGGCGCCACCCACGTGGTCGTGATGGCCAGGGCGCATGAGGAGACCATCAAGTGCGTCGTAAAGGCCGGCGCTGATTTCGGCTGCAAGGTGATGGGCGACAACATGGTCTGCCCGGACATGGTCGCCGGGGCCAAGTGGCTCGAAGATCTCGGCTGCGACTACGTGATCCATCACATCGGCTACGACGAACGCCGCGGCATCGCTGCGGCCGGCCACAGGATGCCCAGCCCGCTCGACCAGCTGCGCGAGGTGGTCAGAGCCGTGAGGGTGCCGGTGCAGGCGGTGGGCGGGCTCTCGCTCGAACAGGCAGTCGCCTGTCCTGGATACGGTGCCCCGCTGGTCGTGCTCGGCGCCCCGCTGACGATCGATGCCGACGCCTTCAAGACCGCCGATGGTGACCTCGAAGGATCGCTCCGAATGATCTGCAAGGCAATCCATGAACAGAAAGTGGAACAGAAAGTGATCTCCCCCGTATGAAAACCGCTGCTGTCGTCAACTTCGCCCCTGAGAAGGGCTCCGTCGAGATCCGCGAGATCGAACAGCCGGCGATCGGTCCGGATGACGTCCTGCTGGAAGTGGCCAACGTCGGCGTCTGCGGCAGCGATCTCCATCAGTGGACCGCCGACCATTCGTGGCCGGTCAACTACCCTGTCGTGCTCGGCCACGAGTTCGGCGGAAAAATCGTCGAGGCCGGCGGCAACGTGCAGGCCTGGAAGGTCGGCGACCGCGTGGTCAGCGAGACCGCCGCGATCATCAGCCATGACAATCCGATGACCCGCCGCGGCCTCTACAACCTTGATCCGACGCGGAAGGGGTTTGGGTATGGCGTCAACGGGGCGATGACCCGATTTGTGAAGGTGCCCTCGCGGATCCTGCACCGCGTGCCTGACCAGCTGCCGTTCGAACAGGCCTGCCTCACCGAGCCCTGCTGCGTCGCCTACTCGGCCGTCGTCAAGAACGCCCGGATCGAGCCGGGCGACCGCGTGGTCGTACTCGGGCCCGGCACGATCGGCATCCTCTGCGCGGCGATGGCGAGGCTCTGTGGCGCCGAGGTGGCGATCGTGGGGCTGCCAGCCGACGCCGGCCGGCTCGCGATCGCGAAAAAGTATGGCTGCGAGGTGATTATCGGCGACGCCAAGCCCTGGGCCTTGGAACGGGACGGCCTCGGTTGCGACGGCGTGGTCGATGCCGCCGGGGCGAGCGCGACGCTCAAGATCGCGCTTGATCTCGTCCGCCCCGCCGGCTGGATCAGCAAGGTGGGCTGGGGGCCGCAGCCGCTCAACTTCTCGCTCGACCCGCTCGTGCAGAAAAACATCACGCTGCAGGGCAGCTTCAGCCACAACTGGCCGATCTGGGAGCGGGTGATCGCACTGTTGGCCAGCAACGCCCTCGACGTTCGCCTCATCATCGGCGGAGTCTGGCCGTTGGAGAAGTGGCACGAAGCGTTCGAGCAGATGCACTCTGGCGCCGTGGTGAAGAGCGTGCTTGCCCCTTCAGCAATATGATCGTGCCTGGGTTTACTCTGGGCGGCATCTCCTCTATCAGCCACTCAAAGGTGCAACGAGCATGAGACTCTCCGGCAAGGTCGTTCTCGTTACGGGCAGCGCTACCGGTATCGGGCGGGCGATCGCGACGCGATGTGCGGCCGAGGGAGCCCGCGTCGTGATCCACGGCCTCGAAGCGGACCTCGTGGCCGAGACCGTGGCGGCACTGGGGGCGGCCGTGGCCGTCGGCCATGTCGAGGATCTCACCGCCGAGGGCTGCCCCGGCGCCCTTGTGTCGCTCGCGATCGCGTCGTTCGGCCGGCTCGATGGCCTTGTGAACAACGCCGCGGTCATCACCACGGGCGACATCCGCTCGACTGACGCGGCCTCGTTCAACCGCACGCTCGCCGTCAACACGCTCGCGCCGCTCCAGCTGATCCAGGCGGCATTGCCGCACCTGGCGGCCACACGGGGCAGCGTGCTCAACATCGGCAGCGTCAACGCCTACTGCGGCGAGCCGAACCTGCTGCCCTACAGCATCTCCAAGGGCGGGCTCATGACGCTCACGCGAAACCTCGGCGATGTGCTCTTCCGCGAGGAGGGCGTCCGGGTCAACCAGATCAATCCCGGCTGGGTGCTCACGGAAAACGAGATGCTCCGCAAGCGGAGCCACGGGCTGGCCGACGACTGGCCCGCCTCCTTGCCTAAGGAGTTCTGCCCGGCTGGTCGGCTGATCAAGCCCGAGGAAATCGCCGCCGCGGCTGTCTATTGGCTCGCCGACGAGTGCGGCCCGATGAGCGGGCAGGTGGTCGATCTCGAGCAGCATCCGTTCATCGGCCGTAATCCGCCAAAAAACATCCTCACCGTTCCACCACCACCCAGATCATGACCACATCACCCGCTCCCGCACGTTTGCCGCAGCCCCGCCTGGCTGCGTTTCCCAAAGCCTTCATGCAGGCCCTCTGCAAGGACGGTACGATGCGGGTGTCGGAATGGATCGCGCTGGCCGCGCCACTCGGCGTGGATGGGCTCGAATGGTATGCCGGCTTCCTCGAGATGGCCGACGAGGCCAACTGGCCGCGGTTTCGCCGCGAGGTGGAGTCGTACGGCATGACGATCCCGATGATGTGCTGCTCGCCCGACTTCACCCACCCCGATCCGGCCTTCCGGGCCCGCGAGATCGCCAAGCAGAAGCGGTGGATCGACATGACGCACGCGCTCGGCGGATCCTACTGCCGCGTGCTCTCGGGTCAGCGGCGGCCGGAACTCACGATCGACGAGGGCGTGCGGCTGGCCGCCGAGTCGATCACCGCCTGCCTGCCCTACGCGGCCGACCGCGACATCACGCTGATCATCGAAAACCACTACAAGGACGACTTCTGGGAGTATCCGGAGTTTGCCCAGAAGATGGATGTCTTCTGCCAGCTCGTCGATGCGATTCACGACCCGCATTTTGGCGTCAATTACGACCCGAGCAACACCTTCCTGGCCGGCGAGGATCCGTTGGAGCTCCTCAAGCGTGTGTCGCACCGGGTGGTCACGATGCATGCCAGCGACCGCTCGCTCATCGAGGGCACGATCGAGGACCTGCGGCGGGAGGAAGGCGGAGCGGTGGGCTACGCCAAGCGGCTGCGGCATGGCGAGATCGGCAAGGGGCTCAACGATTACGATGCGATTTTCAGCGAACTGGTCTCCAAGGGATTCCACGGCTGGATCAGCATCGAGGACGGCGTCGAGGGGATGGATCAACTCGCCCGCAGCGTCATGTTTCTGAAGCGGAAGATCGCCGAGCATTGGCCCGCCTGATGCCGGTCGACCACGACTCATGACACCAACCCCATCCTCTTCCCTCATCGTCGTTGGCCTCGGGGAGACGCTCTGGGATCTCTTCCCCGACGGGGCCGTCTGGGGCGGTGCCCCGGGCAACGTGGCCTGCGATGCCGCCGGCCTCGGCGCGAGGAGCTTCATGGTGAGCCGGGTTGGCTGTGATTCCCTGGGCGATCAGGGGATCGCGGCACTCGAATCGCTGGGCGTCGATTGCAGCCACCTGCAACGCGATCCACGGTATCCCACGGGCACGGTGGCCGTAACCGTCGGGCCCGCGGGCGACGCGAGCTACGTCTTTGCGGCCGATACGGCGTGGGACAATCTCGCCTGGGAGCCGGGGCTCGAGCAGCTCGCCGGAGCGGCCGACGCTGTCTGCTTCGGCACGCTGGGCCAGCGGTCGAAGGAGTCGCGGGAAACGATCCGACGGTTTCTGGTTGTCGCAACGCGGGCCGTCCGCGTGTTCGATGTCAACCTCCGGCAGCATTTTCATTCGCCGGAGCTCATCCGCGATTCGCTGACGCTTGCCACGGTGCTGAAGCTCAACGACGAGGAGTTGCCGGTGGTCGCCGCGGCCTGCGGGATCGCTGACGAAAACCCGCTGGCGGCCGTCCGGCAGATTGCCGAGCGGTATGGCCTGAGGCTGGCGGCGCTGACCCGGGCCGCGGCTGGCTCGGTGCTGGTGGCGGACGGCATGGTGTCGACCCGCCCTGCCGCGGCCCCTGTCATCGTTGACACCGTTGGCGCGGGCGATGCCTTCACCGCCGCCGTGATCATAGGACTCCTCCGCGGACGGCCGCTGGAGGCGATTCACGATCACGCATCGCGTCTGGCAGCCTTCGTCTGCGGATGCCGAGGTGCCACGCCCCGTATTCCGGCAGAATTGCGGGAGTAAGCGGCCTGGGGGCAGCCGCGGTTAGCTGAGCTTGGTCTTGCCCGGCACGGCGATCGGCGACGGGGGCGGAGCGGCCGCAAAATCCCACGCCGACGGGGAGAGATCTTCTTTCGACTCCCAGAGTTGCTGCCACGTGACGGGTTGGCCTGTGTAGCCGCTCATCCGCGCCATGATCGCCATGGCGGTGCTGTTGGTCATCCGTTCGCCGTCGTTGATCGGCTTGGCCGAGCGGATGCTGGCGAAGAGTTCGTCGTGCTCCTGCTGATACATGTCATACTTCGACGCCTCGCTCTGCCAGGTCACGCCGTCGACGATGGTCTGCTGCCTGTTCTGGAAGCCATTGACCGTGGCGGTGCCCTTCGTGCCCACGATGTAGTCGCTGTTGTCGCTGGCCGCGCCGGGAAAGTGGCGGCACATGTGGAAGCCGCGACGGCCGTCGGCATATTCGAAGGCTGCGGTGAAGTGGTCGAAGATGTTATTGCCCTTGGGCGCGTCGGAGCGGACTTCGCGGCCCGCCGTGCAGTTGACGCTCACCGGCATCTCGTCGTTCATCGCCCAGGCCAGCCGGTCGACCGAGTGCACCGCCTGCTCGACGATGTGGTCGCCCGAAAGCCAGGTGTAATACTGCCAGTTGCGCAGGCAATACTCCATGTCGCTCCAGTCGGCCTTGCGGGGCACCTCGCCGCGGAAGCCGGGCGAGTTGTAGGTGGTGTAGGCCGACCGCACCGGGCCGATCGCCCCGTCGTGGATCCGCTTGTAGACGTCGCGTTCGCGGGCCGCATACCGCCAGCAGTAGCCCGACACGAGCGCGAGGTGTTTTTCCGTGGCGACCTTCACCGTCTCGCGAAGACTGCGCAGGCCGGCGGCGTCGACCGCCATCGGCTTTTCGCAGAAGATCTGCCGGCTGGCCTCGACCGCGGCCTTGAGATGCAGCGGCCGGAAAGCGGGCGGGGCCGCGAGCAAGACGACGTCGCAGGCGTCGATCACCTGCTTGTAGCTGTCGAGGCCGGCGAATTGCCGCTCGGATGGACAGTCGAATCGTGTCTTGAAGGAGGCGTCGCTCTTGGCCTTTTCCTCGACCGTGCGGCCCAGCAGGTTGGCGCCGGCTTTGACCTGGTCGGCAAACGCATCGGCCACCGCCCAGAGCACGACGCCCGGGTCGGCGGAGATCGCCTGCGAGGCGGCGCCCGTGCCGCGTCCGCCGCAGCCGACGAGGCCGACCTTCAGCCGGTCGCTGCCTGCGGCGTGGGCCATGCGGGCGACGGGGTCGGCGAGCACGCTGGCCGCTGCGGCGACCGATCCGGCGGCCGCGCCAAATCCGCGGCGTGAGACCGGCCCTGTAGCTCTGGCAGACGTGTCGTTGCGGGATGGCGAAAGTTCATTGTTCATCGGAAGGGAGGGCGGGCGTGACCTTGCCCGCTCAAGTTGAATACGGCATAATGCCGTATCATAAAAGGCCTCAACTTTCCCCACACGCTCCGGAAAGGTTTCGGTGATGAGCACCGTTCGCTACAGCAAGATCACGATCCGGCAGCCGCAGCCCTTGAAGACGAAGATCGCTCGAGCGGCTGCGCTGCGGGGCATGACCGTCACCAGTTTCATCAACGGCATGCTCGAGATTGCTGCCGACCGCACGATTGACCGGATCCAGACCCGCGAACTGTCCGACCGCGACAGCGACATCCTCCTGGGCATGCTGCGGAAGCCACCGGCCCCGAATGCGGCGCTGAAGAAGGCTGCAAAGCGTCTGCGGGGAATCGATCGTGAATGAGCCGCTCCGGCTGGAGCCGTTCGACAAGAGGAAACACGACCGAAGCCGGTTCGACTGCGGAGTTACTGAACTCAATGCGTATTTCCGCACGAGTCTTGGACAGCACGGCCGCAGGGATTTGACCCGCGGATACGTCCTCGCGACGGACAGTGGTACGGTTGCTGGCTACTTCACGCTCGCCGCAGGCCGGTTACAGGTCAGCGTGCTGCCCGAGCCGGGAAGACTGCCCGCCAGGATGCCGCTGCCAACCACGCTGTTGGCACGGCTGGCAGTCGATCGCAGCTGGCAGGGGAAAGGAATCGGCGGCGTCCTGCTCGTTCACGCCCTTCGCATTGCAGTGACCGGAGCCGACACGATCGCCGCGGCCGTGATCGAGGTCGATGCAAAGGACGAAGCAGCGCAGTCGTTCTACGGCCATTTTGGCTTCCGGAGCCTCAAGGACGACCGGCTGCACATGTATCTGTCGATGGAGACAGCTCGGACGCTCGTTCAATCGATCCGCAGGTGAACAACGGCCAGTTCCAATGAACCTGTTCTGGTTCGAGATGGGCACACATCGCCACTAGGAACCGGCCTTCTTTGAGGAAAGCTTGAGCAGGCCGAGTTCGAAGCCGATGGCGACGGCCTGAGCCCGGTCGGCGGCGGAAAGCGTCGCGAGGATTGCGGTCACGTGGGCGCGGACGGTGCGCTCGGAGATGCCGAGGAGCCGGGCGATCTCGTCGTTGCTGAAGCCCTGCCGGATGAGGCCGAGCACCTCGATCTCGCGTTGAGAGAGCGGGCCGTCCGTCGCCAGCTTCGGCGGGGCGGGCGTCTACGGACCGATCGTCTCGCCGCGGTGGACGGCGCGGATGGCCGCGGCGAGTTCGTCGTGCCGCACCGTCTTGGTGAGATAGCCGCGGGCGCCAGCCTGCATCGCGAGGCTCATGTCCTCGCCAGCCTTCGACGACGTGAGCATGAGCACGCGGGCCTCGGGGAATTCGGCCCGCAGCCGACGCAGCGTCTCGATGCCGTCCATGCGTTCCATGCTGACGTCGAGCAGGCAGACGTCGGGGCGATGCTGCCGCCAGAGAGCGAGCGCCGACCGTCCGTCATCGGCCTGGGCCACGATACGGAACCCATGGTTGAGCGAGAGCACGTTCGCCAGCCCCACCCGCATGACCGGATGGTCGTCGACGAGCATCACGCTGAGCGACAGAGGAGAGGCTTGTGTGGTCACGGGAGGAGATGCCGGTAGGAAAGGGTTCTTGCGGGGAGGCTTTTGCGATCAGCTTATTCAGTAATACCCTGCCCCGGAGGCCCGTCGCCATTGGAGGAAACTCCAATATCCGCCTGGACTGGACTACCGGCCGCGGCCGGTTCCGCGAGGTCGTGGTCATAGTCGCGGCGGCGGACCTCGATCGAGACGGCCGTGCCGCCGCCCAGCTCGCTCTCGATGGAGACGCTGCCACCGAGCCGCTCTGCCCGCTCTCGCATGCCATGCAGCCCAAAATGCCCCTGCTCCACGCCCTGCTGGCGGCCAACGGGAAAACCTGCGCCGTCGTCGCTCACCGTCGCTCGGATCGTATGCGTCGGCGGGTGGTCGCTCACCTGAACGGTGATCGTCTTGGGCCGCCCGTGCCGCAGGGCGTTGTAGATCGCCTCCTGCACGATCAGGAGGAGGTTGCCCGCCACGAAGTCGGGCACGTCGTCGAGTTTGCCGGAGGTCTGCACGTCGATCCGGGCGGCATGTCCCTCACCGATCCTGCCGGCGAGCGTCTTGATCGCCTCGGGAAACGTCTGTTCGCGGATCGGCAGGCTCCGCATCGCCCAGACGGAGTTGTGCAGTTCGCCAGTGGCGTGGTTCACCATGCGGCGGGCCACGTCGAAGTGCACCTTCGACTCCGCGTCGTCCTGCGAGCGGCTGCCCTCGCAGGCGTCGAGCTGGAAGCCGATGCCGCCGAGCGTCTGCAGGAGGGTGTCGTGGAGGTTGGCGGCCAGGCGGTTCCGTTCCTTGAGCGTGGCATCAAACTCGACGGCAGCATCCCGGCGGGACCGCATCTCGGCGGCAAGCAACGCGGCCTGCGCCTTCACCCGCCGCCGCAGCAGCCAAGCCCAGGCGAGCGACCCGGCCAGCACCGTTGCCACACCGCCGAGCAGGATGCCCAGACGCTTTGGAGTCCACCACGAAGGACTGCGGACGAGCCGCACGTCGTCGGCCGACCGAACGATGAGCGTCATCCGATCGGGGATTGTCGCCGGCCACTGAGTCGGGTCGAACTTCCAGTCGGTGGCCACGATGCCCGTCACCTCCAGTTCGCTGCCGGGCATGAGCCTGCGGAGAGCAAGAAAATCGGCCAGCTCCGCGACGGCCACGACGCTCGTCTTGCCGGCCGAGAGCACGAGGAGCCCGCCGTCGTTGCTCACTCGGGCCTCCAGGAGGCGGGCGGGAAACCGGATCAGGCAGCCCTCATAGTCGCCGGGTCTGGCCATCACGGCAGACTGAGTGGATTTCGTGTTCAGGGCCACAATCTCGTCGGGCGTGATCATCGTGGGATTGGGCGGCGGCCCGGAATGCGTTTTTTGGAGGATGGCGTCGGTGAGGCCGGCGACGCGTCCGCTGCGATCCACGAACCCGGCAACTTCGACCCGGTCGCCGGGCGTAAACAGCTCGATGGAACGCGTGGCAGCCCGCACGCCGCCGGCGTCGTCCTGCAGGTGCACGGCCTGCCCGGGAATGGTGTGGATCACGACCCCTTGCGTGCGGATGCGGTGGCCACGGAACGGTTCCGGCCGAAACCGTGCCAGCGACGATATCGCCACCGGTGGGCAGTCGAACGGCGGATGCGGCGGTGGCGACACAATCGTGAACCATTCCGGTCGCCCGACCATCACCCGCGGCTGGAGAAATTCCCCGCGGGTGTTGAAGATCGACAGCGGCACGCCGGTGAGCCTCACTTCCGCATCGACCAGCTGCTGCGGGTCGTCAGGAATCGCCGACTTGGTGACGACCGCCACGAACGGATGGCCGGCCGTTTCGAGATTCAGCCGCCAGTCCGAGTCGGCGTCTTCGACACCATGCACCACGCCAGTGATTTCGATAAGCAGGCTGTCGTCGGCTCCGCTGAAGAACCGCTCAGGATCGGTCTGGCGGGCCGGCGGCAGCGGCTTGGGCCCAAGCACCCGGACCTCCCGAGGCAGCACCGGTGGCGAGAAGCCGCCCGGATCGATCGTGCCGTCGATTTCTATCTCGACGCCCACGTGGACATCGTCTGGGATGACATCGCCGGCCCACACGCCGCGCTCCCGAGCGAAGCCGAAGTTGACATAGATGCCCGCGGTGTCGGTTCGTGTAACGTCTCTTCTGTAAATCACCGGTAGGGGCCTGACCGAGTCGAGCGTAGCGAGACGAGGGCAGGCCCCTACCGGCCGCCGATTTGAAAAGGCGGGTCATCGAGGTTTTCTTGGAAGTGTCTTACTCC
>JAPLNQ010000045.1:0-12885 GCA_026401075.1 Planctomycetia bacterium
CAGTTCCTTCTTTCCGCGTGGCATTGGTTGCCTCCCTTGGTTTGCTCCACCCCCAGATTCTCTCTCTGGAAGCGGTGCTGTTTAAGGGGGGCAGGTCAGCAGTGGCGAGAACCTCTTTCGGCATCCGGGCATGAGGGCGCTCGCGAAGGAATTGCATCTGTCACTGTTCAAGTTTGTCGGCAATCCAATGCAGCGTGGCTTCTGGCCGACCAGCCTGCTTTTTCAGCGACTGCGAACCTGTGGCAGCCAGTGCGGTCATCCGGAACTCGAACACGCGCCCCTCTTTCTCTACGGCCACTCCAACGGCACGGGCTTCTCCGCCATCTTCGCGGCCAACGAGCCTGCGCGGGTGTGGGGATGGATATCGATGCGGCCGGGAATCACGTTTCAGGTCTACCAACCCCGCGCGGCACAGGTGCCCGGCCTCGTCATTTTCGGGGAGAACGATCCATTTCTCCTCCGGCCCTCGCCGGCGGAAAACCTCGCCGTCGTGCCGACGATCCGCAAGCGGCATGACGCCGTCTGGAACATGGCCGTCGAGCCCAAGACTGGGCATGGCCCCGGCGAGAAGACATGGCCGCTGGTGTTTTCGTTCCTCCGCCACTCGTTCGACGCCCGCGTGCCCGCGGATGCAGACTGCAGTCAAGGTCCGGTGAAGCTCAACGCTCTCGCTGTCGATCGCGGCCTACTTGGCCGCAACTGGGACAGCACTGCTGGCGGCTATCAATCGCTCTCCGTATTTCCGTTCGCCGACTTCCCGGGCGAGAAGGCTGCGGCCTCGTGGCTCCTCAATGCCGCGTATGCCGACGACTGGCAGACCTTTCAACGCGACGGCGAAGTTGCCAGCCCGCGGTGACGGCCGATCTCCTTCGCGAGGGAGGCGGGAGTTTACGGCCGGTGAGCACGGTGCGCGGCGTGTGGTACTCTTTCTCCCCGGCGGCGCTGCTTCCCGGCAGCCCGCCGGGCACAGTGCTGGAACCAGACCGCAGAGAACCAAAGGCCACAACTCCATGAAAGACCCAACCGTCCGCGGCGTCGTCCACCTGATCGAAGAGACCAAGAGCTTCGGGCAAAAGGGCTTTCGCAAACGCCTGGTGGTGCTCGAGCAGTCCAAGGGCACGTTCACCAACTTTATTCCCGTCGAGTTCGTGAAGGATGGCTGCGACGCGGTGGACGATCTGGCCGTCGGAGAAGAGATCGAGGTGACCTACCGCCTCAGCGGACGCCGCTGGCAGAAGGATGAGGCCAGCGAGGCCAAATATTTCCTGAGTGCCGAGGGCCTCTCGTTCAAGCAGTTGTCCGGGAGCGGGCGGGCTCCTGACGGCCCGGACGACACCGTCGACCCCAACAACGCCTTTGCCGAAGCCGGTGACGATGACGTGCCGTTTTGAGACGGCTTTCCCGATCTCCCGTTCGCCGGGTGAACCGTCGCCTGAGGCTGCGGCTATCCGCGGGTCACGGCTGACTGCTTCTGCCGCCCGCGCTGCTCGACCAGGCCGAGCGCGGCCGCGACGAAGGCGAGCACGCTGCCAATGCCGGCGGGATCGATTTCGGGTACCGGGGGGAATGCCGGCACGAGCGTAAGCGTCTCCCCTTCGAGGTTGTAGATGATGTCGTTCTCGAGAAACGGAGCAATGCCGGTGTTGAGGTAGTAGGGACCTTTCTTGGTGGAACTGTCGTCGTTTTGCACTCCCACCTTGTCGGAGGATGACGCCGTGATAGTCATGAACGCTGGCCAGTCTCCGTCGAGCAGGCTGCTGCCGCTCACCACAACCAACGCCCCGTCCTTGACCCGCTTCCCGTAACCGTCCTTCGTCAGGTCGTCGGGAAATTGGACGTTCGTGCCGGAGTGGATCGTGGTCGAGGCACCCGTGTCGAAGATGAAGCCGGTCGGTTGCTTGAACTCCCGCGTGCCATGGGTCACCGACAACGATCCGGTCACGACGAGATTGTCGTAATACTTCACGCCCGCGGGCGACGTGCCGCTCCCCACGTTGAGGGCGAACGACGTGGTGGCGAGGGCCGTGTCGGAGGCCGAGAGTCCGAACTGCACCCAGGGATTCTCGTCGGACGCATGCACGCGAAAGCCGGCCGTGACGGCCGGGCCGTAGAGCAACTGTGCGGCGAGTTGGTCGATGCCTGCCTGCCCCCGCTTCGGAGCCATGCCGAAATCGCCATAGAAGGCCTGTTCGATCGGTGGCGCACTCGTGCCGCTCGGTAGGGGCCAGAGTTGCTCGTGGGGAGTGTATTTGGTGTCGACGATGTTCGTAGTCTGCCCGACGACGGCGTTAGCGGCTGTCAGCAGGAGCGTGTTCGCCGTCGAGCTGCCAAAGAGTTGCACAGTCGTCGTGGCGGCCGTGCCGGTGTAGGCAAGCCCGCTGTCGAACGACTGGGAGAACGTTCCGCCGGTGGTCGTCCAGGCGGGGCCCCACCACGGGCTCGCGGAGCCGGTAGAGTAGGTGGCATAAAACCCGTTGCCACCGGTGTCAAACTCGAACAGTTGTGGCGTGGTGCCGCCACCGAGCGTGACGTAGATGCCGAGCTTGCGCTGGCCGGTCATGGCGCCGTTGACGTGCCGCCAGTGCAGCGGAACCTGGATTGGGGTCGTGATGGTGGAGAAACCCTGGCCGAGGGCCGGCACGCCGAAGACGCCGCCGCCGAGCAGCGAGAGACACGCGAGCGACAGAAACCGGATTCGCAGCGAAGGCAGCATGCGCGGGGGCCTCTACGATGGAGATGACGAGCGAGGACTTGCGGCCCGCTTTCGCCGCCGCCGGAGCATGCCGCCGGCGGCCAGGCCTGCGAGAGCCATGGCGATCGTCGAGGGCTCGGGGACGGGCACGATCCGCGTGCTCTCAAAGCCGCCGTAGCCCAAAAAGGTCTTACCTGCGTCGCTGTAAAATGAGATCTGCTCGAGGCTGCCCGTCGCCGTGCCGGTGGCGATCTCGAAAAAGTCGGTGGTGCCAGAGTAGTTCCAAATCGAAAGATGCCCGCCGAGATCGAGCGTGGCGAAGTTGAGCGTCGCGGCATTCCCCAGGAAATCGATCGCGGACGTGCTGCCGGAGACGGTGAACACGCCAAGATTCTGAGTCATGTCGGTCGCGATCTCGAGTATGCCGCCCGCGAGCGTGAGGGACGGCAGATTGGCGATGCCGCCCGCCTGGCCGAGGGCGAGCACGCCGCCAGAGTTGACCGTCAGACTCGTCACGTTCGCGAGCGCGGCGACGCTGCCCGAGGTCATGAGGGTGCCGGAGTTGACCGTCACCGGGCCGACGAAAGTATTGGCACCGTAGAGCGGCTGGAGGAATGTCGTGCCGACGGCGTCCTGCACGAGCGCGAGCGAGCCGGTAAGCGTGGTGTAGAAGGGATAGACGGTGTCGCTGAGGGAGCCCGCGGCGAACTGCTGCGTGAACCGGATCGTCGCCGTGCCCACCCCGCCGGTGATGATCCGCGCGCCGAGATCAGCCCCGCTGCTGCCCACCCCACCGCCGATGATGATCGTGCCGTTCGAGCCGGCATTCTGCGCGATCACGATCGGAGCATCCGTGCCACTGGCGCCGTTAAAGCCCCCGAGGCTGAGGTTGGAACTACTCCCGAGCATGAGCGTGGCGACGTCGCCCGCATTCTGCCCTACGGTGACGACGGTCGAGCCCTGCTCGAGGGCCCCCGCCGCGAGCGCGAGCGTGCCGGAGTGGATCGTCGTGGTACCCGTGTAGAAGCTCGAGCCCGTCAGCACGAGCGCACCCTGGCCGGTCTTGATGATGCCGCCCTGGGCATTCGGGTCGGTCGCATGGTCGACGACATTCGGGTCGGCAAGGTTGCCCGCGCCGCCGAGGCCCGCCAGCGAGAGCGACTCGCCCGTCGACACGTCGAACGTCACGTCGGCGCCGAGGAAGACGTCGGTACCGTAGGCGGAGCCGCTGTAGTAGCCCGTGCCCGAAGTCACTGAATTGCTGCTGAACGATCCTCCTTGGATAGTCACGCTCGCGCCCGACATGACGAAGATCGCCCCGCCGGCGCCGAGGCCGCCGCCGCCGCCACCGCCCGCTCCCTCGGCATTGGCGCCATGGCCAGCACCGAATCCACCGGGTCCGCCAGAGGTGTTGCCGTGCATGACGGCGCCGCCGCCGCCGCCGAACCCACCGGGACCGCCGTAGCCGGTGTAGGGTGTCAGATAGGCCTGGCCTGAACCCGCGCCACCGCCGCCCCCAAAGCCACCGCTACCGCCGGTGAACAGGCCCGAGCCGCCGCCGCCGCCGCCGAAGCCGCCATTGCCGCCGTTATTTGGCGAGGAGCCCTGGTAGTAGCCCTGCTCTCCACCGATGCCGCCGCCACCGCCTGTACCGGAATTGCCGCTCGTCACTCCGCCGCCGCCACCGCCGCCATTCGCACCACCCGGAAATACGGGGCCTTCCGCCCCGGGCCCGCCATCGCCGCCTGAGGTGTTGGTGCCGGACACATTCACCAGTGCCCCCGGCCCGCCCGGCAACGTCTGCACGATGCTCGCGTTGCCGCCGGTCGCGCCGTTCCCGAAGCCACCGCCACCGGCGCCCACCCCCGACGGTTGGGCGATTGTCGAGCCGCCCGCGCCTCCCATGCCGCCGCCACCGCCGCCCTGCGCCTGCGACGAGCTCACGATCGGCGAGTTGCCGCCCGTGGCCTGGTTGCCGAGAAAGGAGAGGTTGGTGAGCGTCAGGCTCGGAGCACTGAGGCCCGAGGCGCCCACCGAGCCGTCGAAGGCCGAGTAGGTGCCGCTCCCGACGAAAATCGCCCCGCCCAGGCCGGCACCGCCTCCCCCGCCATTACCACCCAGGCCACCGGTAGCATTGCCATTGGCGATCGTGAGGTTCGCGATGTTGACGGTACCACCAGCGATGAAGAACGCCCGATCGGCATTGTTCATGTTGATCGTGTAGCCGCCGCCCACGATGTTTACGTTCGCATTGACGACCCACTGGCTCGAGCCGGATATGGTGGCGCCGAGCGTGATCGTGTTGACGAGGCTCGGATTGCTGACGCTGTTCTGAAACGAAGCTGCCAACGCATCTGACAGGGCCGTCCCTGTGGATACGGTCCAACTCGTGGTCTGCGCGAAGGCCTGACGAGTCGGTGCGACCACTGCCATGACGATGATGATGGCCGTCAAGCTGACGAGAAGCCGCCGAGAGCGGCGAGATTGCTTCGGGAACGACATCGCGGAAAGCCTGAGGAAACGGTGGTGGGACGGCTAACGATCTGGATCGAAATCGCCGCTTTTTTCGCCCCTAAGACTAGTCCGGGAGTGCCCCCCTTGCAACCATTATTGGGGGGGTGGCGTTCACGACGCCGTCATGGGCCCCGACATATCATGGGCCCCAACAAATCACGGTCCGCGCAGAATCGCCGGCGCGAAGGTCGCGTCGTCCAGATTCGGATTGAGCGTCACGTTCGTGTACGTGAATTCCGCCGTTAATGGCGGCTCTTGGCCGGGCTTTTCGGGCCAGTCGTACACGTCAAAACGCACCGGCACGTGCAGTTCGGAATCGATCGTCATGCTGGCGCTGTAGAACTGCAGGCCGTCGCGGCGGCGCGGGTGCGTGATCCGCAGCATCTGGCAGGGGCGACCGTTGATCGTCGCGGTCGTGATGTGCTCGACGATCGTGTTGTCGCCGGATGGGTCGGCTACGACATCCTGCTGCAGGGTGCGGATCGTCCTGTCGAGCAGATGCGAGAACCCGATCTCGTTGATCGGCATGAGACTCTCCCGCTTGACGCTCTCGCCAAACGGATCAATCCCCATGACGACGTAGCCAAAACGTCTTCCGCCCTTGCGGACCAGCAGTTTGTTGTCGTTCTGGCCGGCGACAAACAGGGCTCTCCGTCCTTCGACGTGGGAGGGGCCGAGAAACTCGAGCAGCACGCTGAGCGGTTGCGTCCCCTGCCCGCCCGCGTCGGTTTGTTCACGGACACGCATGTCGATGAAGTAGTAGTCCTGCAACTCGCCTTCGATCCGCTCACGCTTCGTGACCCGGCAGGTGAAGTCGCGCACGGCCTGCTGCAGGTAGGCTCTCTCTTCGTGGGCGAATTTCAACACCCGAGCCAGTGGATGGTCTGCCACCGGCCGCGGGTCGGTAACAGCGGAACGAAAGGCTTCGACTTGCGTGGCTGAGGTTGGCGTGGCTGAGGCGGGTGTGGCGGCGACGGTGCCAGCCTGTTGCGCGTGAACGGCCTGGAGTCCAAAAACAGACCCGCTGAGCGTCAGCAAGACCGCCGCGCCTGTGTCAATCCATCGTTGGGACATGACATGATCCTTTGAGCAGGGACCTCCAACACCTCGATCATACCAATCGGTGATCGAGGTCCTAGCAAAATCGTCAGCCCGGGCAGGCCCCCCGGCGGCCGCACAGCCTGCCTGTTCAGCCCATCCCCTGCCAATATTCCGGAGGACCAGGAATCGCCAGCCCTCATTCCGCCGGGATCGCGGCGAGCACCGCATCGAGGCGGTCGGTGGTGCCATGGAGAAGGCACCATGAGCGAATAGCCCCAAGATCAATCCTCTCCAGGCCCTGGACGGCGAGCACGTCCCGGGCGTCGTCGAGATCCTTGGCCCGCCCCCAGCGGAGTTTCTGCACGACCAAATCCTCGGGCCGCGGAAACCAAACCGCTCGGCCAAGACTCGGTAGAACGAGCCGCCGTCGACGCTGAAATTGATGCTGCACGAACGCATCGTCGAAGAGCGCGAAGAGCTCGACGAGGAGGGGCGGATCAGACCGTGTCGATCCGACATGCCGTCGGCCCCAGGTCAACGTGTCAAACTGCACCTGCGGGTCAAAGATGACCAGCGGGGCAAGTCTCGCCACCACCCGCTGGATCGGCTCGCCAGCGGCGGCATCGACGACGACATCAACATCGCTCGTCGATCGGGGCACGCCGTAGAGGCTGGTGGCAAAGGCCCCTGTGAGCATGTGATCGACACCGGCTGCCTCGCAGGCGTCGATCACGGCTGCTGCAAGTTGTTCGACGGTCATCCCGCAACCGACTGGCTGTTGGCGAGTGGACCGACCGGCGGTACCACGTTACGTACTCGCGCCCGGCGAAGCCGTTCCAACCGCCTGCGAACCTCCTGCCAGCCAAGCGACGGATCGGCCGCACCTAACTCAGCCATGGCTCCCTCGTGCATCCGGACGAGAGCGCCGTTGGTGAGGGCAAATGCTTCGGACAACCGCTGGTCCTCCGTCAACCACCGGGCCCGGTCGATCCGCGCGCGGAGCAGTTCGCGTTGGAGCCGCTCCAGATCGGCCGCAGACGTGTCAGAAGTTGCCATGCGATTGCCTCGTGGCTTCATCCTAAAAGAAACGGCTTCGGGCTCCAAGCTCAGTCACGATAGGTCGCGGGGGACGCGGCCGAAATCCAGAACTCCAGCGTGCTGCACTGCCGCCACCACGCTCTCGAACGACTCCGCCGTTGTCTGTCGGTCTGTCGTTACGGACACATGGTAGTCGAGCGGGTGGGAGTGGCAGAGTTCGTCACTTCGGCCGGCAAGTCTGCGGCATGAGCCTGTCTGACATCAAGAGGCCGATGTCGTCGAACGCCACACGGGCGAATACCGTGACATGGTTGCCATCCGCGAAGTGCGTGAGCCGATGATGCAAGCCGCGTAGGGGGGCAAGTCAGTCTCCGCACCGCGTCACGGCGAGGCATTCCTCACCTTGACCGTGCCCGCAACCCTGGTCCTCACCGTGCCGTCGCTGTGAGACTCACGCAGAAACAAATAATAAGTCTTCGCAGGCGTCAGCACCGCGGTCTGCGCTGCCGACAAACTGACTCTGATTTTTCCGGGCGACGCAGACACGACGGTCACCGTCGGCCTGACAATATGAGGAGCGCTCGCCGCAATGCCCGTTGAGACGAAAGCCGTGAACGTCGTGCCGGTCAGGTCTCGGTAGGACATGGCGTCCACCGTGACGGACTTGCCGCGGGTGCCGATGACGTCGACATCTCCGTCGGTGGAGAGCACGGTCGCGGTGACTCCGCCGATCGTAAACCGCTGGCCGGGCACGTAGGTTCCGTCGTTCGGATTGCCGTAGACGCCGAATTTGGGATCTGTCGGCCCGTAGCCTGCATAGATATCGTTGATCCAGCCGGCTGAGGCCGTGATCACCGCAGTATTTGCGCGCAGCGGCGTCTCGATGCCGACGAACTGACCAGGATGCAGCGCCGCAATCAGGTCAGTCGTCCGGCCCCAGGCGTTCGAAGCACTCGGGGGACCAGCGATCTGATAGTTCGGGATTCCCAGGCTGTCGAGCTTCGCGACCGACGCTGCAAACTGATTTGCATCTGCAAAGCCGTCAATCATGACGACCCCGAGCAGGTTCACGGCCGCGCCGCTGTCGACGGTCACAGCTCCCACCGAGGTCGCGAAGCCACCTCCCTTGCCAAGCCCGGCGAGCAGGAACATCTGCGGCAGCGGCCCCTGAAAGCCTGCGGCGGTCGCGCTCCTGTTCAGCGCAACGCGTTCACGTTCGAACAGTTGGGCGACCCCCGCTCCCAGATTCGCGCCGCTCACGGAGGGGCCCGGGTTCTCCAAGGAGCCAAATTTCGGCGCCACCACGATGCTGTTGGTCTGCCTGGCAAGCTCTCTGGCCAACGCGGCGAACGACGGGTCGCTCCCGCTGCCATCGCGCTGCAGCCAGATGACGCCGTTGGGAGCGACCTGGGCATTGAACAATTCAGCCGTCTTCACAGCGGTCGTTTCATTTTTACCGCCAGTGATCAGGACATCACCGTTCAGGAGCCGCGTTTCGGCATGTCGCCAGCGAGCCGTGGCCATCGATCCAGTCGCGGAAAAAGTCCCCTTCGCGATGTCGTACAGCTCGGCTGAGGCGATAGGTGCCGTATCATATCCGCCCGCAATAAGAACCTTGCCGTTCTTCAGATCGGTCGCGGTATGGCGGCCACGTGCGGTGAGCATGGAACCCGTGGGCGCGAAGGTTCCGGCTGTGGGGTTGTAGACGTCAGCTGTCAACAGCACTGCGTTAGTGTCGTCGTAGCCACCCGCAATGAGCACCTTGCCGTCCGGCAGCATGGTGGCGGTGGGATAACGGCGTGCCGACGTCATGTCGGCCGTGGCGCTAAAGGTGCGCTTTGCCGGGTCGTATATCTCAGGGGCGTTTACGTTTCCAGTGCCGTCGGTAGTGCTGTTGATTCCGTTGTATCCGCCGGCCACCAAAACACGGCCGTTCGCGAGCAGCGTGGCCGTGTGATTTCGCCGAGCGATCGCCATGGACCCCGTGGGGCTGAAAGTGCCTGTCACAGGATTGTAAATTTCGGCGCTCGCCAGTGGGTCATAGTCGCTGTTGATTGAGTAGCCGCCAACGACCAACACCGTTCCATCCTGCAACAGTGTGGCGGTGGGATTCGCACGCCCAGTGCTCATTGGGGCCGTCAGGGACCAGCTTGCTGTTGCTGGATCAAAAACTTCCGCCGATGCCATTGCGAGATGATCGTTGCCTTCCCCGCCGACCAGCAGCACGCGGCCATCGGCAAGTCGTACGGCGGCTGCCCCAAGTCGCGGTGTCGACATGGAACCGGTGGCTGCGAACGTCCGACTGCCGGGGGAATAGATCTCAGCCGTGCTGAGAACGGTCGCAGAATCCCCTCCAGCACCCGCCCCTCCAGCCAGAAGCACTCTCCCGTCGGAGAGGAGTGTCGCCGTGTGCAGCGACCGGGCAGAGGTCATCTCGCCAGTTGCGGAGAAGGTGCCGACATTCGAGAGGTTCGCGACGAACGGGCCCTGGAAATCGGACTGGGTCGGGAAGTACCAGTCCGTGGTGGCCACAGCCTTCTGCGCGAGGTAGAAGCCGGTCAGCGGAAGCTGCAACCCGGTCCCGTTCTGGATGACCGTGCTGCCCACGATTCTACTATTTGTGTAGTTCTGGATCTGGCCGAGCGGATTGGAATCACCGACGCCGCCGGAGGAGACCACGACCGAGCCCTGGCAGAGGCCCACCGCCGTGATACCGAACGTGCCGTTCGAAACGATGCCGTTGACGCCGATCCTGACGCCCCGCGCTCCCACGAGCGACACACCGGCACCAATGTTTTCATTGAAAACATTGCTCGCGATCACCGTACCGGCATAGTTACCACGGCCCAGTTTGATGCCGACACCGTTGCCCGTGCTCGTCACGCCGATGATGCGGGACCCCTGCGATCCGCCCAGGAACAGGATGCCCGCGTCGCTAAAACCGCTGACCGTGCGGCCGCTGGTGTCTGGAGTTTTCGTTGAGAAAACGACGTTGTGGACGTTCGCCCCGATCACGAGGCCGCTCGTGCCGACGGCGGTGCCCGATCCGTCGAGGGCGAGCCCCTGACTGACCGTAACCCGGCTGGCCTTCACCAGCGTGAGCCCCTTGAGCGGTGCGTTGCTGCCCACGTCACCGGCGAACGTGATCGCCCCGCCCGCGGACAACGAAAGCCGGTTAGCCCCGTCGACCGTGGAGGAGAATGAGATGGCCCCGCCGGCCCGGAGCTCGACGTCGCCCTGCAGCGACACGGCGCCGGCGAACGCCTGCGAGCCCAGCGGCGCCCTCGTGCTGGCCGAGAGTTGGATGCCGTGCGCTCCAGGCTGTCCCTGCGTCACGAGGTTCACCCCACCGGCTGCCTTCGTGACGAGCGGGCCAGCGATCCTGATCGTGTCGTCGGTGCCGGCGCCGGTGTTGATGCTCACACCTTGCGAGGCCGCCCCCCGGGCAACGGCTGCGAAGTTCACCCCTCCGCTCCCGACTGTCACCGAGTCCGTGCCCACTCCACCAACGACCGATAGTCCCGCAAAATTCTTCAGCGTCTTCAGGTTCACCGCAATCGTATCGGCCTTCGTATCGACCGAGATGCCGTTGATCGTCGGACTCATGGAGATCGTGCCTGCGGTTGCGGCGGTGATCGTGAGCACGCCCGACGCGGCGTCGTAGCCCGTACTCAGGTTCGTGATCGCCGTGCCCTCGGGAGCGAGCGTGAGAGTGACGCGGTTGCCGATCAGGCTGACGACGATGTCGTCTGCTGCCAGCATGGCGCGAGACTCGAGGGATTCGAGGCCCGAGCGAACGGCCTGGGCCGAGCGGTTGGCATGTCGGCGGGAGGGGCCCGCGGCCCGGCGACTCAAGCCACCAGCGGCCGCGGCACGGGTCACCCTGGTGTGGAGGCAAAACAGCGATCGCAGCAGCGTTGTCATCGAGAACTCACCGGCGAAATGGAGACCGCCGCATCCCGCCGATCAGGATGAGGACCAACCATAATTTTCCAGCTGCATCCTAATTTCGAGATCGCTCCACCGCAACAAATCGGCAGAAACTCGAGCCTTGGCGTGCGAGAGGCGTGCCGAGTCATTCGGGAGGCTGTCGCGATTCTGGCAGCCGGTAGACCCAATAGGCGATCGGCACGAGTACCAGTTCGGCAAGCGTAGAGATCACGAGAATGCGTGACGGGATGGCTTGTTCATCCGATGCATATCGAGTGAGACTGCGGCAGGTTTTTTCAGCGATCCGCCCGGCAGGCCGTGGCCACTGGCGAAAGTGCCGTCCGCTGGGCTATCCTTTCTCCACCTACCAACTCACAGGGGAAAACCATGGGCTTCCATCAAACCGCAAAGCATCGCACCGGCAAGCACTCCCATCACCAGATCGGGCTCGTTCGCGGGCAGTTCGGCGACATCCCCGAAGACAACTGGCTCGACTTCCTGGCGGCGAGCGGCTTCGACGGCTGGGAAGAGGCCGCCTGGGAGCTTGACCTCGCCCAGTGCGACACCGACGCGGGCGCCGAGGCCTACGCCAAGTCGCGGGTCGCGAAGGCGAAGAGCCGCGGCCTCGAAATCTTCACCGTCGCCACGCACCTGCAGGGGCAGTCGCTCGGCGACGAGCCATCGGCGAAGACACTGCAATTCATCGGCGGCGAGCCGGTAAAGGCCTACGTCGCCTGGCGAAAGGCCGGCAACGAGCCGCCGCGGACCAACCCCTACTTCGTGCCCGATGACGTGGGGAAGATGATCCACGACAAGGCCCGCGTTGACCTTGTCCGTTCCGTCCGCCTGGCCCACTATCTCGGCAAACTCCAAGACCGCAAGGTCGCCGTGCCGGGTTTCGTCGGCTCCCCCGCCCATTGCTGGAGCCACTGGTTCGAGTTTCCGCCGAGGCAGCGGGCAATCGGCGGCTGCCCGATCCCCGAAGTGCTCGACGTGAGCCTCGAACTTCTCGTCGAGCGGTTCGCGCCGGTCTTCGACGCCTGCAGGAAGTATGGAGTGACCTTCGACCTCGAGTGCCATCCCGGCGAGCGGGCGATGGGCGACATCGAGTCGGCTGGCGACTACCTGCGTTTTCTGAACAAGTCCGGCTACGGCACCGACGTGGTGGGCTTCAACCTCGACCCCAGCCACATGGTCTGGCAGGGAGTCTGCCCGATCGCCTTCATCCGCGAGTATGCCGACGCGATTCATTCGGCACACATCAAGGGTGTGCAGGTGATCGACGGCCCGACTCGGGCGGGCCGCCTGGGCGGCCACCGGCCGATGGGCAGCAAGCTCAACGGCTGGAACTTCGTCACCGCCGGCAGCCGTCGGGATGCCGTGGATGTCGAGGAAGTGATCGTCGAGTTGAACCGCTCGGGCTACAGCGGCGCGATCAACATCGAGTGGGAGGACAACGACGCGGAGAAGCGGGCGGGCGCCGTGGCGGCGCTGCGTGCCCTCCACGCCTCCGACCTGCCACCCGCCACCGGCCGGCACGACGACACGCTCAAGGCCTGAGACATCACGCGAGGCGCGTGTTCAAGGACCGACGTCGCTCTGTTCGATCGCCCGCGAGTATCAGCAACGAGGCCTGGTGTCAGGCCGTCGAAGCCGCTGCCGGGTTCACC
>JAPLNQ010000045.1:12903-15916 GCA_026401075.1 Planctomycetia bacterium
CCGATGGGCGATCCACTCCTGCATCTGGGACGGCACCTGCGTCTCGATGACAACCCCTTGCTCGCTTCCACCGCAGCCGCACGCGAGCGTTTGCTCCCGGTGTTTGCGCTCGACCCGTCGATCATGCGGGGGCCGCATCAGGAGGCGTTTCTCCTCGCCTCGCTCGCAGACCTGCAATCGTCCTTGCGAGCACGGGGCTCCGACTTGTTGCTCCTGCATGAGCCGCCACCTGCCGATGTCCGCGACCGCTACACGTCGCCCATCCGCATGATCAGCGATGGCGACCTGCCATTCGACGCTTCGGCGATGCCGCGCACCTACACACCGTTTCGACAACGCATCGAAGCCGCCGGAGTGCGCTTCACCGCACCCATTGCCGCGCCGGATCGGCTGCCGCCTCTTCCCGACGGCGTGGTGTGCCCGACCATCGAGGTTCCTGATGTGACCATGATCGCGACGGGCGGGCCGTCGTCCGCCGTTCGTCACTGGAAGCAGTATCGCGACCGGCGACTGCCCGACACCTACAAAGAGACACGCAATGAACTGCTCGGGTGCGATTACTCGAGCAAGCTCTCCCCTTGGCTCGCCTGGGGATGCATCTCTCCGCGACGCATCGCACACGATCTTTTACTGTACGAGGCTGAGTTCGGTGCGAACGAGGGCACCTATTGGCTCTGGTTCGAACTCCTGTGGCGGGATTTCTTCTCGCTTCTGGCCAGCCATACGAGGGGCGACAGAGGCGCCGTCGACCCCCACGACACATCGTGGCAGAGGCTTTCAACGGCACGCCTCGGTCACCCGTTCGTCGACGCCGGACTCCGAGAACTCAATGCCACGGGTTTTCTCGGAAATCGCATGCGACAGATCGTTGCAAGCTACTGCATCCACGAATTGGATTGGCCGTGGACGGTTGGCGAGGCGTATTTTGCCCACCACTTGATCGACTACGACCCGGCGTCAAACGTCGGCAATTGGCGATACATTGCCGGCCAAGGCGCAGACCCGCGGGGTGGACGGCGTTTCAACATCGACAAGCAGCGCGAGATGTATGACGCAAACCACGCTTACACGCAATTCTGGACGGATCCGCCTCAGTAGGTCGCGGCATCGATCACGAAGCGATACTTCACGTCACCCTTGATCGTTCGCTCGTACGCCTCGTTGATCTTTGCCGCCGGGATCAGTTCGATGTCGCAGTAAATCTTCTTGCGAAAGCAGAAGTCGAGCATTTCCTGCGTCTCCGCCACGCCGCCGATCAGCGATCCGGCGAGCCGCTTACGGCCCATGATCAGCGAGGAAGCCAGCAACTCGCTCGGATCGGGGGATGCGCCGACGAGCACCATCGTGGCGTCGTTCTTGAGCGTGTTGAGATACGGCGTGAAGTCGTGCTTGGCCGACACCGTGTCGATGATGAAGTCGAGCGTGCCCGTCAGCGGCTCAAAGTTCGCCGTCTTCGTGCTGAGCACGAAGGCACTGGCCCCGAGTTTCTTGGCGTCGCGCTCCTTGCCGGGCGACCTGCTGAAGACCGTGACATGCGCACCCATCGCCCGCGCGATCTTCACCGCCATGTGACCGAGACCGCCGATCCCGACCACACCCACGCGGCTTCCCTTGCCAATCTTGTATCGCTTGAGGGGCGAATACGTGGTGATGCCGGCACACAAGAGCGGCGCGACACGAGCAAGCGGAACGCCCTTCTTGATCCGCAGGGCGTACTTCTCCCTGACGACGATCTGGGTGGAGTAGCCGCCCTGCGTGGGCGTCTTTTCATCCAGCTCGGTGCTGTTGTAGGTGAATGAAATGTGTTTCTGGCAGAACTGTTCCTCGCTGGCCCGGCACGGCTTGCACGTACCGCAGGAATCGACCAGGCAGCCGACGCCCGCCAGGTCGCCGACCTTGAAGCCCCGAACCTTCTTTCCCGTGGCGACGACCGTGCCGACGATTTCATGTCCCGGCACGCACGGGTAGGCGGTCGGCCCCCATTCGGCCCGCGCGGTGTGGATGTCGGAGTGGCAGATGCCGCAATAGGCGATGTCGATGACGATGTCATCCGGCCGGGGATCGCGGCGTTCGAGGCGAAACGGCTGCAACGGCTTGGTCGCCGAAAGGGCTGCGTAGGCTTTCGAGGAAATCATGTGTCGTCCAGATGGGGCGTTGGGGAACCGAAAGGCCGGAGATCAATGGGCATGGGAGTGCGCGCCAAGTTTACCGACGAATCTCTTGCCCGACACCTCCACGCTGAGCCGTCCTGTCGTGCCTTTCGCATCAATCGCCTTGCACATCGGCTCACTCGTGCAGCCGAACGCCGAACACCTGCCCTCGGAATCGGACGACTGGGGCATGGACACCAGCTGAAACTGCTGCGGCTTGCCGCCCACCAGCAGGTTGAGCGTGAGCTGCTTGGCCTCGATCGCAACGGCATCTTTGGCCGCCCCATCGAGGATGTAGATCGTCACCGTGTTGGTGGCGTCGTCATGCACCAGCTCCGCGTGGTAGTCCTCCCTGCCGAGTTCGATCAGCGCGCCATGGTGCGGCCCTTCCGTCGGGTGCACATGGGCATGCCCGCTTTTCTGAGCCTTGGGCTGGGCCGCCACGGCCGAACCGCTTCCTGTCCCGAACACCGCGGCCAGCAACATCGCAACCAGTCCCAGCGCAACGAGTCTCAGCGCAACCAGCCGGTGAACATGTTTTGTCAGTCGCATCGCATTCTCCTTTGTTCTCAACAACACACCGGTCAGTCCGCCCCAAATTCGTCATGGTCCGCTGCCGCCATTTGCTTCTCGGCCTGCGCTCGCCCAAAGCACCAGAAGAGCGCCGGATGGACGAAGAAATCGAGAAGTGTGGAGCTGATCAACCCGCCGAGGATCACCGTCGCGACGGGATAGAGGATCTCCTTGCCCGGTTCACCGGCGGCCAATACCAAGGGGATCAGCGCGATGCCCGCCGTCAGCGCGGTCATCAGCATGGGTGCCACCCGCTCCCTGCCCGCACGCTCCACCATCTCAGGCGTGAA
>JAPLNQ010000248.1 GCA_026401075.1 Planctomycetia bacterium
GTCGGGCCAGGCCCTCCTTCCGTTCCGCCCACCACCGCTTCTTGGGTACTCAACATCCTCTGGTTCTCCATCGCTTGTCCTCCTGGCCCTCTACTCTAATAGGGGAAAGGCAGGTGTCTCACCTATCATTGGCACAGAGGGCTCCCTCTCGGAAGCGAGTTCTGGATCCTCCACCCCAACGGCGAAACGCTTCCCGCCGCCGCGGCCCCAGCCGCCGATCCGCGCAGCCCGCATATTCTCCTCCTCGACGGAACGTGGCGACAGGCCGGCGAGATGCTGCATGCGGTCGAGGGCATGGGCCGCTGTGTCTGCCTGCCAGAACCGACCGCGGAGCCGAGTCGCTACTGGCTACGTGATCAGCGTGAGCCGACGCATCTCTCCACGGCCGAGGCGCTGATGGGGGTCTTCAAGGCGATGGGCGACTCGGCAGCAGAGCGTCGACTGAAGCTGCACTTCGAACTGCACGTCTACGCGACACTCCTTGCCCGCGGCCGCCGCGAAATGGCCGAACGGTATCTCGGCCATTCACCGCTACTCATCGAGACGCCGGAATTGCTCGACCGGCTTCAGACGCGGACGCTGATGGCGTGACGCCATGGCCACTCATGCCGGCCACTACCGCGTGAGGCCCGCTGGCATGGCCGCCCCCGCCACCTGCCGCGTCTCCAACGGACGGAAGGCGGCCCAGACGGGATTATGGTCCGACACCTCGAGCGCCTTGTCGAGCGATAGCCCAAAGGTGTTTTGCAGATCGAGCACGCCCCATCGGCCTGTGTATTCGGTCGTGGTGCGGGTGTCGAAAATAAGGTTGTCGTAGGTCTTCGAACGGCGTGTGTTGGTGGTCACGCCCGACACGGCCCAGCCCACGCCCGGAATCTGCTTGATCTTGCCGAACTGCGGCGGGCCGGCGTTGAAGTCGCCCATCAGAATCACGTCGTCTTCGTCGGGCCGCAGGGCCTTCATCTCCGTGAACACGTCGGCTAGGGCATTGACCTCCGCCGACACTTCATCGGGATCGGTGTGGGTGTCGACGAGCCAGAAACTGAAGCCGCTTTCGGGCGGGTTGGCCCGCACGCGGAACCGGGCATGCAGCGGCGGACGATGCAGGCGATCGCCCGGGTTGGGTGACGTGCCCACCGATGATGGGTCGACCTCGATGCGGGTCGAGTCGTAGATGAACGTGTATTGCTCCTTGCTCACGGTGCGGCCCAATCGGGGCCCGATGACGAACTGGTAGCGACTGCCGTCGGCGTTGATCGCGCTGAGGAACTGCGGGATCACGGAGTCTGACTTCGCCCGCACCTCCTGGATCGCGACGATGTCGAACTTGCGGACCACCTTGGTCAGCACGTCGACCACCTGCGGCTTGGAAATCTTCGACTCTCCAAACACCTGGATGTTGAAACTACAGATCGTGATGGCGTCGGTGGGCTTGCCGCCGGCCGGCCCGGAAGCAGGCGCCGCGGCGGGGGCTGACGCTTGAGCCGTTGGCAGTGGCGGTGGCAACGCGGCCTGCTGCGGTAACGTCGGCATCGGCGGCAGCGCCGGAGGTGGAGCGAGTGCCGTGGACGCGGCCGGCACCGGAAGCGGCACGGGCAGTGGCAACGGCAGCGCCGCCGGAGCAGGCACGGGGGCGGCGTAGGCCGTCACCGGCGGAGGCGCGTATACGGGCAGGGGCGCATACGCAGGCACCGACGGAGTCGCGTACACCGGCAAAGGCGGCGGCAACGACACGGGCAATGGTGGAGCCAATGACACGGGCAAAGGCGGCGGCAACGCTGCGGACTGATAGACGGGCGGGACAGCCGCGGCCGGAGTTGTGTAGGCCGGAGGTGTGTAGGCAGTCACCGGCGGCGGCACATATGCCGGTGCCGGAATGGCCACGGGCATGGACGGGAAGACCGGTGCCGCGATCGGGGCGGGAACCTCTTGAATGGCGAGTGACTTGATCGCGGCCGGCGCTGGCGCATACGAGATCGAGACGAGCGGTGGCGAGGCTGGCCCCGACAGCGGCCGCGGCGTAGGCGTGGCGGCCACCGATGGCGTTTGGGAAATCGGCAACTGGGTGATCGGCACGAGCCGAGGCAGCGGCGGCAGTGCTGCCATGTCGATCCGGACGAGGCGGGGCGACGACTCGGCAGCCTCGATGGCGCACGGATCGTAGCCCGACGACACGGCTATCGCCGTTGCGACCAGACAGACCGCGATCAGGCGTGTACGGATCCTGTTCCCCATGGCTTCCTTATCGGTCGCCACAGGGCTGATTCGTGCGAGTTAACCGCCGATCGCCTGAAGGGCCTCGTTGGCCAGACGGGCCAGTCGTTCATCTCCCTGACCGGCAGCCCGTTTGAGCGTTCCCCGGGCCGCACCGGCCGCAGGACCGATCTTTCCCAGCGCCCACGCCGCCCGCTGCCGCACGGAGAGATCGGCCGACGACTCGACACAGGCCACCAGCACCGCCACCGCCTCCGCCGCAGTCTTCCCAGATCGCCCCAGGAGCGTAATCGCCCAATACGCCACCAGAGGATCGGGGCTATCGACGAGCTTGATCAGTGTCGGGATGTCAGCGGCCAACGGCGGACCGAGATCCTCGAGCGCCGCCACGGCAAACTCTCGAACGCGGTCATCGGCATCGCCGCAGGCCGCCACGAGCGGCACCGCTGCTGCCGCGGCATCCTCGCCGGCCTGCGAAAGCTGTTCCGCGGCCGCGGCACGGTGCTCGGCATTGGTCGAAGCGAGTTGCTTGCTCAAGGCAACCAAGTCAGGACTCGCTGCATCGCCCATCATCGCACCTCCGACAGGTATGGTGTTCCTTGCGAGCTTCAACAGCCAGCTACGGCGCCGCGACCTTCCAGAGTGCCGTCTCGCTCCGCAGATAGACACTTCCATCGGCCACGGCCGGCGTCGCCGTGAATGTGCCGGGCAGTTCATTCTCGGCAATGATCTTCGGCTCGCCATCGGTCGAGATGAGGAAGGTTTTTCCCTCCTTGTTGGCAGCAATGATCGTCGCGCCCGTGAGGATTGGACTGGCCCAGAACGAGCCCGCGAGGCGAACCTGCCCACGGAGCCGACCGTCGGCCACGTCGCCGATGCAGAGCACTCCCGCCCGGTTGATACAGGCGATCGAGTCGCCCCAGGCCAGCGGGCTGGCGATGCCGCAGGAGAGCTTGGTCGACTTCCATGCCGGCTTGGCATCGGCTTCCTTCGGCGACACGGAAGCAATCCCGTCCGCCGGCACGTGCAGCATCGATCCCGATTCAGTTGTCATCGGAATGGCGGAAATGTCGCCCTTCCACGACCAGACCGTTTTCCCGTCAGCCACGCGGTGCAGGTCGAGCCCGTGCGGTCCTTGCAGCAGCACGCATGCTCCATGTTCGGGCGTCGTCACCGGCAAGGGCGACGACCAACTGGCGAGCTTCTCCCGCGGCACGATACAGCGGTCTTCTCCGGTGGCGGCATCCACTCCCAAGGCGAAGGCATCGCCCTGGCAGTCGATCTGCACGACCGCCGTGCCGTCGACGATCCGCGGGCTCGATCCCATCCCAATATCGTTGCCGCTCCGCGGATGCTCGACAGCGAGGTTCCGCTGCCAGAGCAGCCGACCTTCGAGATCGACGGCGAACAGATCACACGATGAATAGAGCGCGACGATTCGTTTGCCGTCGCTGGCGGGCGTGCCCGCGGCCACGGCGCTCGTGGGATGCGCGATCGTGCGGCCCGTGGCCCAGAATCGCCGATGCCAGACAGTGCGGCCACTCGCCTTGTCGATCGCAAGGATATGCAGCTGATCCTGCCTGGCACCGCTCGAGGCCGTCACGACCACGAGATCCCCCACCACGATCGGGCTCGACGCCCCCCTGCCCGGCAACTCCGCCTTCCACGCAATCCCTTCGGCCTCACTCCAGCGCGTGCGAATCGCCTGATCCGTCGCCGCGCCACGGCCACGGGGCCCGAGAAACTCGGGCCAGTCAGCCGCCGTGGCCATAACGCTCCAGAGCATCACGATCAGCATCATCGAGAGTCGTCGCGTCGTCATGATCATTCAGCCACCTTCTCCTGTGCCGGCTGCGTTGCCAGCGGCGAGCCGATCGAATCGCAAATCCGCAACTGAAACTTCCAGTCCCCGGCCCACGACTCGGTCTGTTCGTTCTGGCAGCACTTCACCATCACGGTGTTCGTGCCCTCGCGAAACTCTGCCGGGGCCACATACTGATCGATCGCCTCGGAGGCGTGGTAGATCTCATGGGCCATGGCAGGCTTGCCGTTCACCCAGACGGCGACGGCGCACGGACTGCCGATCCGCACCTCGGCCGGCCCGCCGCTGGGCATCACCACATCGGCGACGGCGTAGGCAAGCACGCCCTTCTTCGTCTCGATGGCGGCGTTGAGGTCGATGGCCCCATGCTTGTCGGCAGACGCGACGGCCTTCCACTGAACAGTCTCCGGCCGCGTGGGCAGCACGGCCTCCGGCGGATAGGCCTTCGCGAATCCGACCCCCTTCGCATTATCAAACGCCTCGCTTACCCGCCAGTTTCGCACGAAGCCTAAGACAAGGGCGACATTCACCTTCTCGCCATGCTCGGAGAGCCACGCCGCGATCCGCTCGATCTGGTCGATGTCGCGAGCAGCGGCAAGACACTGGCGATGCGTGGCTTTCTGCGCCGTCTCGTCGGCGGTCGCCACGGCGGTGAGCTGTTTCTCGACCGCCTCGCGGCGGAGGTCGAGCGCAGGATCATCGAGCATCCCATTGAGCAGGCCATCGGCCCGAGATGGATTGCGATCTTTGAGCCACCCGAACGCCAAAGTCCTCGCCCGGGCTGACTGCTTCCGGTCGGCCACCACCGCCGTGAGTGCGTCGGCCGACAGCGAGTCGCCCGCCCGATCGACGGCCCGCTCGATGCCGCTGCGGAGCCAGTTGCCGCCGGCCGGCGTGGCATCCGCTAGCGCCGCCAGGCAGGGCACGATCCAGTCGGCTGGTATGGCCGCGATCCGATCGGCCTGGGCAGCGAGTGCCGTCTGCCCACGCGGCTCAGCCGCGCGGGCGAGATCGGTCGCGATCGCCACAGCCTCAGCGACATTCTGAGGTGGTCCATCCGCAGCCGATACGGTCGCGTGAGCCGACATCCCGGCCACGAGTGCCAGACCAAACCAGACCGCGGCTCGTGGTGCTTCCTGTCTCATGGTGAACCCCAGTGGTTTCAAACTGTTCGCCTCGGACAGCCACCTTCACAACGCACAACAGTCTACCTCGTTGGCATCTTTCAGCGGTGCCTTCCGACCCGTCCGATAAACAGGGTGTTCCATCTGCCGCCGGTGGCGTGGGTGCGGGCCCGTTCCACCGTAACGGCAAACCCCCCCTGCCCCATCCGCTCCACGAAGGCCGGATCGGCATCGGCCGACCAGACCGCCAAGCAGCCATTGGGCCGCAGCGCCGACCTGATCATCGCCAGCCCGGAGGTGGAATAGAGCCGGCTGTTCGCCGCGACGGTCAGGCCACTCGCGCCGTTGTCCACGTCAAGGATGATCGCATCGAACTGGCCACGGCTCTTCTTCAGCAGATCGACCACGTCGCCGGCGATGACTTCCACGCGTGGATCTGCCATGGCATCGGCACCGAGTCTGCACTCAGGCTTCTCGTTCCACCTGATCACGTCCGGCATCAGTTCAACGACGACGACCGCGGCGTCGGGGCCGAGGGTTCCCAAGGCGGCACGCAGTGTAAACCCAAAGCCTAGGCCACCGATCAGCACCCGCGCGTGTGACGACCCTGCCTGCAGGTGGCCGCACGCCAGTTCGGCGAGCTTCTCCTCGGAGTGGTGCTGCCGGGTGGACATCAGCTCCACGCCGTCGATTCGGATCATGAACACGCCGTCGTGCTCATGCAGCGTCATCGGCCTGCCGTCGGGGGTGGTCGCCTGATCGAGCAGGATCGTCTTCTTCATGCCGGGCTACTGACCTGAGAAAAAATTCCCTTGCTGGCGCTTCGGGCTTGGATGAGGTCAGTACGGCCTCTGCACCGGCATCAGTTCGAGATCCCGCGGCTGGCCGCCGGACGACATGCTGACCGTCCGCGGCTGGCCCGCGAACGCCCGCATCGGAGCAGTGAAGCGGCTGCCATTTGCTCCCACGGTCCACGATGCCTTCCACGACGAATTGAGCACCGTGCGATCGACGGTGCCCGTGATCGGCTGGACTGTGCCGGAGATCGTGTCGAAGAAGTTACCCTTGATCGTTCCCTGTCGGTCGATAGCCAACTGCTGGTAGTTGTGTGCCTGACCGCTCTGCTGCGCAACGCCCGGCGGCACGACGGCAAACACGCCGAGCGGCAGCCAGTCGGAATCGGCCGGACCAACCGCATTCTGATGGCCCGCCGGCAGCACGAGCACACTCTGCAGACCATCGGCACCGATATCGACGCCGCCGGCAGTCGTCACGACGCCGCCGCTGTCGGCCACAGTGCCTGCTGCCATGACTGGCTGGACCGGCTGCCCGAGCCACGCGCTGACCGTGGCCACGTCGGCAGTCTTCCACCAATCGGCCGACGACTTCGCGGGCCGCCATGCCTGCGGATGCTTGGCGTACCATTCTGGTGTGAAGGCGACCGACTCGGCGGCGGCGGGCGTTGCGGCCGCGACGGTCGGCTGACCGGCAGAAGACTGCGCCAACGTGGGCCGCGGAGAGGGAATCTGCTCGGGCCCGGTGACGACCGGCTTTGCTGTTGCTGCAGCGACCGCAGGAGCAGCCGGACTCGCTGCTGCAGGCTGTCGACCTACCGCGCTCGGTGCCGCTGCCATGCGCGGCGCAGCAGGCACGGCCACCGGGCCAGGCACAACCACCATCCGTCGCCGAGGACGCAGCGCAGGCCCCACCACGACCGCCGCAGGTCCGGGTGCCGGGGTGACAACGGCGCCCGTCCCTGGCGGTGGCACGACGATCACGCCACGGCGGGCCAGCCGCCGCGGCGGCACTGCGTGAGCCTCACCCGGTGCCGCGATGCCCGCAGCCACCACCACCAGCACCATCGTCCGCAGGCCCCAGTTGCACGTCACGGGAACACTCCTTGTTTCACTACCGAAGAACGTTTCACTGCCGAAGAACAGCCGTCGCACCAGAAGAAATCCAAAGCCTATCAGCATACGGCTCCCGCAGCAGAGCCGCCAACAGGAGGCTGCCGTAAAGCATCGGACCAGCGTCATCCCGCCACCGTGCTCGACACCGATGTCAGCCGCTCTTCTCGCTGAAACCCCGAAGAGCCAGATTTTTAGAGACCTTGCACAGCTGTTTTTGTTGCTTGTGGACGGGTGATCACATACACTCCACCGTATGATCCGAACAGTTGAAGCGGTTGTTGACGAGCACGGTCAGGTGCGGCTTTCCGAGCCGTTGCAGTTGCCTCGTTCCCAGCGGGCTCTGGTGACCATCCTTGACGAACAACCAGCGCCGCAAATCCACGAGACTTCCCTGCTGAGCGAGCAATCGCTGGCTGAGGATTGGAGTCGTGCCGAGGAGGATGCCGCGTGGTCATACCTTGCAGAGGATCGGTGACTCTCGTCCCGTTCCCGTTCTCTGATCTCTCCCAATCGAAGCTTCGACCGGCGATCATCCTGGCCAGCGCAGGCAGAGGCGACTGGATTCTCTGCCAAGTGACGAGCAATGCGTACGGCGACGAGCGTGCCATCTCGCTCACGCAGAAGGATTTCGAGGCAGGTGGGCTCCGCGTAACGAGCTACGCTCGTCCCGGAAAACTCTTCACGGCCCATGAGTCGCTCCTTCGCGCCGAGGCTGGGCGATTGCACACCACTGCTTTCGAACGTGTTCGGGCGGGTGTTCTTGCGGTCTTTGGATAACGGTCGCGTCCAGTGAAACGCACGGGTCTCCCTATGATCAGTAGCCCGCCACGGAGGCGACCTGCGCCGTCTTGATGGCAGGCCGACCCAGCCTCCGGTTGACCTCGTCGAGGATCTCAGGCGTGCGGCTCGTTCCACAGCGGGTCACCCCCAGTTCCCGCATCGCGAGCAGCGTGTCGAGGTCGCGGATGCCACCGGCCGCCTTCACCTGCACGTTCGCCGGAGCATGCTTCCGCATCAGGGCCAGGTCTTCCATGGTGGCGCTGCTGGTGCCGTAGCCGGTGGAGGTCTTCACCCAGTCGACCCCGAGGTCGCCGCAGATCTCGCAGAGGCGGATCTTCTGCTCGTCGTTCAGGTAGCAGTTCTCGAAGATCACCTTGACCTTCTGCCCTGCGGCATGCGTAGCCTCGGTAACGGCGCGAATGTCGGCGCGAACGTAGTCCCAGATGCCACTGAGCACCTGCGAGATATTGACCACCATATCGAGTTCCTCACCGCCATCCTTGAGGGCCTGCAGCGTCTCGGCCAGCTTGATGGCCGTCGTATTGGCGCCGTGGGGAAAGCCGATCGTCGTGCTCGCCTTCACAGTCGACCCGGCGAGCAGCTCAGCGCACCGCTTCAGTGCAAACGGCATGATGCAGACACTGGCCACGTCGTATGCACGGGCGAGCCGGCAGCCCGCCTCCAGATCGGCCGACGTCAGCGTCGGATTGAGGAGGGAGTGGTCGATCATCGTGGCGACGTCGGAGTAGATGTAGGTGGAGGGCGAGGCTGGGTTCATCCATGGGCTCCGTGGGACGGGGGTTGCGATGGCAAGGAGCGATGGCCGGAAACACCCGCAAGGCCGGCTCGCAGTCGCTCACTCCGCCAGCGACTGCAGGTAGGCGATCGACTGCGGCACCTGTTCAGCAAAGAGCGGGCTCTCGTCTTCAATGTAGGCATGCGCGACGCCCGCCTTGCGTGCCGCTTTCAGCACGGCCGGGATGTCGATCTGACCGGTGCCAAGCACGACGTCGTTCTCAGGCGACGTCCGCCCTGACAGGTCGCCCGGCACGCCCCGCCTGAGGTCCTTCAGATGCAGGAGTTTGACACGGCTGCCATACCGCTCGATGACCGCGGCCGGATCGGCACCGCCGAAATGTGCCCAGAGAATGTCGATTTCAAACGCCACGTCGGCCGGATCGGTCTCGGCCGCGAGCAGGTCGAAAAGCGTGCCGTCGCCGTGCGGCGCAAACTCGTAGCCGTGGTTGTGGTAGCAGAATGTCAGACTGTGCCGCTCGCGGAGCACCCGACCGACGCGATTGAAGTCGGCGGCCGCCGCGCGGGCATGGTCGGCCGTGAACGGAGCCTGGTGGGGAATCCAGGCCACCCGCACGAACCGGGCTCCGAGCGTCTTGGCATCGGTGGCCACCGTGTCGGGCGACTTGATCAGGGCTTCGTAGCCGACGCCATACGACGAGCAGGTCATGCCCCGCTCATCGAGCAGCCGCCGGATCACGGCGGCGGTCGCGCCGAAGAGGTTTGAGAACTCGATGTCGCAGACGCCGAGTTTGTGGATGGCGTCAAGGGTGCCCGGGATGTCGGTCTTGAAGGGCTCGCGGTAGGTGTATGACACCATGCCCGGCGGCTGGAGCAGCAGCGGCTCCGCGGCCTCGGCGGCCAAGGAGACAGGCCCCGCCACGAGGGCGACCACGACGCGGACGGCGGGCAGACCGAACACTGCACGTCTTTGCTGCGGGCGCTTCATGCACGGCTCCTCCAAAAAAATGGTGCCAGCCACCAAATACCGGCAAACTGCGAAAGCTATTCCGTCAGATTACCCAGATTTGGTGGCTGGCACCTTTTTCTTCTTTTGTATAGTGACCGCATGGCTGCCCTTCCTCGAACCATGTTCACGTACACGGCGTCCCTCCTCGCCATTCTCCTGGCCCAGGCATGGTGCCTGGGCGAGGGCTTTCCGGCGCCGTTCAACAGCGAAAAAGACGCGGCCGCCATGCCGCTGCCAGCCGCGGAGGCCGCCGCAGCGATGGACGTGCCGACGGGGTTTCGTGTCGGCGTGTTTGCCGCCGAACCCGACGTGCAAAACCCGATCGCCATGGCCTGGGATCCCCGCGGCCGGCTCTGGATCGCGGAGAACCACACCTACGCCGAACGGCCGATCAAGATGGACACCCGGTTCCGCGACCGCGTGCTCGTCTTTGCCGACCGCGACGGCGACGGCACGGCCGACGAGCGGAAGGTGTTTCTCGACGACCTCGAGCAGCTGACGAGCGTGGAGGTCGGACTCGGCGGCGTCTGGCTCTTGTGCCCGCCGCGACTGCTCTTCGTGCCCGATCGCAACGGCGACGACGTTCCCGATGGCCCTGCGAAAGTGGTGCTCGACGGCTTCGAGGTGGCGACGGAGAACTACCACAACTTTGCCAACGGGCTGCGGTTCGGCCCCGACGGCTGGCTCTACGGTCGCTGCGGCGGCTCCTGCCCCGGCCGCGTCGGCCAGCCTGGCACCCCGGAGGTGCAGCGGGTGCGGCTCGAAGGGGGCATCTGGCGATACTCACCGCGATCGGGCCGGTTCGAGGTGCTCTCCCACGGCACGACGAATCCCTGGGGCCACGACTGGAACGCCTTCGGCGACGGCTTCTTCATCAACACGGTCAACGGCCACCTCTGGCAGATCATCCCCGGGGCGCATTACCCGCGGCACGGCACGCTCGACCCCAATCCGCACACCTATGAACTCATTGACATGCACGCCGACCACTGGCATTTCGACACCGGCGGCGGCTGGCAGAAATCGCGAGACGGCGCCGCCAACGATCTCGGCGGCGGCCACGCCCACTCTGGGATGATGATCTATCTGGGCGACGACTGGCCCGAAGAATACCGCGGCCATCTCTTCACCTGGAATTTTCATGGGCGGCGGGCGAATCAGGAACTGCTCGAACGCGAGGGGAGCGGCTACGTTGGCCACCACGGCCGCGACGTGTTGCTCGCCCGCGATCCGTTCTTCCGCGGCATGGAACTGGCCTACGGCCCCGATGGCGCGGTGCTGGCGATCGACTGGAGCGATACCGGCGAGTGCCACGAGGCGACGGGCGTGCACCGCACGAGCGGCCGGATCTTCCGAATCGCGCACGGCAGCGACACGAAACGACCTCCTCAGGATCTGGCTGCACGTGATCTGGCCGGTCTCTCGTGCGTGGCCCTCGCGGAGTTGGCGACGCACAATAATGAGTGGTATCCACGGCAGGCGCGGATCATCCTTGCCGACCGTGCCAGCCAGGGGTCCGCGAGCGATCTGCCACAGGCCCACGAAACGTTGCGACGGCTCGCCGCATCGACCGATCCGGTCGTCGCCTGTCGCGCCGTGCTCACGCTGCATGCCAGCGGCGGCTGCGACCAGACGTTCCTTCGCGGTCTCCTCTCCCACTCCGACGAACATCTGCGGGCCTGGGGCGTTCGCCTGCTCGGCGACGACTGGCCGATCGACGGCGTCATCGGACCGGCGACCATCTCCCCGGAAGTGTCCGCCCGCGTGGCAGCGGCCTGTGACGCGGTCGCCGCCGACCTCCGCACGCTCGCAACGAATGACCCAAGCGGCCTGGTGCGGCTCGCGGTCGCCTCGACACTCCAGCGCATGCCGGTGGACCGCCGCGCCGACCTTGCCGCCGCGCTGATGACCCGCAGCGAAGATGCCGACGACCACAACCTGCCGCTGCTCGTCTGGTATGGCCTGATCCCGGTGGTCGAGGCGGATCCACGCCGCGCGGCTGACGTGGCCGTCGCCTCGAAGTGGCCGAAGACGCAGCGGCTGATCGCCCGACGGCTCGCGAGCCTGATCGATCGGCACCCTGAGGGAATGGAGCGGCTTGTCACCGCCATCGCGAGCACACACGACGAAAACGTGCAGCAGAACCTGCTCGCGGGGATCGCCGATGGCCTCTCGGGCTGGCGGCGGGCCCCCAAGCCCGCAGGCTGGGATGCCCTCGCCACGCGACTGGGCCAGGGCGACGCCACGCGGGCCGCGGTCGTCCGTGATCTCTCGGCGGTCTTCGGCGATGGCCGTGCGATCGATGAGATCCGTCGACTCGTGCTCGACGACAAGGCTGATGCGGGCCTCCGTCTGTCGTCGCTCGAGACGATCGTGCGGCAGGGTGGCGACAGTGTCCGCGGCATCTGCCTTGGCCTGCTCGGAGACCGACGGTTCAACATGATGGCCGCGGAGGGACTCTCGCGGAGCGACGACGCAGAGGTGGCGCAGTCGATCGTCACCGCCTACGGCCGGTTTGTCAGCCCAGCGAGGCCCAAGCTCATCGGCATCCTCGCCTCGCGACGGACGTTCGCCACCGCCCTGCTCGACGCCGTGGCCGACGGAAAAATTCCCCGCGATGCGATCACCGCCTACGACCTGCGGCAGATCCGTTCGCTCGGCGATCCCGCACTCGACGCCCGCATCGAGCGCGACTGGGGCGGCATTGCCGAGACGTCGGCGGAGAAGCGGCAGCGGATCGACTCGCTCAAGGAATCACTGCAACCGGCCGTGCTGGCGGTGGCCGACGCGGCCCGGGGCCGGGCGATCTACGACCAGTCGTGCGGCCGGTGCCACAAGCTTTTCGGTGCGGGCGAGGCGATCGGCCCCGACCTCACCGGCGGCAACCGCACGAACATCGACTACCTGCTCGAGAACATCGTCGACCCCAGCGGCGTGGTGAACCGCGACTACCGGATGTCGATCGTCGCGCTCTCCGACGGACGGGTGCTCAACGGCCTCGTGACCGCCCGCGACGACCGCACACTCACGCTCGTCACGCCCACCGACCGCCACGTGATCGCGGCCGAGGACATCGACGAGGTCACGGTCACGCAGCAGTCGCCGATGCCGGAAGGGATGCTCGACCAGTTGTCCCCCGACGCCATCCGCGACCTGATCGGCTACCTGATGCAGCCCGCCCAGGTGCCACTGCCGTAGCCGCGAAAAAGGGTGGCGGTCGCAGTTGTGTCCGACCCGTGGCCACGAGGGGGAGAGGTTGGGTCTGTCTTAGCATGAAGGACGAGACCGAAGGAGTTCGACCCGTGGCCACGAGTTTTTAACTTGTGGAATCCGGGCCGAAGACACGGACAAGTTGAAAACTTGCCGCCACGGGGGAGCCGAGGACACGGACAAGTTGAAAACTTGTCCCTACGAGAAAAAGGTGAGTGTCACCTTTTGTCGCTCCTTACTTCAGCGGCTGCTCTTTCTTTGCGCCCGGTGCGGTGGCCGTCCGTGGCGAGGCGATGGCGTCGAGTTTCGCGGCCACGACACCCCGCAGCGCTCCGTCCCACCACGCATCGAGCGCGTCCTGCAGGCCGGTCACGGCGTCGTCGTGCTGCTCGTGGGCCTTGAGCGCGTGCACCAGCGGCAGGAGGATCTCCGGATTGCCGCACACCGCCCGGCCGATCTCACAGGCCGCCGCATCGTCGAGCGAACGCACCAGTGACACGCAGCAGACATCGAGGCCATAGGGGACAGCCGCCGCGAGAAGTGGACGACAGTCGGTGTGGAAGGCAACCGTCGAAAGCCTCTCCTGCCCGCGACGGGCGAGCGATGCGGCCACCAGCGGCACCGTGACCAGCGACGAGGCGCTCACATGGGCCAGCGGACCATGCGCCTCGGATGTCATGAACTCAGCCATCTCATCGAGCATCGCGGGGTCGCCCACCATCGCACAGGCCCCGGCACGAGCCAGCGCCGCCGGCCAGGAATCGCGGCCACAATGCTCCTCCGTGAGTCGCCAGATGACCGCCGCCACATGCCGGGTGAGCGCCTTCTGCGCGGCGGCAGCGGTGGTCGGCTCATCGTCCATGGGAATATCGAGCGGCTCCAGCTCCTCTGCGGCGTGTCCGTCGCCAGGCACGGTCGCCAGGATCCGGTCGCACCTTTCGAATCCGCCGTCCTCACGGCAGCGCTGAATGAGATCGATCACCTGTCCAAACCGGCCTTCCCAGACTGACCGATCATCGCCGCGGAGGCCCGCCGCATCCACGATCCGGCCGCAGGCGGCGGCAACGTCGGCCGACAGGAGAAACTCGACCGCCGACACCACGGGGGCGTCGGCGCGGAGCATGTTCGGACCGGCCGCCGCGCGAAGTTTCTCCACCGCCGGAGCGAGCGACCCTGGTTTCGCCTGGAGCGACACCTCGTAGCCCGCGACGGCCAGGCCGAGCGGACGCCCCGATGTGACGTCGAATCGACTCGTCGCACCGCCGGCCTGGATCACCATCGTGTCCCCTTCGAAGCAGACCTCCGCCTTGTCTTCGTGCACGAAGGCGAGGCAGGCGACCGGTTCGATCAGTATCTCGACTGCCACTCCCGCCGGCTTGCCTTCCGTGGCGTTCCCGATGGACCCGGCAAAAGACAGATTGCGTCTGAACTTTGGCGGTTCCTTGCCGACTGGCTTGTCTCGCACAAGCGACAGCCCGACGTTCACTGAGCACCACGCGTGTCGCGACAGCGGAACCTCGAGCCGCCCACCACCGCCAGCCGGTAGGAGGCTCACATCCGTGTGGCTGACCGCCAACCCGCAGGCCTGATCACCATCGGGTAACGCCGTGAGCAGGAGGCCGGCTGCCGGCGAAAGGATCAACCGCGCCGATTCGGTCGTGCCGGCGGCGGCATCGTCCGTCGGTCGGATGCCCTCCAGCACGAGATCGTCGCCGCGGCCGATCGCCTCCTCCAGCCAGTCGTGAAAGCGGAGCATCGTCGCCTCTTCACGCGACAACGGCTGCGACAACGGCGTGGCCGCGGAGTATTCCTCGAGGCTGAACCGGGCCACGGCCGCACCAGGATCGGTCGGATCGGCGCGGAATTCGATCTCAGACTTGAGAAAGCGGCCCGAACGCCGCAGCCGGTCGCGCCAGATGAGTCGATCACGGTCGTTGACAGGCTCGCCGAGTTTCAGGCCCAGATAGGCGATGAGATCGCGTTCCGTCGTCCGACACTCCGGCGGCAGTTCGATGCGTTGCAGCACTGCCTTCGGTGGTAGGTCGTGGATCGCCACCACGAGGTCGATGGTGCTGCCGGCCGACTTGAGCGTGATGTCGACCGGGCCACGGCGTGCCCGCGAACCATCCGTGGATGATGAACGGGTCGCGGCGCCGACGCCGCGGGCCAGTTTTGCCACCGTGCGCCGGTCGTGCGCCGGTGGCGCGACCGAGAGATATCCCTCCTCTCGAAAGAACCTCGCTGCTTCGGCATGGATGCGCTGGATCGCGACGGCATCACAGGTGGCGGGCCCGGCCGAGGTCCAGGCCGGCTGTTCGAGCGTTGCGGGACGACCGTCGGCGGCCTTCCAGATGGTCGTGGTGGTGCCATCGGGCTTGTTGCTCGACCGTGGCACAGCGTCCCGCGGTGGCTGCCGCTCGGAGAGAAACCGTACCAGCCGCGACCTGATTTCGTCGGGCAGCCCCGTGACCTCGATCGTCCCCGCCTCGAACCGCGATCCCTCTACCACGTCGAGCACGAGCCGCTCGACTCCGTCGGATGACTCCACGACAGCATGCACCTGAGCCTCGGCAAACCCTGCACGTTCCAGCGCGAGTGTCGCCTTGCGGACAAGCACCGCCATGAACACATCACGCGACGCGTGGGGGCGCGACAGCCACACGACATCGGTGTCTTCAAGTAACGGCTGCCGCAGTTGCTCGGCATCGATCTGAGTCGTGCCACGGACGACGAGCCGGTCGGCCGCCCCGAGGCTACCGACCTGGCTGGCGAGAGCCACGCTCGTGCTGTGCGTGACGATGATCACCCACCCGAGGATGGCCGCGCAGACGATCCTCCTCAAGCGATGACGCTGATCACGGACGCAACACATGGCAGGCCTGTTTCCGGAGGGCTGTGGGCCACGGAGGGGGGCGGACCATAGCAGCCGGGCGGCCGGCGAGAAATGTCGAACCGAGCCTGTCCCCGTCGAATCTCTCCGCGTCACGGCCCGCTGAGACAGCCGCAAAGAGGGCCCACATCCTCAAAAATGAAGGAATCTCGCGCCCGCGGCTGCATGGTCGGCCGCGGGCGGGGGTTCGGAGGAGAGTTGGATCAGAAACTCATTCGGACCTTCCGCTGTCACCTCTGCAGTCAGGCCGGAAGTGCGTTCATCGGCAAACCGAGAGGGCATCATGTTGATCATCTCCGGCATCCCAGGAAAAGCGGGATAGCACATGAACGGATCCATGCTGCCGGAATCCATCCGGGCACTTTCGGTTCCTGATTCGACCGCCGAATCCAACCACGGAGGAAGGGCCCCGAGGTCGAAGGCTGAATGCAGGCCTGAGCCGGCGAGCATCCGTCCGGTCGGCACCAATCGCTCAACCTTGATCGAATGCCTGCCAGCCACGGCGCCGTCACCCTGCGAGCTGAATGTCCGCAGCCAGAAACGACCATCTTTGTCGGTGGCGGAGACAGCCATATATTGCCGGCCTTCTTCTTCCTCCATCTGCGCCACGAATGTCACAACCGCTCCCACGACAGGCTTGCCATCGAAGAGCAGTGTGCCGGCAACGGGATGGAGCGATGGCCGGAGTTTCAGCCACGGATCATCGGCCGGCTTCGGATGCAATCGTGCCAGAGCCGGCATGCCCAGCATGATCAGCGCGGCCAAAAACGCCGCCAGCGGCAGATGCGATACTTTCGACAGATTCATGACTCGATCGTCTGAAAAAGCGGCTTCCGCGCCACGACAAACAACCAACCACTCCGGACCCACATGAGTGTAGCAAACTCCTTCGGGCAATGCGGCCATTGCAGATTACGCAGCCGTCACCCGCATCGCCCGGACGTGATGAGGAAATTCCTCATACAAGCCCTGAGCGTGAGCGACGGGATCTCTTCCCGCCCATCCATATCCTAGGCTCAATCCCCAGGCTCACGCCGGGGGCTTTTATTGGTAGGTCATACGAGCCCTCAGCGTGAGCGACGGGATTCCCTCCTCACGGGCCAGTCAGCCGCCAGCAGCATCGTCGCGGCGTGAATGTCGACGATCGCCTCCAAGTCTTGGCAATAGCCGCCGCCGCAGACGATCGCTACCGGCGTCGCGGCAGCGGTGGCGGCCGCGAGGACCATCCGGTCGCGCTCCAGTAATCCGGCCTTCGTGAGCCCAAGCCGGCCGAGCCGATCTCCTTCATAGGGATCGGCCCCGGCGATGTAGAGCACGATATCGGCGCGGGCCCGGTCGAACGACTCGGCCAGGGCCGCCGCAAGAGCCCGTAGATACTCGTCGTCGCCGGTGCCATCCTCGAGCCCGACATCGAGCGAGCTGGGATATTTCCGTAATGGAAAGTTGCGGGCACCGTGCATCGACATGGTGAACACGGTCGGGTCGTCGGCAAAGATCTCCGCCGTGCCATTGCCCTGGTGGACGTCGCAGTCGAGGATCAGCACCCGCTCAACGCTCCCCCGGGCCTGCATTTCCCGGGCCGCCACGGCCGTGTCGTTGAACACGCAGAAGCCCTCGCCCCAGTCGGTGCCGGCGTGGTGCGTGCCGCCGGCGAGACTGGCGGCGATGCCATCCTCGAGGGCGGCAGCCGCCGCGTCGACGGCCGCGCCCGTGCTGCGCAGCGACCGCTCGACCAGCTCGCGGCTCCAAGGGAACCCGATCCGCCGCACCTCCTCCCGCGAGAGGGCGCCCGCCATGACACGGCCGAGATAGCCCTGCGCGTGCACGCGGAGCAGTTCGTCGTCGGTGGCGGCGTGCGGCTCGATGAATTCGAGCGGCATACCAGCGGCTGCGTGCTGCTCCAGCCGCCGTCGCAGGAGCATGTATTTGTCGATCGGAAAGCGGTGGCCATCCGGGAGCGGCAGGGGATATCGATCGCAGGGGAAGAGTCGCATGCCGAGAGATTGTAGGCCCTCACTGCCTGCTGTCCGGTGCTCCCCGCCGTGGCATCCCCTGCCCTATTTTTGTGCAGCGGATGCAAGACCACCGCAGACGGCAATTTCCTTTTCGCTGTTTTTCTTCGGAAAACCGCACCTATTCACTGGCGCCAGATGAGCCGACCGGGCGAATGGCACGCAACGTGCATTGCTCCTCAATCAGTCGAGAGTCAACCGTGCGAATGCCAAACATCTGGACTTGGCTCCTGAAGTTTGGCTGCTGAAGTCTGGCCGCGTTCGTGGAGCACACCGCCGATGCATCGCGTTCCCAATCCACCGAAGCTGCCCGTGTTCGCTCTGGCCGAGACCAGGTCGCGTGGGGACATACGGGCCGCAAAGGCTCGTCTGGCAGCAATGCTCCTGGCCTGTCTGGCTGCGTGTGCATCGACCACTGCCGAGATCCGGGCCGACGATGCTGCAGTCTCATCCGCCACTGAAACCACAGCCCACCCCACGGCCACGGGAAACATCGTCGTCGTCGGTACGAGCCAGTCGCGTGCCGACTTCATCGGCGAGCATGCAGAGACAATCCGACGTGCGGCCTTCTCCCAGCTTCTCGGTGAAACGCATCCCAAGCCCTGGCTGGTTTGCTGTGAGATCCACGTGCATGAATCTGCCGACTCGTTCGAGCAGGCTGTGGGCGGCTCTCCCGCCGAGGCCCGCGGGGCTACATCGCTGGAATTCTCTGGTGACCGCGTGGTCACCCGCAGGATCGACGTTATGGGAGATGGCCCCGGGATCGTGCCCGATGCCATCGACCACGAAGTGGTGCACGTTGTGCTCGCCGACCATTTCATCCATGCCGCGCCACCGCGGTGGGCTGACGAGGGCCTGGCTCTGCTGTTCGACACGCCCGAGAAGCAGCGGGGACACGAGGCCGATTTCCAGGATGCCCGGCGTCGAGGCCTCACCTGGTCAGTTGCCGATCTGCTCGCGCTCGAGGATTACCCCGCCGACGGCCCACGGCAGAAAATCTTCTACGGCCAGAGCGCCGCACTCGTCCGCTGGCTGATCGCCCGTCGCGATGCGGCCACGTTTATCCGGTTTCTTGACGATGCGGCTCAGGTCGGCATGGAGGCCGCCCTCGACCGTCACTATGCAATCACTTCGTTGGTTTCCGTCTCATCCGCCTGGAAGGAGGTGGCTCCCATCAACACCCTTGGTCTGTCACAACGTCGGCGATGACGCGGGGCCATGGCCCGTCTGCCCATCGCCATTCTTAACAACCGTGCAGAAACACCGAGGGCCCGGTGCGATTCGTCGCACCGGGCCCCTCAACATTCCGCGTTGAAATCTTCCTGCTCAGCGACCGCCGGAGTAATGCCCGGCGGACTTGGCACCCGCATGCCGCCAGGTGGCCTCGCCGCTGTGCGGTCCGTTCCGACGCACGTCGCCACGGGCCGGATTCACGGAGTAGCTGCGGTATGAGCGAGTCGGCTGCACTGTCCGCACTTGGGCGGGCGCTGCCGGCTGCACGACCTGCTGGGCCATCACCTGTTGCGTCATCAGACCACCGGCCAGCACGGCCAGCGTCATCATCCATTTTGTTGCACGGTTCATGATCTTCTCTCCTCGCTTACGAGTCTGGGTTTGACTTGAGTCTTGGCTATTTGGTGAGCCGCCTATGCCTATTCTACGGTCCTCCTCGGCGGCTGGGCCACGCAGCCCGTAGTGAAAAGATCGTCTTGCAGCTTTGCAAGCAACGATTCAGGCCCGATTCAGACCCGTCGCACGACGGTAAACCAGGCCTGGGCACCACCGGGACCGAATTCCGCCCCGGGAATCTCCGGCACGACTTCGAAGCGGGCTGGTTCGATCGTCTCAACCTGCCAGCCTGTGGCAAACGCCGCCCGTAGTTCGCGTTCGCTCACGCGGCGTGGGCCATGCGTGCCCGGTTCGGCATCGGCAAAGCAGAGCAGGAAGACACGCGAGCCGGGCTCCAGCAGACGAGCGAGCGCCCCGACGTAGGCAGATCGGCCGGCATCGTCGAACGTATGAAACAATCCGCAGTCGGTCGCCGAGTCGAATCGTTCAGGAAGCTCGCCGACCGCCACCGCATCCATCTGCAGGAAGTTCACCGACAGCCCGCGTTCGGCCGCCTTCTGCCGGGCCGCCTCCAGCGGCTTTTCGAGAAAGTCGACCCCGGTGACCGTGCGGCCCTGTTCCGCCAGCCAGAGCGAGAGGTCGCCTGTCCCGCAGCCAATGTCGATCACCCTGCCCCGGATTGCTTCGGCCGCCTCGATGAAGGCACGCTGCGGCCGCCCGATATCCCACGGGGCCCGAGGCGTGGCATAGTAGCCCTCGAAGCGGTCACGCGGCGGCATTTGGGCATCGTGGGTCATGGTCGCACTCTTTCCAGTTCCAGAACGACTGCGTTCTCGCTAGGCCTTCGAGTTATTGATCGATCATGAAATACGGCTCCGGTGCGACGTGACCGAAGTCTGCGGAAGGGTACCGAAAAAGGCAACTCCCTGCCACGGTCGTCCAGGCGGCGGCTTTTGCCCTTGCACCCCGGCCATGCCCTCACGACATTTTCATATTCAGACCGAGTGATTCAGCCCCACGGACGACGTTCCGCATGAACCCCGAGACATTGCTCCACAACTGGCAGGCCGTTCTGACGGCCTGCGTCGTGTTCGCCACGCTGGCCGCCCTGCTCTTCAGCCAACGTGGGCCCGACATGGCGATGATCGGCGGGGTCGTGGTGCTGCTGGCGGCGGGCGTGCTCACCCCCGACGAAGCCCTCAAGGGAATGAGCAACGAGGGCATGATCACCGTGGCGGCACTCTTCGTGGTGGCCGCAGCCGTGGAACGGACAGGCGCGCTGGCGGCGCTCGTCGACCGGGCCCTCGGCCGGCCGCAGTCGCTGGCATCGGCTCAGTTGCGGACGATGGTCGGCCCCGCCGCCCTCTCCGCCTTCATGAACAATACGCCGGTGGTTGCCCTGATGGTGCCGGCCATTCGCGACTGGGCGAAGAAACACCGGCTCAGCGTTTCGAAACTGCTCATGCCGATGAATGCGGCTGTTGTGCTCGGCGGCCTCTGCACTCTGATCGGCACGAGCACGAACGTGGTCGTGAGCGGGTTGGTGGCGGCGAAGACCGGCCATCCCCTCGGCATGTTCGAGATCTCCTGGCTGGGCGTGCCGCTGTTGCTCGCGGGCTTTCCCTACCTCATCTTTGCCAGCCGGCACCTGCTCAAGGATCGCCGACCGGCGGTCAGTCCGAGCGATGACCCCAGACAGTATTCACTGGAGATGCTCGTCGAGATGGGCAGTCCCCTCATCGGCCGCTCAATCGAGGAAGCGGGCTTGCGCGGCCTTGACGGCCTGTTTCTCATGGAGATCGACCGCGGCGGGCATGTGATGGCGGCCGTGGCTCCCACCGAGCGGTTGGAATCTGGTGATCGTCTCGTCTTCGTGGGCGTCGTCGATTCCGTTGTGGAACTGCAGAAGATCCGCGGCCTGCGGCCGGCCACGGACCAGGTCTTCATGCTCGACGATCCGCGCTCCGAACGAACGCTCATTGAGGCCGTGGTTTCAAACACTTGCCCGCTGATCGGCCGCACGATCCGCGAGGGCCGCTTTCGGTCGACCTATGACGCAGTGGTAATCGCCGTGGCCCGCAATGGCGAACGCCTGCAGATGAAAATTGGCGACATCACACTCGAGCCGGGCGACACGCTCCTTCTGGAAGCGAGCCCCGAGTTTGCGGAGCACCAGCGGAGCAACCGCGATTTCTACCTTGTCAGCGCGGTCAGCAACTTCACACCTCCGCGGCATGATCAGGCCTGGATCGCCTGCACGGTGCTGGCGGCCATGGTGTTGGCGGCCACGCTCGAACTCGTGCCGATGGTGGCGGCCGCACTCGTCGCGGCGGCCGTCGTGGTGGCCATGAAATGCATCTCGTCGGACGAGGCCCGGCAGTCAATCGAGTGGGAGTCGCTGCTTCTGATCGCGGCAAGCTTCGGCCTGGCACGAGCCATGGAGAAGACGGGACTGGCGGAGGGGATCGCCCAGTCGACGATCGCAGCGGCCGGCGACCACCCGCATGTCGTGCTGGCGGCCATCTACCTCGTGACGATGCTGTTTACGGAACTGATGAGCAACAATGCGGCGGCGGTGCTGACGTTTCCAATTGCCTGGCAGACCGCCGCCGATTTGGGCGTGAATCCACTCCCCTTCGTGATGGCCGTGACGGTGGCGGCCAGTTGCGGCTTCGCCACGCCGATGGGCTATCAGACAAACCTCATGATCTACGGCCCGGGTGGCTACAAATTCAGTGACTACGTCCGCTTTGGCGGGCCGCTCAACCTTCTGGTGATGGCGATCACGGTGGCGCTCGCGCCGCTCATCTGGCCGTTCTGAATTCACGAAAAACACGACATTCTGCCCGCTACGCTAGGCGGATGCCTCGCTGAAGTCAGACGTGGCCACGAGTTTTTAACTTGTGGAATGGGTGCCGGGGAAACGGACAAGTTAAAAACTTGCCGCCACGAGGGGCAGCACAAGCCACTCCGAACGCAACAGACACAAGTCCATATTTAACAATGACTTACGTCACTCATTAAAGAATACATTACCACGTTGACGATCATTGTGCTGTCTGTTAGAGTTTTGGTGTCCTTTCCAAAAATCAGGCCCGGCATCGAGGTCCACCGTGAATTCCCGCTTGCTGCTGAAACCCCTTTTCCACCGCTCGCTCGCCCTCGCATTCGCAGGCCTGCTCGTGGCCGCTTTCGTCGGCTGCTCGGGCTCCTCTCCCGGCCCCGGCGGTGCGGCGAACCGCCCCAAGGCCATCGAACTGCTCAATGTGTCGTATGACCCGACCCGCGAACTCTACCGCGACATCAACGCCGCCTTCGCCAAACACTACGAGCAGGAGCACGGCACCCCCATCTCGATCAAGCAGTCGCACGCCGCTTCGGGCAGCCAGTCCCGCGCCGTCATCGACGGCCTCGACGCGGATATCGTCACGCTGGCCACCTGGCCCGACGTTGAGGCGATCGCCAAATCGGGACTGATCCGCGAAGACTGGCAGCACCGCTACGACAACGGTTCGATTCCCTACCACTCGGTCGTCGTCTTCGTCGTTCGCAAGGGCAACCCCAAGAAGATCGCCGACTGGCAGGATCTCGACCGCGACGACATCTCGATCATCACGCCCAACCCAAAGACGTCCGGCAACGGGAAGTACAGCTTCCTCGCGGCCTGGGGCGCGGCAATAGCCGCAGGCGGCAGCCAGGAGGATGCGCAGAAGTTTGTGTCGGCGATCTATCGCCGCACCCCCGTGCTCGACACGGGCGCGCGGGCGGCCACGGCCACGTTCTCCCAGAAAGGCATCGGTGACGTGCACCTGACATTCGAGCAGGAGGCACACCTCGAGGTCGATGAATCGAAGGGGGAACTCGAGATCATCTACCCGAAACGCTCCATCCGAGTGGATCCGCCCGTGGCCGTGGTCGACCAAAACGTCGATCGCAAGGCGTCGCGGCATGCCGCCGAGGCCTATCTCGGTTTCCTCTACTCCCCCGAGGGTCGGGCGATCATCGCCAAACATCACTTGCGGCCCTGGGGCGACAATCCGCCACCGCCGGCCGCCGGTGAAACCTGGCCCGCGATCGAAACCTTCGATATCACGTTCGTCGCCGGCGACTGGAACAACGCCATGAAGAAGTTCTTCGGCGAAGGCGGCGTGTTCGACGCCATCTACCAGCCTCAGGCTGGAAAATAGGTACGACCATGAGCGCTGAAATCAGTACCACTCGGGCCATGCGAAGGCGTTCAGTGCTGCCCGGTTTCGGCATCAGCATCGCGATCACCACCCTGGTGATGACGGCGATGGTCATCATCCCGCTGTCGGTGCTGGCACTGCGGGCGGCATCGCTCGGACCGACCGAATTTCTGGCGGCGGCCTGGACGCCCCGCGCCCGTGCCGCGTATGCGGTGTCGCTGGGCGCGTCGGTGGTCGCGGCGGCCGTCAGTTCCGTCTGCGGCCTGCTTGTCGCCTGGGTGCTCGTACGGATCGATTTCCCCGGACGCCGGCTGCTCGACTCGCTCGTGGATGTGCCGCTCGCGCTCCCGACGGCGGTTGCAGGGCTCGTCTACTCGACGCTCTATGTGGAGCGGGGCTGGCTGGGCCGGTTCCTCGTGCCACTGGGCATCCAGGGGGCCTACTCGTGGCTGGGTATCGTGCTCGTGCTCGTGTTCGTGAGCCTGCCATTCGCGATCCGCGTCGTGCAGCCGGTGCTCGAAAGCCTTGATCGCGACAGTGAAGAGGCCGCACGGATGCTCGGCGCCAACCGTGTGCAGACCTTCCTGAAGGTGATCTTCCCGGCCATTTTTCCCGCGGTGCTGACGGGGTTTGCTCTGGCGCTGGCCCGGGCGCTTGGGGAATACGGCTCGGTCGTCTTCATCTCGGGCAACATGCCGTTCAAGACCGAAATCGCGCCGGTGTTGATCGTGTCGCGACTGGAGGAATTCGCCTATGCAGAGGCGACCGCCATCGCGGTCGTGCTGCTGGCGATGTCGATCTCCCTGCTCGTCGTCGTCAACGCCCTGCAGCAGCGGGTCGCCCGCAACGCCCAATAATCTGGAATCAGTGACCTGACTAGTAATCTGGAATCAGTGAGACGGGGCCACCCGATCACCATGCCAAAGCCCACCATCACCACCGCCAACCCGCTCACGGAGCGGCTGCTCATCGCCGCCGCCGTCGGCGTCATCGGCCTGCTCATCATCGTACCGCTGGCGAGCGTCTTCGCCGAGGCATTTGCCGAGGGGCCGGCCGCCTGGTGGCGGGCCCTGGCCCACGACCCCGACACACGGCATGCCATCTGGCTCTCGCTGACCGTGGCGCCGCTCGCCGTGGCGATCAACACCATTTTCGGCATCGCCACGGCCTGGCTGGTATCGCGATTCCGCTTCCCGGGGCGTTCGCTCCTGATCACGCTCTGCGACGTACCCTTTTCGGTCTCGCCAGTCGTGGCGGGCCTGGCTCTCGTGCTGATCTTCGGCAGACAGGGACTGCTCGGGCCGACGCTCGCGTCGCTCGGCTGGAAGGTGATCTTTTCCTGGCCCGGACTGGTGTTGGCCACCACGTTTGTGACGCTGCCGCTGGTCGTCCGCGAGCTGATCCCGGTCATGGAGGCGATCGGGCCGGAAGAGGAACTGGCTGCCGTCAGCCTGGGCGCGAGCGGCTGGCAGGTGTTCACCCGCGTCACGCTCCCCAACATCCGCTGGGCGCTCCTGCACGGCGTCGTGCTCGCCAACGCCCGCGCGATGGGCGAATTCGGAGCGGTCTATGTCGTCAGCGGCCACATCGCGGGCTTGACCGACACCATGCCTCTCCGCGTCGAAAAGCTCTTCCAGGAATACCGCACGCCGGCCTCGATGGCAGTGGCAAGCGTGCTGGCCGGGCTGGCGCTCGTCACCCTCGTGGCCAAGTTCGTGATCGAACGTCAGCTTGAGGCTGAGGCCCGCGAACTCGAGGCCGCCCGCTCCCTCCCCGACACCCTCGCCGGCTCAGGCACGCCCCCTGACGCCGGCCCACCCACGTCCACACAGGCTTCCATCCCATGAGCATCCACGTTCGCGGCATCTCCAAAGCCTTCGGCACCTTTCAGGCGCTCGACAATGTCTCGCTCGACGTGCCGCAGGGTACGCTCCTGGCGCTCTTGGGACCATCCGGCTCCGGCAAGACGACGCTGCTACGGATCATCGCGGGGCTCGAATGGCCCGACTCCGGCCGCATCGAGGAGGACGGCGCCGACATCACCGATCGCCACGCCCGGCAGCGGGAGGTGGGCTTCGTGTTTCAGCACTATGCGCTCTTTCGCCACATGAGCGTCTTCGAGAACATCGCCTTCGGACTGCGGGTTCGCAAGGCACCCAAGCACGAAGTGGATACGAAGGTCAACGAACTGCTGCACCTCGTGCGGCTCGACGGCCTCGGCGGTCGCAAGCCCGCGCAGCTCTCCGGTGGACAGCGACAACGAGTGGCACTCGCCCGCGCGCTCGCCATTCGGCCGAAGATCCTCCTGCTCGACGAGCCCTTCGGCGCGCTCGATGCCAAGGTGCGAGTGGAACTGCGGCAATGGCTGCGGCGGCTGCACGACGAGATCGGCATGACCAGCGTGTTCGTGACGCATGATCAGGAGGAGGCCTTCGAACTCGCCGACGAGGTGGTGGTGATGAACCACGGAAAGATCGAACAGCGGGGCACGCCCGACGAGGTCTTCGAACATCCTGCCACGCCCTTCGTGATGGACTTCCTCGGCAATGTGAATGTCTTCCACGGCCGCGTCGAGAAGGGACAGGCGTTCTGGCACGGCATCCCGATCGACTATCCCGACTATCCGCATGCGCAGGCTCGGCCCGCCCGCGTCTACCTCCGCCCGCACGAACTCGACATCGCTCGCACGGGCGCACATGCCTCGAACGGGCCCGCCACAAACGATCCCGCTGGTACTGGCAGTCTGCCGGCGAGCGTGCTGCGAATCGCCCGCAGCGGTCCGATCGCGCGGATCTCATGCCGGCCCGATGGCTCGGAGAGCGAACTTCACGTCGACCTGCCTGCCGACACCACCCCGCAAGGTTCGCGTGTTTCTCCCCGACCCTGAATACGTGATCTGAACCCCCTCGAGGAATCCATGAGCATCAAGCCCACTGACGATCAGCACCACGGCCCCGCAACCAGTGCCACGCCTGAGCCCAACGCACCAAACGCCGATACCGCCCTGGCTCGGATCGGAGACGCGCTGCGGGGACTCCGCTACGGGTCCGTCCTGGCGATCGTGCAGGACGGCGTCGTCGTGCAGATCGAGCGGACCGAGAAGACCCGGCTTGGCAAGTCCGACCGGTAATTTTTTGTCGCCCAGATTAATCATCACCATATTGGTAGTGATTAATCGATTGAGACGCTACCCAGACAGCCTGCGTTCTCTGATTTTTCTGAAATATGGACAAAAAATGGCTAATAAAAATTTTTAGTCAACTGCTTGACAAACTTGATCGATTTAATAACATATCGAAAAGAAGGTCGTTTTCGCAGGGCCCACCGAGGACTCACGAGAACGATCTGAAAAGTGGTCTTCGATCGCTGATCCGACGAGACGGACAGCAGCCCCCGCGGGCGCCTTCAAGCACCATCCGCACCACACAGACGCGACGCCGACCGGACAAACCGGAGGACCGCGATGGCTCAACGAAGGAGCCCTCGACATGTCCTCCGCAGCACTCTCCTATACCTCCGGCCAGCCCCGCAGGCTCTCGACCAAGCGACGTGGCAGCACGGCATCCTCCGCCTCGTCGCTCGCCGCCGATGCCGCCATCCGCGACTTCAAGGACGACCGTCGCCGTCGCAACCGTGGCGAAGTTGATCTGGATGGCGACTCGGCACTCGGTCGTGGGGTCGACGAATTCGCGTCGAACGTCTCGGCCACGGTCAATTCGCTTGGCATGCCGCGGTGGATCGTGCGGGCCCTCGTGCTGGCAGGCGTCGGCATCATGCTCGCGGTTGCCGTCGTCAACACGCTCCCGATGCTGGCCAGACACGTCGTCTCCGGCACCGCCACGTTCAACGGCAAGCCGCTCGGCCGCGTCACCTTGAACTTCCAAAGTATTGCAAGCTCTGGCGCATTGGAAACACGAACCGTCATCGCGGCAGCAGATGGTTCGTTCAAGATCGCCACGGGCGAGGGCCTTCCCTCCGGCCTCTACGCGGTCTCAGTCCGTCCCGGAGAATCCGGCCAGCCCATCCCGAAGAACTACCTCTCACCGGAGACGAGCCCCCTGCGGTTCGAGATCCGCGAAGACCTCACCGGCATGCAGATTTCCGTCCGAGATGGCAAGCAGCCCATCCCCAAAAACCGCAGATGACTTCCTGCCCCTTCATCCCTGAATCCTTCGTTCCGTCCCTGAGTCCTCGCTCACGGTGATCGAGGCCTGATCCGTTCGATTCGTTTCACTCCCTTCCCTGGAGATATCCCATGTCAATCCTCACACCAGCCCGGCTCCGCCGGGGTTTTACGCTGGTTGAATTGTTGGTCGTGATCGCCATCATCGGCACGCTCGTCGGCCTCCTGCTGCCGGCCGTGCAGGCTGCCCGCGAGTCTGCCCGCCGCAACAGCTGCTCCAACAACATGAAGCAGATCGGTACGGCAACGCAGACCTTCGCTGACGGTACCGGCGGCACGCTGCCCAACAGTCTCCGCACCGCCAGCCTGCGGCTCGGATTCTTCGTGCGTCTCCTGCCCTACATTGAACGCGAGGCACTCTTTGATCGCTACGATCCGACCGTCAGTTGGTCGAAGAACACGGCTTCTTCGGGCTTCACCATCCCCAACTACGTGCTGGCCGCGACGCGGATCAATTCGTATGAATGCCCGTCGGCCCCGAACCCCGACCAGCGGTTCGACTACGACCCGCAGTCGAGCAGCCAGCCGTATGCCGTGCCGAGCACCTACGCCAAGGCCACGACCGACGCGGCGGGCACCGCCTTCTCGAACGTCTCGGCCTCGCCTGGATTTGCCGCACCTTCCGACTACGGGGCAACGATCTATGTTGACGTTGCTCTGGCGGGTACGACGCCTGATGACAACAAGGCCGACGTTGCCGCGTCAGTGGCACCGGTCGCCGACAAGGGCAACACCACGCCGAGCACCGGTGACGGCCTGCTGCCCAAGGACTACGGCGATGGCTCCAAGCCGAGGTTCGCGGACGTAGCCGACGGCCTCTCGCAGACGATCCTCGCCGCAGAGAGTGCCGGCCGACCGTTCCTCTACCGGAAGACCGGCCGCGCCGACGATGCGACCAACAAGTTTCCGACGCTGCGGGTCAACGGTGGCGGCTGGGTGCGTCCGGCGTCCGACATCTCCATCGACGGCTCGAACGTGCCCGGCACGACCTTCCGGTCGAGCCCGACAGCTGTCGTCAATGCCACGAACGGAGAGAGCATGCTCACCGCGGCGTACGGATCGGGCTATTACGGCTCTGACGGCGGCTCCGAGGTCTTCGCCTTCCACCCGGGCGGCGCCCTCACGGTGTTCGGCGACGGCAGCACGAAGCTGATCCAGAAAGACGTCACCATCCGTGTCTTCTCGTCCCTGGTGACCCGTGCCGGCAACGAGCACCTCGGCGATAAGGACAAGTATTGATCTGAGTTTGTGCTCGCGAGCACACGCGGCTGCACACCCCCGCCGCTCTCACCCAGCGGCGCAGCCACGATTGAAAGCCCCGGCCAGGATGGCCGGGGCTTTCTCTTTTTCCCGCTGGCAGGGATTCGGTGGCAGTGGTCGGCAGCGGTGGAATGACGCATCCCCCGGCTTACGCCGGGGGCTTGTATGGGGGCTTGTACGGGAAACCCGATCGCCCCGGGCACCGCTGGCCCCTGGTTTTCCCCTATACTGTTGGCCCGACCCGTCCCCTCCGGGACCTCCAACCACGGATGCTCCGCATCCGGGATCTCGTTCCCGAGGTCGGGCAGGACCGCCGGCATGAGCGACATCCTCTTCCACTATTACCGCGTCAACCCTACGACGTGGTTTTACTTGTCGTCGCTCCTGTCGATCGCGGTCTTTTTCAAGTTCAACCGCGTCTGGAGCATGCGAAACCTGGACCTGGTCGGGCTCATTCTCCTCGCACCGGGCCTGCTTGCGGTTGAATATGGCGGATACAAGGCGAGTGCCGCCGCCCAGCAACTCGGCTATGTCTGGATCTTCACCGTATCGGGCATCTTTCTCGTGCGGATGCTCTTCGATTCCCTGATGGTCCGCCGCCCGCTGCTCGACCCGAACCTCACGGTCGGTGGACTCGTGTTCCTGGGAATCTCGCTGCTCGTCTTCCTGTTGGCCAACGTGATCACCTCGCGACCGCAACGGGACGACCTGGCAGGTGCCGCTGCGGCGGCTCGCCTCAATGCCCGCGACGCTGAGGTCGATGCAGACCAGCTCTCCAGGCTCGGCCCTGGCTATCCGCTCCTGTTCCTCTTGCCTCAGATCTCGACGCAACGGCTCTTTTCAGCCGACCCTGACGCCGCCGATACGGGCGAGAACCGTGAGGCCAACAGCCGCGTGGTCTACGAGACCACGGCCCGCGTGATGGCCATTCTGTCTCAGTTGGCGATTGTGGCGGGCATGGTGCTCATCGGCTGGCGGCACTTCGGCGCCATCCGGCTGGGGATCGCCGCGGCCGTGCTCTATCTCCTGCTCCCCTACGCGGCGATCATGACCGGCCGGGTGGACCACGCGCTGCCCGGGGCCCTGATCGTGTGGGCCATCGCGGCCTACCGCCGGCCGTTCATCTCGGGCGCACTCATCGGCCTCGCAACCGGCACGATCTACTACCCCGTCTTCCTGCTCCCGCTGTGGTGCGGCTTCTACTGGCAGCGAGGCATCCGTCGGTTCACGCTCGGGATCGGCGCAGCGCTCCTGGCGCTCGTCTTCGGCCTCTGGTTCACATCCCCCGACTCCACCATTTTCATAGGCCAGCTCCGGCAGATGTTCGGCTGGATCTTCCCCAACGAAGTCTCGTTGGAAGGATTCTGGGCGCTGCCGTTCAACGACTCGGTCTTCAGACTGCCCGTGCTGGCCGCATTCGTCGCGATGATCTCCACGCTCGCCATCTGGCCGGCCCCCAAGAACCTCGGCACGCTGATGAGCTGCACCGCGGCGGTCTTGCTCGGCAGCCAGTTCTGGAAGGCGCACAACGGCGGCCTGTTCATGGCCTGGTTTCTGCCGGTGCTGTTGCTTGTGATCTTCCGCCCCAACCTCGAAAACCGCGTGGCCACGCTCGTGCTCGACGCGGAATGGTTCCCGAAACGGCGACGGCCCTCGCCGCCGCTGGCCACCGACCGCGTCGCGTGACGATCACCCGCGTCTGTCACCCGCGTCTGTCACCCGCGTCTGGGGTCGAAGTCGGGGGGCAACTGGCGATTGGCCTGCCAGGCGCGCCAGGCTACAGTGTTCCAGTCGAAGTTTTCGCCGGTGATCTTCACGAGCGCCTCGAGCACCCGCTGATTCTGCACGCGGGTCTTCTGCCGTTTCGGCCCTCCTCCCATCGAGAGCCCACCGCCGGAGGGTGTGAACGTGGCGGTCGTCGAGCCTTCCGGGGCGCCCCCTCCGGCCACCAGCATGTGTTCCGTCTCGAGCGCGCCGATCAGCGGCCCGACGGCCGATGCCGAGCCGAGCCGGCCGAGTGCCTCGGCGGCACGGTTGATCCGGGCGTTGTCGGCACCGCCCAGTGCCCCCGCGATCGCCTGCGCGGCCATCTCGGGGCCGATGTCCACCAGCCGCT
>JAPLNQ010000109.1 GCA_026401075.1 Planctomycetia bacterium
GAGAACGCGAAAGGCCACGAACAGGCCCACATTCCGGTCGGCTGCCGCGGAAGAAAACTCGGAGGACTGCGGTGCAGACATGATCGGGTTAAAAAGCAGCGTTGCGGGTGGGACGGGCCAGGGACATCATGACTGTTTTCACCGGTGGCCGGAACCATCGTCCCGACCGTCACCAGCGTCGCTCAGCCCGATAGGCCTGCACCGCCTCGACAATTTCCTGCTCGATCTGCGGCGTCAACTCTTTGTCGGGCATCCGGCGATGGATCTGTCGGAACGATTCGCCGACTGACCTGCCCCCCTTAAACGCGTTTTGCTCGGTGCACACTGCGAAGTACGGATCCCTACCCGGGATAAGCCCGCTGCCCATTTGATTGACCACTGGAATGAACGCCTGTATATTTACTTCTCTCGGCGATCATCACCGACAAAGGATCTACCCCATGAGCATCGACATCTCTGTGGACGCCCTGAGTACGAGCGAGAAACTCGCCCTGATGGAACGGCTCTGGGAGGCGCTTTCGCAACGGCCGGCGGATGTGCCGTCGCCCAAGTGGCATGGCGCTGTGCTTGCAGAGCGTATAGCTGCCGTACGTGACGGCCGAAGCAAGTTCGTTCATTGGGATGAGGCAAAGGAGCGGCTGCGAGCCAGAACCGCATGAAGGTCCGAATCCTGCCGGAGGCGGAAGCAGATCTGGCACGAGCAGCGGATTTCTACGATGCGCAAGCAGGTGGCTTGGGAGACTATTTCATCGAGTGCCTGTCGGGTGACATCGAGGCCCTGAAGGTCCACGCTGGCGTACATGAGCGACAGCACGGATTGCTTCGGGCGTTGTCCAAACGATTTCCCTTCGCAATTTTTTACGAAGTCACTGGCTCGGTGATCGATGTCTTCGCTATCCTCGATTGCCGGCAAGATCCTGACGCAATTGAGTCTCGCCTTCGCAATTGATCAGCGGGGCTAGATGCCCTCCTGTCGCTCCCTACCAGGGGTCACAATCTTCAACGGATCTGCCCTCCTTCAACAGCACCACTTCCAGAGAGAGAATCTGGGGGGGACGTCAAAACGAATCGACCTTCTCGTCAACCAGCCCGGTCTCTCTTTTCAGCGGTTGTCCGCCAACTGCGACGGCCTGCGTTGAAATAGGGTCGGATTGAGGGAAGTGTCTTTCGGAAAGCGATGTTTTTCGCGGGCAGCAAACTGCGATTCAATGATCCCTGCCGGGAGTCCCGGATAGCGACCGGGGGACTCCGAGTCTGAAAACCGCCCGCGGGCCAGCCGTCATCAATGCCCAGCAGCGGGAAGCGGCTTCGAGGCGGACCGAATCTCGGCCGGCGCGGCCCGTGATGGCCCGGCCTCACGGATGGCGGTGAGCACCTGCGTTTCGGTGATCAGGTCACGGAGCACGATCGGCTCCGGCGGCTGGTCGCCGGAACGGGCAGGCGGAAAGATGGCCAACACCGGGATCGACTTGCTCTGCAGGCTCTCGAGCATCAGCTTGATCTCGGGCGAACCGTCGGTCCAGTCAGCCAGCAGCGGCACGACGCGGTTCCGCTCGATCTCGTTCTTCACCTTCGATGTCTCGATCGCGGTGGCGAGGTTGTATTTGCAGGTCATGCACCAGTCGGCCGAGAAGTCGACCAGCACCGTGGCTCCCTTCTGCCGCAGGTCAGTGAGCCGCTCGCGCGAGAAGGGCTCCCACGGGATCACCGACGTGACGGGCCCCAGGAACATGAAGGCGAGACTGCCCACCGTGGCCACGATGCCGCCGGCCTGTAGCCAGCGAGCAAAGCCGACGTCGCCCGCGCGGGATGCCTGCGCCCGGCCGATCCACCAACACGCGGCCCAGATGCCGATCAGCAGCGCGAAGGTCGGCACGAACCAGTCGTGGTTGAGGAACGTGAACAGGAAGACGACCGTGCCCAGCATCACGAAGCCGAGCACCTCTTTGAGCGTCTCCATCCAGGCGCCTGGCTTCGGCAGGAATTTCACGAGGCCTGGGAACGCGCCCACGAGCAGGTAGGGCAGGGCCATGCCAGTGGCGATCGCGGCGAACACGGCATAGGTCACGCCGGTCGGCTGCGTGAGCGTGAAGCCGAAGACAGGGCCAACTTGAGGAATGCGGCGAGCGGGCCCTCCTGCGACTGCATCGCGCCGGCCTTGGCACCGATGAATCCCGGAATCGGGAGCTCCCAGACGCCGAGGAAGGAAAGCGCGAAGGCAAACACGATCGCCGCCATGGCGATGTTGAACCGCGACGAGGTGAACTGCTCACCCCAGGCAAGATTCGAGCCCGCCAGGCCGATGTTCGCCGCCACGCTGGCCGTCGCCAGCATGAAGAACACGGCGTAGAGGCCGGCGCAATACCAGAGATTGAGCCGGAAAATCTCCTGCCTGGCTTGCCCTGACTGCTGGGCAAACGACATGAGCTTGAGGCCGAGCACGGGCAGCACGCAGGGCATCAGGTTGAGGATCAATCCTCCCACGAGGCCCATCAACAGCGCTGCCGGCAGCGCGAGTGGCACGCTGCCCGGTGCGACCCCGGCATTGCCCGCCGCTGGAGCCGCGACAGCCACCGCCGCGGCGGTCACCGAAGCCCCACCTTCCGGCCGATCCATGCTTGCAGGAGCCGGGCCGACGTCTGGGCTTGCAGGAGCCGGGCCGACGTCTGGGCTTGCAGGAGCCGGGCCGACGGCCGATGTCACCGGAGCCGTGGGTGCCGCTCCCGACGCGACCGCCGTGAAGGAAATCGTCTCCGGCGGCGTGCAGGCGTTGTCGCGGCAGAGTTGCAGGCTCATGCTGCCGCGGACGACCGCAGCCTCGCCCTCGGGATTCGCCATGAGCGGCGCCCGCCAGGTCACCGTGCCGGCGTGCTCCTCCACCACGAGGCCGTTCCACCCCGGCACGTCCTTGATCGTGCGTCTGTGGGGAGGCACATCGGGCCTGAAGGGGCCTGCGAGTTTCAGCGGCGAATCGGCGGCGACGGTGATTTTGGTGGGCTGCGGGCCACCGGGCTTTTGCTCGAGCGAGTAGAGATGCCACCCCTCCTCGAGCGTGGCCGTGACCACGAGGATGCCCTGCTCAGCCCCCGGCTCGATCGCGGCCGTCACCTGGGCCGGACTGCCAAGGGCAGCCGAAATTGAGCCCAGCGGGTCAAACGGGACAGTATCGGCGGCCGATGCCCGCAACCCAGCCGCCGCTGCCACCGGCAACGCCAGCAGCAACACGATCGCACGGCAGATCTTGGGCAGTCGGAAAATACTACGCATGCTTTCAGTCTGGCGCCGGGTGGCCCGGCGACGCAGTGTGACGAACAGAGACAACCCCCTGAGATTGTCGTCCTTTCAGTTTACCCGCTGCAATTTCTGACGGTCAATCGACATTCCCGGCCCGAGACCAGGCTGCGGCGATTGCGACTGGCAGTTCCGTCAGCAGACTGTCGATGCGATCGAGCATCTTCTGCCTGTCGGGAAACTCGCGGTGTTCCTCCAGTGTCCAGCGAAACCAGTTGTCGAGTCCAAACAGCATTCCGGTGGCGTGCAGGAAGGGGACGAGCATGGCTTCGACAGCCGATAACGGCCGCACCGAACAATAGGCTGCAAAGGCCTCCGGCCACCGTTCGACGAGCGACAGCCGCTCGCCTTCGGGGGGAGCGGCCCAACTACCCACCGGGCGGGCCAGGTCGGTGGCGGGTGTGTCGATCCCGGCGGCATGGAGATCGATGATGGCCGTCACGGAGTCGGAGGTTCTCTCCGCAAACAACACATGGTCGTACCAGACGTCTCGCAAGACTGGTTGGAGCACGCAGCTATTGGGCTGCAGGGTGGCGACGCGAGCGAGGAAGGCGTTGCCGTCGGAGGCGGTGAAGATTTCGATCGCCGCTGCCACGCGGGCAGCGAGGGCCGCGGATACCTCAGCCGGCATGCGGGGGCTGGCGGCACGCGACCACGCATCGCGGCGGGCCGTCCACGGCTGCGCGAGCAACTGGCGAGACCGTTCGATCCGATGTTCGACTCCGGGTGAGGCATACAGGCGGGGCGGATGGTCCGGCAGGCTGGCGGCCGCGAGGTGAAGCCGCGCCAGGCTCGTCGCCGCAGTGGCCGCCTGCGCCGGCGTTGGGCAGGGAACCGCCACGCCAGGCATGAAGCGAGACAGCTCCCAGAGCCTGCCCTCGGCATCGGTGGCAATCGCGTCGCTGTCGAGCGTAGGGATCACCTCGGGCACCTGCGTGCTCCCTTCGCTGCGGACATGCCGCACCAGATCGTGAACGAACGTAGCATGCTCACGCGACGCGGCGGCGTGAAAACTCTTGAGCACGAACCGTCCAGGCCTGTCGGGAAACTCCACGACGAACACCTGCGATCCGCTGAAGCCCCGCGTGCCCAGTGGCGAAACGCTTATCGGCGCGGTGTCGCACCAGCGGCGGCAGAGGGTGGTGAGTTGTGTGTGGGGGTACATGGTTGTGCAGTGACCAACGAGCAGTCCGAAGAATCCCGTCGCTGACGCTTAGGGCTTGTATGGAACGTAACATCATCCGTGGTGAGCCGGCGTTGCTCGGGCACCGATCCGTCTCAGCGGATTGGTCGTCGTAGCCAGGATGGCGAAGCGCAGTCAGCATCGAGTGAGCGAAGGCCATGGATGGCCGTAGCGAACGTCCGGCGACGGGGCATGGGCAGCCCCGAACCGTCACGCCACCCGAATCGCGAGTGAAACGGCCCGGCGAACCTGAAATTGGTCGCCGACCGACGGCGATGCTAGGCTTGAAGACTCCAGGCAACCACTGCCCGGGGCCCTGAACCGGATCGAAATGGAGCGACTTTCGCGATGCGAACCAGCCGACTGACGGTGACGACTGCGACCGTGGTATTCGTGGTATTCATGGCATTCGCTTCGGCGATCCCTGCAACGCTACGGGCCGAAGACGCTCCTGCGAAGCCCGCGGAACAGCAGCCGAAGGCCGACACGCCAGCTCCGCCCGCCCCGGCAACTCCCGCACCCGCGAAGGACGCCGCCGAGGCGAAGCCCGCCGAAGGCAAGAGCAGCAAGCCGCCTTTCGCCGTGCTGCTGAAGGACGCCACCAAGGTCAGCGGCCTGATTCCCCTCTGGCGGAAGGATGACAAGGTCTACGCCGAACTCACCGACTCCCTGCTCGGCAAGGAATTCTTCGTGCTGATATCGATCGCCCGCGGCATCGGCGACCGCTTCCTGCTCGGTGGCATGAGCCTCGGCTTCGGAGACGACTGGGTCTGGCAGTTCCGCAAGGTCGACGACAACATCCAGGTGGTCCGCAAGAACGTGCGATTCTTCGCCGACAAGGGAAGCCCAGAGGAAAAGGCTGTCGATCTCGCCTACACCGACAGCGTGCTGTTCAGCCTGCCCATCGCGACGACCGGCCCCTCCGGTGGCCACGTCATCGACCTGGCGCCGATCTTCCTCAGCGATCTCCCGCAGATCTCCAGGGAACTGCCCGGGTTTTCCTTCGCGAGGGATCGCTCCACGTGGGCGCGGGTCAAGGGCTTTCCCGACAACGTCGAACTCGAGGTGGCCGCCACCTATGGCTCGAGCGGTTCGCGGGACATCGACACGGTGCCCGATTCCCGCGGCGCCACGATCACGGTGCACTACTCGCTCAGCCTGCTGCCGCAGAACAGCTACCGGCCGCGGCTCGCCGACGATCGCGTCGGCTACTTCGTGACGGCACTGAAGGACTTTTCGCAGAAGGTCGACGAGGACCGGTTCGTGCGATACATCAACCGCTGGAACCTCGAAAAAGCCGATTCGGCGGCGGCGGTGTCGCCTCCCAAGAAGCCGGTCGTGTTCTGGATCGAGAAGACCGTGCCGTTCACGTATCGGCAGGCGATCCGAGAGGGCATCGAGGTGTGGAACGATGCCTTCGAGAAGGCCGGCTTCGCCACGGCCATCGAGGTGCGCCAGCAGCCCGACGTGACCGACTGGGATCCCGAGGACGTCAACTACAACACGTTTCGCTGGATCACCGCTGGTGCGAGCTTTGCCATGGGGCCGTCGCGGGTGAACCCGAGGACGGGCCAGATACTCGACGCCGACATCATCTTCGACGGCGACTTTCTGCGGTTCTGGCGGACCGAATACGAGACCTTCACGCCGCAGAGTGTGGCACTGCTCACCGGTGGCACGCCCCACGGTCATGGACGGCAGCACAGCTGCGACGGCTGCTCGCTCTTCGACGGCCACGCCCGTGAGACTGCGCTGGCGGCGACGGCACTTGCCGCCGGTGCCGAAGGGGGACTTTCCGATGCCAACAAGGAGAAGCTCGTCCTGCAGGGACTCAAGCTCGTCGCGATGCACGAAGTGGGGCACACGCTCGGGCTGCGGCACAACTTCAAGGGAAGCGCGTTCCGCTCGCTCGCCGATATCAACGACGTGACGAAGACCGCCACGGGCGGCGCGAGTACGAGTGTGATGGACTATATCCCGGTGAACATTGTGCCGAAGGGGAAGACTCAGGGCGACTACTACACGGCGAAACTCGGCCCCTACGACATGTGGGCGATCGAGTATGGATACAGGCCGATATCGGCCGGCAACCCCGAAGCTGAACTGCCGGAACTCGACAAGATTGCCGGCCGTAGCGGCGAGCCCGCGCTCGCCTACGCCACCGACGAAGAGACGGAGTTCGGCGATCCCGACCCACTGTCGAACCGGTTTGATCTGGGGAGCGATCCGCTGGAGTTTGCGAAGAGCCGCGCCGAACTGGTGGCGCAGGTGATGCCGCTCATCGCCGACCGGATGACCGCCAAGGAGAAGGACGGCAGGGCGAGGGGCTACGAGCGGGTGCGGCAGGCGTTCGGCGTGCTGCTGGCGGCCCATGGCCAGGCCATGCATACGGCCTCGCGGCTGGTCGGTGGCCTGCACACGTCGCGCAGCCACAAGGGGGATGCCAACGCCCCATCGCCGTTTCGCGTGGTCGAGCCGCAGAAGCAGCGGGATGCGCTGGCTCTCATCGAGCAGCAGATGTTCAGCGCCCAGCCATTCACGTTTCCTCCGGAACTCTACAACCAGCTCGTCGCCACGAACTGGACGCATTGGGGCAGCAATCCTCCCGACCGCGAGGACTATCCCGTTCACGACGCGATCCTGATGTGGCAGAGCCGGGTGCTCGGCCGGCTGCTCAACCCACTCACGCTCGACCGCATCCGCGACAGTGAGCTCAAGGTGCCAGCCGACCAAGACGCGTTCACCACGGCCGAGTTGCTCGACCGGCTGACGAAGTCGATCATGGCCGAGGTCGATGCGACCGCTCCGGGCGACTACACCGTCCGCAAGCCGGCAGTCGGCAGCCTGCGACGCGGTCTGCAGAGGCAGTATGTCTCCCGCCTCTCGTCGCTGGCCATCGCCCCCAGCGGCGTCACGCCCGACGCCCAGGCGATCGCCGCGGCGCAGCTGCGGTCGCTGGAGGGCCGCATCGGGGCACTCCTGGCGAAGAACGACGTCAAACTCGACGACTATTCCCGGGCGCACCTTGGCGAGTTGCAGGCACGGATCCGCAAGGTGCTCGACGCGAGCCTCGAGTTGACCAGCCCCTGATCTTTCTCGGAGCCCCCGCCATGCATATGGTCGTCGCGGTACTGCGGCCGGCACAGCTTGAGTCAGTGCGGCAGGCCCTGGCCGCCGTCCACGTCACGCGGCTGACGATCTGCGACGCGCAGGGCTATCATGGGGCCGGCGACGGATCGCGGTTCGCGCAGGAGTCGGTGATGGAGATTGCAGTGAACGACGATTTCCTCGACCGGACCGTCGACACGATCCGGAAGGCGATGCTGCTCGGTGCGGAGCCGGCAGCAGATGGTGTGGCTGACGCACTCACGACCGCGTCAGCCGGGCTGTTCGTGCTGCCGATCCACGATGCCGTGCAGATCTACCGCGACGTGCGCGGTCCGGAGGCGGTATGACGATATCGATCATGAGTGCGACGACGCCTGGGGATTCTGGCGGCGACGGACCGCAGATCCTGCTCATCTCCCCAGACCTGCTTTCGACAAGCCGGATCGCCGGTCTCGCCCGGGAAGCCGGCGGACGCCTGGAGACGCTTCGTCATCTCGACGGCCCGCTGCCCGGAGGCCCCTACGACCTCGTGCTGCTCGATCTCCAGGCGGTGAGCGGCGACCCGGCGGTCCTGGTCACGCGGTGTCTGGCGCTCATCGAGCCGCAGCGGGCACAGACGGGCAGGACAGCCCGACTCGTGGCCTTCGGGCCGCACGTGGCCAAGGACCGACTCGACCAGGCGAAGGCCGCGGGCGCCGATGCCTCAGTGAGCCGCGGCGAACTTCTCGGCGGTTTTCCTGCGATCGTCAAGCAGTGGTGCGGCTGAGTCAGGCCCCGCCAACGGGCTCCTCGAGCACCACTTCGTCGATCTCGGTGCCGTCGACATCCTGACGCAGGAGCAGATAGGCCGCCGTGGCGATTGCCCAGAAGTAGCCCCACCCAAAGGACGACAGGAGCGTCTCGAGCCCCCGCATCCAGAAGCCGATCGCTCGGGCGCCCCACGGTGCGGCAGCAGCCGCCGCACCTCCCGCACCGATGGCGTCCATCACCGCCACCGTCCGCCCATGCCCCATGCCAAAGCTGGCAGCCCACATCGCCAGCGTGCCGATGGCGTCGGCAAAGACACCTGCCGCGGCCAAGGCCGGCA
>JAPLNQ010000055.1 GCA_026401075.1 Planctomycetia bacterium
GTGGGAACGGTCAAGGTGTTTCCCGACCTCGTGCCGGGCACCGGGCCGGCGGCGATCCGCAACTCAAACCGGCTCGTCTTCTGCATCGCCGCCCGCTACACCCCGGTCGACGGCATCACCAAGCTGAATATCGGCGGCACAGGCGCCGACAAGGGCAAGTGGTACGTGCTCGACCGCCGCGGTCCGCTGACCACGTTTAGCACCGCCGCAGCCGCCACCGACATCACCGACGGCCGCGTCGTGGGCGTCCTTGACGAGTATTTGAACATCGAGGTTCGGCCCAACGACATCGTGTGGCTGGTCGTCAAGGGGCCGGCGACGACGCAAAAGGGCAACACGATCGTCATCCCAGGCGGCCTGGGCGTCGAAGTCTCCTCCGGACTTTCGGTCACGAAGGCCACCACCGCAAACATGGTGGCCCAGTCGATCGACGTGGTTCTTCTCAGGACCGGCACCGCTTCGAGCGCCTCGACCTCGCTGACGGTTACCGACGCCACGGGCATCGTGGCCGACATGCCTGTCTCTGGAACGGGCATCGCCACAGGCGCCTACGTCGCGAGCGTCTCGGGCACCACCATCACCCTCTCCGCCGCCACCACGGCCGCCATCACGGCGGGCCAGGTGTTCTTCGGCGGGCCTCTGCGGACCGCCACCACCTGCCGTGTCAACGTGTTCGACAACGCCATCTGATGAAACGACCGCTGCACAACCTCCTGGCGACCTGCCGGTCGGTACGGCAGGCGGTGGCCCTGTGGAAGTGGGTGAGCGCCGCCTATGCAAGCGCTGCGGCGTTTCTTACCCGCCTACGAGCGAGCATTTCCGGGTTCGCGACGGGACGCTGGTTCCCATCTGCCGCAGCTGTGGAAAGGCCCGAAAGAGCGAAGAGCGACGGCGGGCCAAAGCCCGCCGCAAGGAGGCTCTGGGGAAGGTTGAAGCTGACGGCCTTGCGCTTTGGCTTTCCCAAGTCAAAGCCGGCGGATCCAACATCCCCCACAGCGCAGAAGTCCTCGAACGCGTCGTCGAATACTTCGGCGGAACGAGCGGCTTCGCGGCCATGCTCGTCAAGCAGTACTACGACTCGCGGCCCGGGAGCACGACCCGCACGAGACTGCTCGAGACCATCGTTCGGCTCGTGTCGAAGAACGTCGATCAAGGCGGGGTTAAGCGACCGCTCTCACTCTGGTCGGAGGACGAGCTTGAGCAGGAGTTGCAGGTTCGCTTCAAGCAGGCCGTGAAGATCGTGCAGGGGGAGGTGGAGGGTGGCAAAAAGACGAAACGGGCACCCGCGGCTCTCGCCGCCCAAGATCCCGCACATCCCGCACCTGAGCCAGTTCGAGAGGCAGGAACTCAAGAACCTGCAGAACGAGCTACGGGAGCGGAAGGTGGAGGCGCTCAAGCTCTACCGGCCGAATCCCAACCAGGAGGAGATCCACAAGTGCCGGGCGAGTGAAGTGCTCGTCATCGGCGGCAACCGGTCGGGAAAGTCGCTCTGCACGTTCGTCGAGGACGCGCGGGCGGTGACGGGCCAGGATCCCTTCGACAAGTACCCGAAGAAAGACGGCGTGCTCGTCATCATCGGCAAAGACTGGAAGCACCTAGGACTCGTGTGCTTTCCAATGCTGATGAAGCCGGGGGCGTTCAAGATCATCAAGGACGCCGCCACGGGCGAGTGGCGGGCGTTCGATCCACTGGTCGACGCCGACCGTCGCGCCGAAGCCCGCCCCGCCCCGCCGCTGATCCCGCAGCGGCTCGTCAAGAAAGTCTCATGGCTGCTCAAGAGCGCCGGCTACTGCCAGAAGATCACGCTCACCAACGGCTGGGAGATTCACTTCTTCTCGAGCGAAGGCGAGCCCGTGCAGGGCTACAGCTGCAACCTTATCCACTGCGACGAGGACTTGAACGACGAGCGGTGGATTCCCGAGAGCCTGGCCCGCATCATCGACCGCCGCGGCAAGTTTCAGTGGAGCGCCATGCCGCACTCCACGAACAACGCGCTCTTGGGCATGAAGGAACGCGCCGAGGCGAGCGAGGCTGCGCTCGGAGAGAAGTCGTCGATCCGCCTCTTCCGCCTGCGGTTTCTCGACAACCCGTATCTCGACTCAGAGGAGAAACGAAAAAGCATCGAGCGGTGGGCGGCCAGCGGCGACGACGTGCTCCGCATGAGAGCCGAAGGCGACTTCATCGTCGACAGCGTCCTGGTCTATCCGTCCTTCGACATGTCGATCCACGGGTTCGACCGCACGGAGCTGCCCGACGGACACATCCCCGCCAGCTGGTGCCGCTACGCCGTGGTCGATCCGGGCCACGCGGTTACCGCCGTGCTCTTCGCCGCAGTGCCACCTTCGGAAGAGTTCTGGCTCGTCTACGACCAGCTCTACCTGCGGCAATCGAACGCCCTGGTGTTCGGCGACCAGTTCTCGAAAAAGGCGCTTTCCCACCACTTCCACGCGTTTCTGATCGACGCCCACGGCGGCCGGCTCCGCGACATCGGCTCCGGCCGCCTGCCCGTTGAGCAGTACACCGAGCAGCTCGTCAAGCGCGGCGTCCGCTCGCATATCACCGGCAGTTCGTTCTTGGCCGGGTGCGACGACGTGATCGCACGATGCGAGAGCACGAGGGCGGCTTTGCACATCCGTCCTGCCGGGACGCCGCAGCTGCGGATCCTCCGCGGCGCGGTTCCCGACCTCGAGCGGGAGATCAAGCGGTATCGCAAGGTCGTCAACTACATCAGTGGCGTCCCGATCGTCACCGACAAGCCGAACACGCGCGGCGAGGTCCATCTCTGCCAGTGCTTGGAATACCTCTGCGCCTACCGCCCCGCCTATCACCAGCCGCCGGTCGCAACCTACGAACTGGAGCCGTGGTGGGTGAAGTGGGCGGAAAAACGCCGCAAGTCGCTCGGCGAAGGTTCCTTCGTAAATCTCGGCCCCCAAGGAGGACGCAACTGATGACCCAGTACCGAATGCCCCGGCCGCAGCCGGGCGATCTCATCCTGTTCTCGACCGACATCCACCACTTCACGAACCCCTGCGTGGGCTGGGTGACGGACGAACGCGGCGAATGCACCGTCAACGTGCTCGCGTTCACGGCCAGCGGATTCGTTCAAAAGTCGAGCGTCCACCACAAGGACGATCCCGCACTGCTTGAGAACCCCGGCTGGGCCGATCTCGGCTGCTGGGA
>JAPLNQ010000076.1 GCA_026401075.1 Planctomycetia bacterium
CACCGGTTGCTCCATCAACAATTCCATCATGCAAGCCCGGAGCGTGAGCGAAGGGATTCCCCGTCGCTATCGGGCCGCGTCAGCAGCCAGCCGGCCGCAATGAGCAGCAGTTGGCTGGCCACGAAGCCGGCGAGCAGCATCAGCACACCGCTGGTGAAACCATAGCTGTGCAGGCCGATGCCGAGCTGGTTGGTGCCAAACCAACTCCAGGCGGTGATGATGTTGCCCCCGATGGCAAACAGCGCAAACCCGCGGGGGCCCAGCCAGCGATCCCACCGTGCGTGGAGCGCGGCCGCGTTCCAGAGCACGATCATCAGGGCACCGTTCTCCTTCGGATCCCAACCCCAGAAGCGGCCCCAGCTGTCGTCAGCCCAGAGGCCGCCGAGCACCGTGCCGATGAAGCTGAAGAAGAGGGCGAAGCAGACCACGCCATACGTCATGCGATAGAGCTGATCTTCGTACTGCCGCGCCGCCAGCCGTTGCTCGGGAGTGGATGCGGTCCACCGGCCTGCGATTCGATGGACGATCGAAAAGATGCCGAGCACTCCGGCGAGGAAGGTGGCGCCGTAGCCGAGCGTAACGGTGATCACGTGCGTGGAGAGCCAGAACTGCGTGTCGAGCACGGCCTGCAGCACGTGCATCGTGTCGCCCGTATCGAGACCATAGGCCACCATCAGCGTCAGGGCTCCGCTGATTGCCGCCACGAGATTGCCGATGCCGTTGGCAAACAGCCCCTCCAGGCCCAGCCCCGCCAGCACACAGGCCCAGCCGATGAACACTGCGGAGGAATAGAGATTCACCACCGGCGGCCGGCCCGTGAGGTAGACGCGGCTGGCGAGGGCGAACGTGTGGAGCAGGAGGATGCCCACGAGCATCCAGAAGACGAAGCGGTTCAGCGGCCGCCTGCCGGCCAGAAAGCTCGCAAAGCAGATGACCGCGGCCACCACGTAGAGCCACTTGGCGAGATCCGTGGGATTGAAGCGGTTGAGCCAGGACTCGTAGGCTGTCTTGTCGACGACGGCACGAACTTCGGGAAACGAGGCCGTGGATGTCTTGAAGGCGTCGAGCGCCCGGTTGAAATCGGCCGGTGTGCGGGTCACGGCTCCGAGCATCTCGGTGAGCGGCAGCAGGCCTGGGTTGACCTCGAAGGCGGGCTGGCCGGGCCGGCTTGAGAGCAATTTTCCGACGATCGCCGACGTCCATGCAGGATAGAGTGCCTGCCACTCCCCTGCTCCGTTCTGGGGCGCCGTAGCACCGGCTGCCGGCTTCGGAGGAAGCGCCGCCGGGGGATGGCTCCCCTCGATCCGACGCGCCATCTGCATCGCGCGCTCCATTTCGCCGAGCATCTCTTTGCGTGCCTCATCTCCCTCCCCTGGATCGGGCAGTCGCGGCGTTTCGTAGCTGTAGCGAAGCAGGTCATAGGCCATCAGCTTCTGGTTGATCTCGGAGAATTTCTTCTGCGTGAAGCTGAACTGCTCGGGCGGCACGTCCCGCATCGATTCCAACTGCTTGCGAAGCTTTGGCAGGCCGGCCTCCAGTTCGGCATGGCTGAAGCGATGGCCCTTGCGACGGGGCAGATCGAACAGGTCGGTGACCTCCTTCGCGTCGATGCGAAACACCGGCGCGTGCTCCACCCAGTCGGCTCCAGCCATCATTCCGAGCATCCACTCCGTTGCCGAAACCGTGCCGACGGGCAGGTCGGCGGGCAGGTCGGCGGCCGCACCCTGCGGGGCCTCCCCCGCTTTCGGCATGATCACGCTCGTCCGGTTGCCGAGGAGTTGCAGCGTGTTTCGCGCCACGGTGTCGAGCGGCTTGATGCGGCCCTCGTGCAGCATGGGCAGTGCCGCGGCGGAACGCCAGTCATGGCCCCCCTTGCTCGCCGATCGATCGTAGGTGGCCACCAGGCAGAACAATCCCACGACCGCCAGCGAGACGAGCGGCATGATCAGATCCGCGGCCGTCGTCGCCGGGCGGCCGACCGCAACGCCGGTCGCCGCTGTCCGTTCCCCGGCACGGAGGGTCGCCCGCCGCTGATTGCGGCTCTCCGTCGGCTTGCCGTCGTCCGCTGAGCGAGCCCCGGTCAGGCCACGGTCGTAGCGGTCGGCAAACCGCAGAAACGTGCCGCCAAAGTGGGCGAGCATGCCCCACAGGGCGAGTACGCAGGCGACGTAGGGGATCAGCCAGCCGGCATTCTCGACAACCTGCAGACCGGTCATCTCGCCACGCTGGCCGTTGGGAAGATCGACCTGTGAATACTGGCTCTGGTAGAAGGTCTCACCCCGGTACCGCACCGGATTGTTCATCCAGATGCGGCCGTCCTGCTGGGCCTTCGTGGCTGTGTCGGTGAAGGTGACATAGGAGGAGAAATCGCGGGGCGTTTCGCTGGCGCCGTAGTTGATCCGCCGTACGTCGGTGAGCGTGACGCTGTAGGGCTTGTATTGCCGACGATACCGCAGTTGCAGCCGGTACGGCGTGCCATCCACGTCGATCGTGTCGAGTTCATCCCCGCCGGCCCCCATGAAGAGCTGCGCCTGATCGTTCAGGAACTGGCTGATCAGGAACGTGCCGAGGTCGGCACCGGTCGCGCGGTTGTGGATCTGCACGTAGGCCGATGCGATGTTCGGGCGGGAACTCGTGCCCCCTTCCGGAGCCTTGTCCATCGCCAGCCAGCTCTTGCCGATTCCCGTCGTCGCCTGATTCGGCGCGACCGGCCCCACGCGGACGACGCTCGAATTCGGAAAGTAGGCGAGCACCCGCACGTCGAACGGTAGGTCGTCGGCGACGATCGGCTTGCCGCCGGACCGGGCCCGCATCAACCGTCCTGAGATCACCGTCACGCGGTCGTTCGCATCGTCGTCGGGCTGGATCACGGCCAGTTCGGTTTCATCGGTGCGCAGGGCCATGTTGCTCGACTGTCCCTCGACGAGTGCCATGCGTTCCTCGATCTGGCGGTCGCCGAAGGCAAACTGCCCCAGCATGAGCAGCCCAACCCCGAGGTGGATCAGCACGTTGCCGCCGCGGCTGCCAAACACCATCACCATGCCCGCGAGCAGAATGAGCGACGCCACGCTCGACTGAATCAGTTGCCACATGATCCGCAGGCCCGGCTCGCTCATCCGCCAGCCTTCGCCACCGAAGATGCTGATCACCGCCAACGTCCCCGCGGCCGCCGCCGCCAGCCAGAGCACGATCCTCGTCAGTCGGCTGAGGTTCTGGCCAGCGACCGCCGCCCAGAGCAGTGACACGGTGAGGGTGACGGCGGAGGCCTGGACGAGCCGCCACACGGTCGCGTAGTCGATCGGGGGCCGGCCCTGCAGGCCATCGGCATAGTGGCCGCTGAGGATCACCAGCAGCGTCAACAGACCGCCGACGAGCGACACGGCGGAGCCGGCCAGAAGCCTGAAACCGGTTGCGTGAACGTGAAATCGGGTGAGCTTTGCCGCGATCAGGTTGACGAGGAGCACCAGTCCGACCGTGGCACCGCCCGGAAAGGGAAACCAGCCGGTGAGCTTCGAGGGGCCGAAGATCGTCACGGGGAAGAAGTCGGAGAACGGCACCTGCGCGATCCAGCTGTTGAAATACTCCTGCTTCACCTCGGGCAGGTTCTTCTCGTCCTGCGCGAGCGTGCCGACGAAGAGCAGGAAGATGCCGGCGAGAAACATCACCACCGTGACCTTGAGCGATCCGGCCGCCCGCAGGGCCTGCCAGGCGGTCGAGGCTTCCGTGCGGCGGGAGGAGCGGACTGCGGAACTCCGCGCCGGGGCGAATCCGTGCGAGGGGAAACTGCCTGTGGCCATGGTGGGTGGGTCCGTGCGGGGGTGTGGATCGAGTCACTTCCAGCGGATCGAGCGGACGAATGCGTTGAAGGGATCACGAATCGAACGGGCGACAGTGGCGGGCCCCTTGAACTTGACGAACAGCGACGTCGAGGCATCGAGCGGGATCATGGCGGCCAGAATCGCCTGCTGGTTTTCCTGCGCGTCGTCAAGCAACAGCAGGATGGTGCTTTCCGCGCCATGCACCACGACCTTCTCTCCCTCCTCGATGGCGCGGGAGACGCGATCTGGGCTCGCGCCCGGTGTGAGCTGTTCCTGCCAGCGGGCGGCGTTGCCCTCCAGCGTGCCGGATGCGGGGATGATTGTGATCTCACCCGCGTCTGTCGCGTCGTCGGGACCGGTCCTCAGCGTGGTGAGACGCATGCCACTGGCACCCAAGTCCGTCCAGCCCTCGGGCAGGTCGTACTCGAGCACGGGGCCCGCGGGGGCCGCGGCCGGCAGCGTGTCGGTCGGCAAACGCGGGGATGGGCTGGCCGCGGTCTGCGCTGGGCTGGGCTGGCGTGGCACCGTGTAGGTTCGCAGGTCGTTCGGCTGAATGTCGGCGGCGGGGCGGCAGGAGGTCGTCAGGCCGGCGACGATCGCGCAAACGATGGAGCAGCGCAGTGAGGACTTCATCCTCTTATGGTAGCACGGTGGCCCGCTGCCGGGGATTCCAGGGCCTGCTACCGCCAGCCAAAGGCCGAGGCGAGCGGGTTCAGAAGCGGGCTGGACAGGCTGAGGTCATCCGGGCTGCCGATCGTCCGCATCAGGTCGAACATCACAAAGCCGCCGGTCAGCAGCAGGAGGGCACAGCACACCAGACTGCAGATCTGCCAGACGCTGAACTTCGTGTCGGGGACGACCTCGCCGTGCGTGAGGTCACCCATGTCGGTGGCAGCTTCAACACCCAGGGGAATGTCGCCGGTAAACTCGGAGCTTTCTTCCCCCGCTGTCGCAAAGAAGCTCGAATCGCCCGACTCGGGCTCAACTGCCACGACCGAGGCGCTCTCGTCATCGCCGGTGAGACCACCCAGTTCGAACTCATCGCCCGCCAGGGCGGTAGCGCCGTCCTCGGCCATCTGCGACTCATCGAGCGATCCCAGGTCGATGCCCGAGACCGCTGCGTCGTCGTCCTCAAGCGACAGCCCGCTGTCGAGCGCACCCGACAGAGCGGCCCCGGCGTTGATCAGTGAGCCGGAAATACCGGCGGCTTCGACGCCTGAAACCAACGCTCCTGAGTTCAGCGCCCCTGAACCCAACACTCCCGAACCCAGCACCAGCGAACCGGTCGCATTCGAGCCGGCGGCATTGCTGGGCTGGGAGCCGAGGTCAATGCCGGAGAGTTCGACATTGAAGGTGCCGGAGCCGGGGGGGCCGCTCTCGGCAGAGGCTGCCGGCTGGCCCGATTTGGCTGCTGCCGATGGCGCAGCGACGGAGGGCGACGAGAGTCCCACGATCGAATCAAGATCGAGTTCCATCGCATCGAGGCCGCCGACCGCCTCGCCGGTTCCCAGCATCGTTCGTGCGAGATCGTCTTGGCCGGACTGATCGTTGGCAAAGATCGACTCGCCCTGGCCGATCGCGTCGCCGAGTCCGAGGTTTTCGTCGAGATCGCCCGCCAGTGAACCGCTGCCTCCGAGGATGAGACTGTCGGGCTGGGCCGAGCCTTCGGGCTGGGCCTGGCGCGCCGGAAGTGCGACGCTGTCGGCCAGATCGATCGAACCCCCTCCCGATCCAGATTGTACGTCGTCCAGATCAAGTTCGAGGGTGTCTATCACACCCTCAACCGCCAGCCTGTCGAGGTCGTCGATTTTGAACTTGAGCGTCGTACCGTCTCGCAGGGGAAACAGTTTCTTCTTTTCGACGAGGCGATGAACCTCGTCCGCAGAGACGCCGAGGTGAAGGGCGGCTTCTTCAAGCAGCAGAAATTTACCAGCCATGGTGCCTTCGGGTTTCCGAAACCCGTTCCCAAAATCAGATCGAAGACCACGGACCGTCACTGGGTGGACGACACTCGTCCACCCTTTGATGTCGTCTCTTTAATTGTAAGAGTCCACCGCGTTCGACACACGCGGGCCCAGCCGACATTCCCGGCAAGGCCACCCCGGCCCGTCATTTCGGCACTTCCAGCATCTTTTTCAGGGCGGAAGGTCGTGGCTCCTGGCAGTTGAAGTCCTCGACCATGAGATCCCAGCGGACGTCCCGCGTGCTCTTGAGGGTGAGCGTGCCGGAGCCCGGATCAACGTGATAGATCGCCATCGTCCGATTCTGCTGGTCGACCACCAACAGCATCTGCCGGCCGTCTTCGAGAGGGGTGGCCAGCGTCCAGAGAGGCCCCGACTGGTCGCCCGATCCAGCCCCCGGCAGCGAGCGGCCGGCCCGCTGTGCCGCCATACCGCCGCTTCCAAGGATGGCGGCGACCACAACACCGCCGCACAGGCATCCGGCCGCGATGACCGCGCGCCGAGTGGCGATATTCCAGCGATTCCACAGCTGCCGCATGGGTTCCCTGACGGTTGGAGGGCCGACCGAACTGCAGGCAGTCTATGGCTGCTGCACGATTTGTTTCAAGAAGTGAACAGCATGCGGTCAGATCGCCTGCCCAGATCTCCCTGCTTGCCGCGGCGGCTTCGGTGGTCCTGATCTTTCTCCGTAACGGATGTTTCGATTCAATCGGTCGGGCAAAGCTTACCGATGGAGAGAGCACGTCGGTACGACCATGCGTTTTTGGCATCGTCGCGCCCCGCCGTTTCGGAGGACCACCCACGTGTCGAAGCTCAATTCCCTCACGACCTTTCTGATCCGTTCGCCGATCCTGTGGGGCGCGGCACTCAGCCTTGGATTCTTTGGCCTGATCCACATGGGCGTCATCACGAACGCCCTCGTGATCCGGTACCTGGCTGGGCACTGGGTTGAATACGTCGAGGTGGCGATGTTCTTCGTCGGCCTGGCGGCGCTTGCCATCAAGGGCGTCGAGGTGCGCAGCCAGCGGCGTGACGTCAGCGGCGAGTGGCTCGAGCCGATTCCCGAAGGTGGCCAGAATCCGGCCGATGCCCAGACGCTCGCGGCGTCGTTGGCCGAGGCCGATGGGAAGGGCGACAGCGAGCAGTCTTCCTACCTCGTTCGGCGTCTCCGCGAGGCGATCGACCTCGTGGTCCGCACCGGATCCGCAGACACGCTCGAAGACCACCTTAAGTATCTCGCCGACCTCGATGCCGCGCGGGCCGCGCAGAGCTACGGACTGGTCCGGTTCGTGATCTGGGCCATTCCGATCATGGGCTTCCTCGGCACCGTGATCGGTATCACCGACGCCATCGCCTGCCTGTCGCCATCGCAGCTCGACAACATGACGGGCGTCGTGGCGGGGCTCGGCACGGCATTCGATACCACGGCCATCGCCCTGGGGCTCTCGATGGTGCTCATGCTCATGCAGTTCATCGTTGACCGGTCTGAGCAGGGATTGTTGGGCGAGGTCGATGAGGCGGCATGGTCGGCGCTCGCCGGCCGATTCCAGTCGCTTGCCGGCGATGGCGGTGCCACCATGGCCGTCGCGCGGCTGGCCGAGACCGTCAGCCGCAGTTCGAATCAATTGCTCGAGGCGCAGACCCACTCGTGGCGGGCATTGGAACGGACGGCGGCCACCAATCTCGCCAAGGCGCTTGACGAGGCCGGTCGGACACTCAATGAGTCGCTCTCCGCATCGCTCGACGTCACGCTCGGCCGATGGAGCGAGTCGCTCGTCGATGCCCACGACAGACTGATCTCGCGGCGCGAGGATCGCTGGACGCAGGCGGCCGATTCGCTTGCCGATGCTGTTCGCGGCCTCGAACGGCATCATGGCAGCCTCGCCGACCAGACGGTGCTCCTGGGCAAGGTCGTCGACGCCACCCGCGACATCTCGTCGCTCGAGCGGTCGCTCGACGCCAACCTCAATACCTTGGCCTCCACGGGACGTTTCGATGAGACGCTGGCGACGCTTGCCGCAGCTGTTCAGCTGTTGGCCGTCCGCGCCGGCGACGTGTCGAGCGATGCTCGCCGGGTTGAGTTGCAGGCCGCACGCCGCAACGGAAAGGCTGCATGAGCCGCAAAGCCGCTGTCGCCGGGCCGACGATCTCGCTGTTTCCGTTCCTAGCTGTGCTGCTGTGCACGATGGGGGCGCTGCTGGTCGTGCTGGTGCTCTTTAGCCGATCCGTGCGGCAAAACGAGACCGCAAAGCTCGACAAGGAACAGGAATCGCTGGTCGAAGAGTTGGAGCTGACGCGAGACAGCCTCGCCTGGCGTCGCGAGCAGATGAACGGCGTCCGCGAGCGGACGGCCGAGGAGCTCGCCAAGGCGCGGATGCAACTGGCGGGTATCGAGGAGAGTTCGCGGGCCCTCCAGGATGAGTTTGCGAAGCTGGAACGCACGGCGGCGGCGCTCACCTCCCAGGGCACAACCGTCACTGCCGACGACGACACGCTCCGCGAGCTGGCGCAGCGGCTCACCAGTGCACGCGAGTCGCTCGACAAGGCCCTCGCCGGGCGCGACACCAAGCCGCCGGCCTATGCCGTCGTGCCCTATGCGGGCCGCAACGGCACGCACCGTCGGCCGCTCTATATCGAGTGTTGTGGCGACGGGGTCTTTCTGCAGCCCGAAGGCATTCGGCTGAGTCCGGGCGACTTCGAGGGTCCGCCGGGCCCTGGCAATCCGCTGGCAAGCGCCCTGCGGGCGGCACGCGAGCATGTCGTCGCGACGCATGGGGGCACGAACGATCCCGCGGCACAGCCCTATCCCCTGCTGCTCGTGCGGCCGTCGGGCGTGATGGCCTACTACGCGGCCCGCGAGGCGATCCAGTCGTGGGGCAGCGACTTCGGCTACCAGCTCATCGACGAGGATTGGACGCTCACGTTTCCGCCTGCCGATCCGACGCTGGCACAGGTGGAGAAGCGGGCGATCGACGAATCTCGGGCGCGATTGGCCTGGCTGGCGGAAGTGCGGCCGACGCGGCCCGCCAAGCCGACGCAGCAGTATCGCGCCGCGCCGACACGAGGCGGCGTCGTCGCCGATGGCGGACCGAGCGTGCTCGGCGACCAGTCGCGGTGGGACTGGAAGAACGGACAACAGCCAGGCGGGGCTGCCGCTGGTGGCGGAGTCGGCCCGGAGGGCAGCGGCGGAGGCCTGGGCGAAGGTGGCGACGGCAGCGGCGAGGGTGGCTCAGGCGGTCCGGGCGGTGTTATCGGCCGGCGCGGCGGAGGCGGCCTGCCGGGTTCGGCGGGCGCAGGTGGAGCTGATGGCCCCGGTGGCGACGCCATTCTCGGCGGCGGCGGCGGCGCTGGTGGCAGCGCAAGTGGCCGTTTTGGTGCCGGCGGCCAGGGCCCGGGTGGTGGCGATGCGTCCGCCGTTGGCGGTCGGTACAGCAGCACATCGAAGTTTGGCGGCGCGGGAGGGGGGGCTGCGTCCGGTAGCCTCGCCGCGGGGGGAACGAGTGCCGCAGGCGGCAGCGGAACCAGTGCAGGCGGCACCGCTGCCAGTGCAGGTGGCACCGCTGCCAGTGCAGGTGGCACCGCTGCCAGTGCAGGTGGCACCGCTGCCGGCGCGGGAAGCGCAGGTGGCACCGCCGGTGGCAGTGC
>JAPLNQ010000288.1 GCA_026401075.1 Planctomycetia bacterium
GACCATATCCCCATAGGCGGTCGCCAGGGCCGTGGCTCCGAGACCCCGCTGGGCGTAGGACTGTGCCAGGCTCACCCCTGCCGCTCCACCCAACGACACCATCACGTCGCCGCCGGCAGCCCGCAGGGCGTTGATTTCGCCACGGATCGCCACGGCCTGTTCGTTGGTGCTGTCGAGCGTGAGGACGTCATACCCGCCCCAGGCCAGCTTTCCGCTGGGGCTGGCCTGCATGAAGCCGAGGGTGAGGAGCCCCACTCCATACTTTTGCGCCAGGCCATCGAGATTGGGCACGGGATACTGCCCCATGTCGACGTAGGGCGCGAAGAACTGCTCCTTCCACAGGTCGCCGTTGGTGGGCGTGGTTGGAGTTGGAGTTGGAGTTGGAGTCGGAGTCGGAGTCGGAGTCGGAGTCGGAGTGGCCGCCGCGCTGCCGACGAGCGTCAGATTACGAAGCACTGCCGAACTACCGCCGGGGGTGGCACTGAAGCCGAAGGTCGTCGAACTTCCGGCCGCGATCACCCCATTCCAACTCTCGTTGCGGACGGTGTAGTGGCTGCCCGAGTGGCTGGCGATCACGCCATTCCAGAGCGACGAGATCTGTCCGTCGAAGTCGAAATCGACCGTCCAGTTGGCATACGCGGTGCTGGTCGTGTTGCGAACCGTCACGTCGCCGTTGAAGCCACTGCCCCAATCGCTCGTGACCGAAAGCACAACTGCCGTGGATGGCGTCGCGGCCACGGTAGGCGTCGGTGCAGCCATGACAGCGGGCGCGGCAAGCGTGACGGCTGGCGACGGCGTTGCTGCCGTGGCTGGTGCGGCCGTGGCTGGTGCGGTCGTGGACGCCGGCGCAGGATCGTTGTTGGCGATCGTGACGGTGCCGGTCCGATCGGCAATGGTTGCCCGCTGCGGCGCCGAGAGGTTGATCGAGAAAGTCTCGTTCGGCTCGTAGGTGCGGTCGCCCTTGATCGCGATCAGCACCTGCTTGGTGGTCGTTCCTGCGGCGAACGAGACGATCCCGGACTTCGCCAGGTAGTCGATGCCGGCCGTAGCGGTGCCGTTGGCCGTCGCGAAGCGCAGGCTCACCGGGGTGCTTGCAGCGTGCGAGAGCCGCAGGATGAACGCGGCGTTTTTCGTGCCGGCGTCCCCCTCCGTGATCGTCACGTCGTCGATCGAGATCGATGGCGGAGTAACGGCCATCATCGACCGCGGCTCGAGCGTCTCCGAGACCAGGCTGCCTGGCGTCGGATGTTTGCGACGTGCCCTGACACTGCGGGGTTCGCTACGGCGGCGGAACAGTTCGGCGATGGCGTGGGAAGTGTGGGTGAAGAACCAGTTGCGCGACGTCATGGGGCACCTCATGGGGAGAATTGGCCGTGGTTGGCCGAAAAAACGTCCGGGTAGACAGCATGCGAGACTGACGATGCGACACGAGACACTGCTGTCCCGGCGTCGTCGATATCCCCGCACACTCACGAAAAGATGCTGGCGGCAATGGGCACAATGTGCTCTGCGTCAGCGTTCACCCGGCGATCTGCCCCTGAGAGACCGTCGTGGAGCATGCGTGTTGACCTCCCTGCTCCAACTGCATTCTTCCGAAGCGTTTCAGCAGCTGCAAGCAATCGGTCGAAAAAAAGTTTCCCCCGATTTCCTGCGGGACGGGGTTGCCCCTTGCCCGGTCCTTCTACTGCGGGGTGAGCGACCGGCCACGCCAGCTGGTCTGGAGGCCGAGCAGCCGCCGCCCGAGGGCCACCCACTGGATGGCGAGAAACACCAGGATGCCCAGCGGATGCGCGAGCACGCTTGTGACACTCTGGCGGAACCTCCCGGCCGCGAGGATGCGTGGCAGAGAGGAGAGTGCCACGGCGACGACCGCCGCTGCCACTGTCCATGCCGGCCAGCCTTGCCAGCCTGTCGCGAGTCCCCAGGCGACGAGCACCCAGGGAAGCATCTGGCCGCCGGCCAGCAGGATCGTGAACGGAACAATCGTGGCGGGGGAGCCGATCCCCTCGGTTGCATTCTTGGAAAGTCCCTTCCAGACATCGAGGCTCCGCGTGTACATCCGGCAGGAGGCGATGTCGGTGGCGTCGAAGATGTCGGTGCGGAGACCCGCGCGGCGAAATGCCCGCGGCAGCTTGATCCCGTCATGCAGCGACGCGCGGATGGCCGTGTGGCCGCCGGCCCGGAGATAGTCGCCGCGACGCGTGATGAAGAGCTGCCCGCACCCCGCGGCCAGCCCCGGCGAGTTGTCCATGCGGCTGCGGGCGATCGGCAGGAAGCCCAGCAGCACGAAGTGGATCAGCGGCAGGAGCATCCATTCGGGGAACGAGCCGGTCACCTGCCGCGGAAAGCCGGAGACGAGCGACGCCTGCGAGGCATCGAGGAAAGCCACGCAGCGGCCAACCGCATCGGTTGAGAGCAGCACGTCGGTGTCGAGAAACACCCAGGTCTCGTGCGTGGCCGCCTCTGCCAGTTGTGCACAGGCATGCTGCTTGCCACACCAGCCAGAGGGCAGCGGCCGGCCGCGGATGAGCCGCACGCGCGCGTCTTGCTCGGCGAGTTGTCGCACGATCGCGTCGGTGCCGTCGGTCGAGGCATCGTCGAGCACGACCACCTCCAGTTCGACGTCGCGGCTGGCGAGGATGGCCCGCACGCACGGCTCGATCGCCGCCGCCTCGTTCCGCGCCGGCACCAGCACCGATACCGCCGGCTTGTTCATTCTCCCCCCCTGCTCCGGTGCGGGGAGAAACACCTTGAGGTTGAAGAGTGTGAGCAGCGCGGGGATCGCCGCCAGCAGCAGGGCCGTCACCGTGAGCAGAGAGATCGCCAGGCTGCTCATCCCAGCCGCTCCCCGCCGTGCGAGGCGTCGAACCGCTCGCCCCGCCACCATGCCTTCAATCGCCGCAGGCTGTCGTAGATCCAGCCCACGCCGACGTTCCCCGATGCAAGCACCGTGAAGGCATGCGGGTCGCGGTGGATCGCCGCCTCGGCGAGCCTGTCCTGCGTGGCCGTGAGCGCCGCCTCCAGCACCGCCGTCCACTCTTTCGCGTCGCGGTGCTGGTCCACGTCGGCGATCCGCATCGCCGGGCCGAACGCCACGAGGGCCTCCGGCAGCCGCTCGCTCCAAAAGGGATACTCGACCGCCACCGGCACGATCAGACCGCGGCCGCTGGATGCCGCAGCATGGGCCACGCCGGGCCGGATCGCGGGAGGCCGTGTCCGTGGATCGGCAAACTCCCCCTGGGATGTGATCCAGAAGATCACGTCGCTGCGGAGGCCGGCTGCCTTGGCCATCCGCAGAAAGCGGGCGGCGCCCCGCCGCGAGTCCCGCTCGATGCCGAGGAACCCGATGCGTTCCATGAACCGGTATTTGCCGAGCGCGGCCGCGTCGATCGGGCCGTAACTGAGCCGGTCGGGATAGCACTTCCCGGCCAGCAGAAGAAAGATCAGCGGATCCCACCAGCCCGGATGGTTCGTGTAGAAGATGACCGGCTCAGACGCGATGTCGGGTAGGCCCGCCTGGCCGTTCTCCCCCGCCAGCACCCGCAGCGCATGAAAATGCCGGCGGAAGTAGTTCCGCACGTAGAACATGAACCAACCGGAGAGTTGCCGCGAAAAAGCAGGCAGTTCGTGCTCGTGAAGGTCGTCCGGCGGCGGCATGGAAGCAGTGCCCGGTGGCGGTCGGAGGTCCCGGTCAGGCGGGGCATGCTGCGGGGCTGGCGACCGCTGCCGCCCGTGCGACGATGCCGTCCTTATCGACGCAGTCGGCGGCGATCCATCCCGACATCATCACCATCGGCATGCCGGGACCGGGATGGGCCGAGCCACCGGCAAGATACAGGCCTTCGATATCGGGTGACCGGTTGGCCGGCTTGAAGGCGCCCAGAAACTTGCCATGGCTCGCCAGGCCGTAGATCGCACCGTCGAGCACGTGGTAGCGGTCGTTGATGTCCTGCGGCGTGAGCGCCCGTTCGAAGACGATGTGTCGCTCGAGGTCTTTCATGCCGGCTGTGCTCTCGAGTTTCTCGATGATCCGGCGGCGGTATGGCGCGAACATCTTCGACCAGTCGTGATGGGGCCGCAGGTAGGGCGTGTGCACGAGCACGTAGAGCGCCTCGCCCCCGGGGGGCGCGACGCCGGGTTCGGTGACGGCCGGCGCGCAGACATAGCAGGTCGGGTCGGGGGCAGGCTCACCGCGGCGGTAGATCATCTCGAACTCCTCGTGCGGATCGTGCGAGAAGACGAAGTTGTGGTGGATCAACTGTTCGTACCGCTTGTCGAGGCCGAGGTAGAGCACGACGCCCGAGCAGGCCGGCTCGTAGCGGCGACGGTTCAGGAATCGCTCACGCGGCTGTCCCTCGACCAGTTCGCGGTGCGTGCGCACGCTGTCGGAATTGCTGACGACGGCCCCTGCGGCGATCGTCTCGCCCGTGTCGGTTTCGACGCCCCGGACCCGGCCCCCTTCGACGATGATTCGTCGGATCGGCGTCCGGGTACGGATTTCCACGCCCAGATCAACGGCCAGACTGGCCAGTGCCCGCGGCACGGCGCCGGTGCCGCCGCGGGGATACCAGACCCCCTCGTTCGACTGCATGTGGGCGATGCCACAGAGCACCGCCGGCGAGGCGTCGGGCGAACTGCCGACATACTGCGTGAAATGATCGAGCATCTGGGCCGCCCGCTCGTCGGACACGAACGACCTCACGGTGCCTGCCACGCTGCGGCCAGGCCGCATCCCCATCACCTCTTTCACGATTGAGAGCGACAGACCACGCCGCGGGTCGAACATGTCCTTCAGCCCTCCGACGTTCCTCCAGAAGAAATAGTCTTCGGAGATCCGGTGCAGCCGTTCGGAGAGGTCCATGAACCGGGCGTAGCCGGCGCCACTTCCCGTGCCCGGGGCGTAGGCATCGAGCGCGGTCCGCATGCGATCGACATCCGCATACAGGTCGAGCGTCGAGCCGTCGTCGAAGAAGCTCCGCCACTGAGGGTCGAGGGGCACGAGGTCAAGATGATTCTCCAGTTCGCGACCCGCTTCGGCGTAGATTCGCTTGAGCACGCCGGGGATCGTCAGGATCGTCGGTCCCATGTCGAACCGGAAGCCCTGCTCGGCGAGCACGGCCGCCTTGCCGCCGACCCATGGATTCTTGTCGCAGAGTGTCACGGCGTAGCCGCGGGCCGCGAGCGTGCAGGCCGTCGCCAGGCCGCCGAGGCCGCCACCCACGACCACCACTCTATTGTGTTCACGAGACGTGTTCATCGTGCCGTCCTCGACTGTCTGGGGCGTTGTGTGCGATGTCGAATCTCTGAAGGAGCCGCCGCGGTGCCGCAGTCATACTGAGTGAACGGTTGCCGTGCCGTGCGTGGTGCCGGCCGCCGGCCGGCGGCCCCAGTGGCGGCCGTCGATGCCCAGATCTTTCAGCAACAGGTCGGAGGCGATCCGGGCCGACGAATAGATCACGGGCAGGCCGCTGCCCGGATGCGTGCCGCCCCCCACGAGGTAGACCCCGTCGAGATCCTCGAACCGGTTGTGCGGCCGCAGGTGCAGCATCTGCTTGAGGTCGTGAGAGAGGTTGAACGTCGCCCCACGGTAGATCTCGTAGCCGTCCTGCCAGTCGTCGGGCGTCAGCATCTTCTCGTAGCGGATCCGTTCCCGGATGCCGTGGATACCCAGCCGATCGAGCTGGTCGAGGGCCACCTCCCGATAGCCTGCCGCCTCTCGCCGCCAGTCCACGTTGGGATGCCGCTGCGTGACAGGAATCAGCAGGTAGAGCGTGCTCATGCCGGCTGGGGCGAGCGTGGAGTCGGTGATGCCTGCATTTTGAACATACATCGACGGGTCGCTGCCGAGCCTGTGCCGGGTCTCGATGTCGAGGAGATTCTCGCGATAGTTTTGCGACAGGTAGATGGTGTGGTGTGGAATCTCGTCGTAGCGGCCTTCGATGCCGAGGTAGAGCATGAAGGTGGAGCAGGAGAACCGCTTTGAGGCGATCTTTCGGTCGCTCCACCGTCGCCGCAGCCGGTCGGGCACAAGCCGCGTCATCGTGCGGGCGAAGTCGGCGTTGACCACCGTCGCATCGGCGGCGTAGGTAGCCCGTGATGACCGCACGGCCGTCACCCTCCGGCCGTTGAATTCGAGCGACTCGACAGGCTCGCCATAGTGAATTTCCACGCCCATGTCGGTGGCGATGCGGGCCATTGCAGCCGAGACGGCACCGCAGCCGCCAATCGGATGGAAGACGCCGTGCTCGTATTCGAGGAATGACAGGATTGAGAACAGGCTTGGGCAGCGGAACGGCGACATGCCGAGATACTTCGATTGGAACGTGAACGCCAGCCGGATTCGCTCGTCGGAGAAAAACGTGCCTAGCTCCGCGTCGAGGCTTTTCCAGGGTTTGAGAATCGGCATCAGCTTGAGCAGATCGGGCGTGACCAGATCAATCCAGCTCTCGAAAGGCTGTTCCAGGAACGGAGCGAAACGGGCGAACTTCTCCCGGTTGGCCACCATGAACCTCGTGAACGCGCCACGGTCGGCCGGCGACAGCCGCGAGACCTCTGCCTCCATCTTGTCGGTGTTGGGCGAGGCGAGCAGCTCCCCACCGGCACCGAAGACGAGTCGATACTGTGGGTCGAGGCGGACCATATCCACCTCCCGCTGCAGGTCGTAGCCGCAGTCGACGAAGATCTCGTCGAGGACCCGCGGGTAGAGAAAGAACGTGGGGCCGAGGTCAAACCGGAATCCCTCGGGCGTGGCGATCGTGCTGGTGCGGCCTCCCGGAACGTCGAGCCGCTCCAGAACTCGCACGTGGATCCCAGCCCGCGCCAGCAGCATTGCGGCGGCAAGTCCACCCGGGCCGGCACCGATAATATTGACCGTTCGCGTCATCCCTACTCTTTTCACGAGCCGTGGAAAAAGATCCCAGCCGGCTGCTACTCCTATCGGCCGACGGGAGCCGAAGCTTCTCGCTGGCGACGGACATCACGTCCAGCGATCCGCTTGATGCAGGGAGGCCATGCCGCCCGTGAGCTGCCACCAGCCGAACGTCCGTTCCGCCTGACTTGGCCCGTACTATAGAGGGCAGGACCCAAGGGTCAAGAAACCGCGATCCGTTCCGCGATCAGTACGGAATATACATCGCGGTGCGGGCCGGTCGCAGACCGCCGAAGAGACCGCGGCGGTAAAGCGGCACGGCCACGGCAGTGGGCGCGTAGTAGGTCGTCGTCGGGGATGCATAGGCAGGGGATGCATAGACCGGAGCCGGGGCGTAGTAGCTGGTCACGCCCACCGGCGAGGCAACCGTCTCAACCGCATAGTTCGCGACCTGGGTGACAGGGTAATTCACGACCTGGGCGACTGGGTAGCTGGCGACATACGCCGTGGCAGCGGGCGGGGAAAACGCCGTGACGGCGGCATAGTTGCCGGCGGGCGAGTAGTTGGCCATGTAGCCGCCCGGGTAGCCGGCGGCCATCGGGGCGTAGCCTGCGGCAACTGGAGAGTAGTAGGAGGTGACCGGCCGGAAGGTTTCGACCATCACGACCTGCCCGTGAACAGGTGATGCGGAGGCGACGAGGCAGGCTGCCACGGCCGCTGACGCCATCAGGACCTGCCGGGCTAGCCCGGTCAGGGGCAGGACGTTCGAAGACAGACAAGCCAAACGCGACACGATCGAGAGGGGAAGAAGCATGGCGGTTTCCTGTTGGATCATTTTTGCGATTCCTTCCGTGGACAAGCGGCCGGGAACCCCCCGGCTCAAACGGGGGGCGATCGGCCTTGTTGCCGCGTGGCCGATCCATTGAGAATACGTTCGCCACCCGGGCAACTGCAAACTGCCAGCAAACTCAGCCATTCGACGCACAAATTGAGGCGACACTTGGATTCGATCACGCCCCCCCCCTCGATCACGCCCCCCGCCGCCGGCGGCTTTCGGCCGCTGTTGGCCCTCCGGGCGCTCACGGTCATCAACGACAACGTGCTCCGCTGGCTGGCGATCGGCCTCGGAAAGAAGGCGGTCGCCGGGGGCCAGGTGGCGCTCGTGCTCACGATCGGTACCGCGGGCTTCGTGCTGCCGTTCGTGCTGCTGGCATGGCTGGCCGGCTGGATCGCCGACCGATATCCGAAGCGGTCGGTCATCGTCTGGTGCAAGTTCGCGGAGGTCTTCATCGCGGTTGCCGCGGCAGCTGCCGTGGCCTGGGGCGTGCGGTCGGGCGGAATGTTCGCCGGCCTCCCGGCCGGCCTCTGGCTGCTGCGGGCGACAGTGATCGTGAGCGGCTGTCAGGCGGCGCTGGCCGCGCCGAGCGTGATCGGCACGATTCCCGAGACGGTGCCCACGCCCAGGCTCTCTCATGCCAATGGGCTCTTCGCCATGGTGACGCTGGCCGCCACGCTCGCGGGGATGGCAGGGGGTAACTGGCTCGCCGATGGCACGGTCGTGCTGGGCAGCGATGGCGTGCTGGGGAGCGATGGAAAAATGCACTCCGCAGCGCCGTGGACACATGCCATTCCGGCGGGGATCGTGCTCGTCGGCCTCGCGTTGGCCGGTTGGATCGCAAGCTTGCTGCTCGTCCGCCGACCTGCGGCCGATCCCACGGCCCCGCCGCCGTGGAACGCCCTCTCCCGCACCTGGAGCGATCTCGCCGAACTCTTCCGCCATCGAGAACTGGCAGCCGCAGCAGTCGGCATCGTCTTCTTCTGGGCGCTTGGCGCCGTGGCCCAGCTCAACGTCGATCAATATGCGACCGAGGCGGGCGCGACCTCGCAGGGGCAGGTCGTGCCGCTGCTGATTGCCCTGGTCAGCGGCATCGGCCTGGGGAGCCTCGTGGCGGGGAAAGTGTCGATCCGCGGGGTCGACATGGGGCTCGTCCCGCTCGGCGCGATCCTGATGGCACTCGGATCGTTTGCCCTGGCCCTCGGGCCTCGCACCATCTTCTTCGCCGCGGGCTGCGGCGGGACCGGACTTCCCTGGTGGTGGGCGGCTGCATCGCTGATCCTGCTCGGCCTTGGAGCCGGGATTTTCGACGTGCCGCTCGAAGCGGCGTTTCAGGAGAAGAGCCCGCCGGCCCGCCGCGGGGCCCTGCTGGCCGCCGCCAATCTGCTCACTTTCGCCGGCATGTTCGGGGCCTCGATGCTCTATGGCCTGCTGCGGAGCCCCAGCCCCTGGGCCACGGCCCAGAACACCGCCGCCACGGTCGAGAGCGGGCTGGCCGCCGCGCCGCCGCTGCTCTCCTCACAGACCATCTTCGGGCTGTTTGGGCTGCTTGCCGCCGCGGCCGCCGGCCTGGCGATCTACGCCGCCCCGCGGGCGTCGCTCCGGATCTTCGTGGCGTCGATCGTGAACGCCACCCACCGTTTCCGCGTGGCCCATGCCGACCGGCTGCCCGCCACGGGACCGGCCGTCGTCGTTGCCAACCATCTCTCGTGGCTCGACGGTTTCATCGTCGTGCTCTCGAGCCTGCGGCCGATCCGGATGGTGGTCTACGGCCCCAACATCCAGGGAAAATTCATGCGGATGCTCTCTGACCAGTGGCGATTCATCCTCTTCGATCCGAAGCCCAAATCGATGGGGCAGGCGCTGAAGGCGATCCAGTCGGGCCTTGCCTCCGGCGACGTCATTGGCATCTTTTCAGAGGGGGGCATCTCGCGGATGGGGCAGATCCTCGGCTTCAAACGCGGCCTCGAATGGATCCTCGAGCGGGTCGAGGCGCCGATTGTGCCGCTCCACATCGACGGCATGTGGGGCAGCCCACTGTCGTTTTCAGAGGGGCGGTATTTCACGAAATGGCCGCGGGTCTTTCGCCGGCGGCTCACGCTCACCTACGGCACTCCCCTGCCGATCGGCACGCCCTGCCATGAGGCGCGACTTGCGCTTCAGGAGCTCACGGCCTCGTCGGTGCACAACAGGATGATGGCCACGTGGCCGGCCGAACTGGTCGCGGCCGCGGCAACCGCCGAGGCCTTCGACGGCTGCTGCCTGGTGCGTCGCGGCGACCGGCTGCTCGTTTCGCTCGCCGCCGGCGATCCGCTCCAGGATTCGCTTGGTGTCCACGGGGCGAAGCTTCTGGGGATTCGCAGTACCACGGCCGATGCGGCACTGCCTGCGCGGCAGCTCGGTGAGACAATCCTGCGGGAGCGGATCACGATCTGGCTGGCCCGCGTGGAGCAGGTGCTCGGGCTGGCAGACGAGCAATCTGCCGGCAGTGGGACATCGCTCGCCGGACTGAAAAGCACGCTGGATGTCGTGGTGATGCCGATCGACGCGGTCGCCGATTTGCCTCAGGCCCGTGAGGCGTCGGCCCGGTTTCGCGAAGTGTTCGGCGTGGAGCCGGTCGTGGCCTTCGCGCCCCGGGAGGCAGGTGGGCTCGTGGCGATGAATTCGCCGCCGGCGCGGGCGACCGCCGACCACGAGGTGACGTTCAAGGCCGACACGGTCGGCCGCGTGGTCAATGGCGTGGTCGTCTGGCCGGAGGCTGCCATTCGTGACCGGCTGGAACGGGAATCGCTCGATCAGAGTATTCTCACCCAAGGCATTTCCGCCGAGGAATCCCGCACGCTCGTGATCGGTGCCACGCTGCCGCCGCGGGCTGGATTCGGCCTCGACAAAGCTGGCGTCGACAGGCCGACCGTCTGCCTGCTCGACACGGCGTTCGATGTCGATAAGGAGGGGTTTTTGGTGGTGAAGGAGCTGGCGTGATCGCGGGCGGATGCCGGGCCTGTCCGCCCTCCCGGGAAGGAATCTGCCCGAGCGAGCAGGCCAATCTTGGTGCTGGGGGGAGAAGCGTGTATTCTTCTGTCTGTCGGGCACCCCTAGCTCAATTGGATAGAGCATCGGTCTACGGAACCGAAGGTTGCTGGTTCGAGCCCAGCGGGGTGTAGTGTTTCTCCCTCAGCCCCACTGCGACCATGATCCAGTGGCGATGACATAGCCGCTGAGCAGGGCGTTGGTCGTCGCGTGGGCCACGACGGCGTCGAAGATTCGGCGGCGACGGTAGAGCGCCCCCGCGAAAAGCATGCCGACCACGACGCCCGCGAGCCAGGCGTCGCCATGCAGCACGCCGAACGACACCGACGACACCAGGAACGAGAACCAGGAAAACTGGCCTATTGGCACGCTCTCGGAATCCGCGCTGATGGAGCGGCGGGTGATGAAGCCGCGAAAGAACAGCTCCTCTGCGATTGGCACGGAGACCGTCGATCCGGCCAGACGAAAGAGCAGCCAGATCGTCTGCCACGGCTGGCTCACGTGCAGGGGATTCTAGCTGACTGTGGCCGCGGCAGAAGAGGCCGCTGCGGCCGGCGTGAGCAGCATCCAGATGGCGAACGCCACCGCACCGATGAGGACCGCCTCCGGTGCGATGCGGCATGTCCGCCAGGGGAGGTCGTGCCGCAGGTACCAGAGCACCGCCGCCGTGGCGATCACCCTGACGGGATAGAAGATGTCGAAACCGCTCGTGAACGCCTGCGTGAGCATCGTGACGGCGGTGAGGACCAGGAATGGCAGGAGGCATGTCGCCGAGGAGAGGTACGTCGGCAGCGGGCCGCAGCGATCGGCCTGGATCGCGGTCGTCGCCGGCGTCGGAAGGTTCCGGGTGGCCCCTGCCGTTGGTGTCGGCAGCCCGTCGGGCTGCGTGAAGAAACGCATCTGCGACGCCCCCCAGATGAGCCCCAGCCCAACGGAGAGGAAGGCGATCCAGCCAGCCAGCGAGTGAAACCCGTCCACGGCGATATCGGGTGAGATCCAGATGCCGACCAGAATCAGCGCGGTGATCCGCACCACGTTGGCCAGCCACATCAGCGTGACGCCGATGGGAAGCAGCAGCAGAGCCTGCGGAAATCGCATGATCCGCCGAAACCACCAGAGGTAGCCAGCCAGCAGCGTGGTGATCAGGCCGATGCCGTGGAACCCGGAACAGAACGGGTGGACGTTCACACCAAAGGTATCCGTGCCGATGACGAACTCGCTCGGTCTCACAACCGGCCCGTCGGCGAACGGTCCCAGCAGCAGTTCGATCAGCCGCATGGTCGTGCCGCTGCTGACGGTCCAGAAGTTCATGGTGAGGTCGGCGACTTTCAAGGCCGTCACGGCAAAGGCCGCGAGTATCACCGTTGTGCCCAGGAGCTGCCTGACCAGCCCGAGCCGGGGGGCGATCAAGGCGAGTGAAGACACGAGCCACCCCACCGCCGGCACCGCGGCCGCCAGCAGGCTGCCAGGATCGCCGAACATCGTCGCGGGTGCCCCCGACGCCAGCCACTTGAGGGCGGCAAAGATGCCCGCAAACGAAAGGATCTGGCCCGCAACCAGCGGCCATGAAACGGCCACGTCACGATACTCTTCCCGGTGCGGCTCGATATGCGACCGCAGCCCGCCAAAGACCAACAGCGCGGCGAATGCCGCCCAGCTTTTTCCCTCGAGGGCCAGCAGCCAGCCGCCGAAGAACCATGCGACCACCGCCGCCTCGGCGGCCAGCAGGGTTGTCAACACCGTGAGGGCTAGCCACGGCCGGCTACCGTCACCCACGGCCTGCTGCGTCGAAGTGGAAGCCGAGTGCATGGGGGGAAACCTGACGAGTGGGTTCCCCGTAGGCGGGAAACCCACTCGCCGAGGAGATTACAGGGCCTTGCGACGCTCGAGGAGCGCCAGCGATCCCAGCACCAGCGTCAGCACGCTGCCGAACGACGCGGGGTCGATCTCGGGCACCGAGGGGGGCGGCAAAGCGTGGCTCGTGCCAGCCAGCGTCACGGCCCAGAAGGCCACAGCGACGGCAAGCAGCTTCATCACGGGGAAAAATCTGCTCATAGGGACTCCTGCGTTGGAATGCCGTGGAGCAGTCGCCAAGGGAATCGAGGAAACGCGTGCCACGGTTAGCGAAATCGTCCCATCGCGGCCTCCCCACTGTCAAGCATTGCAACGGCGGGGAACCCCCGAGCCAGGCGGTGATGGAAAAAGCCGCAGAAACGCCGCGTCAACATGCTGTTTTTGCAGGGCGGTGATCGGTCTGTGCGGTTTTGGCCGGCACGGCTAGTCTGGCGGCCATGGATCAGCCCCCCTTTCCGCACCGCATCGTCGGCTTCGACCCCGGCCTGAACATCACCGGCTATGGCGTGGTGGAGTGGTCGGGCCGCGGCCTGCGACTGCTCGAGGCAGGCACCGTCCGGTCGCGGAGCGAGCTGCTCGAGACTCGGCTGGCGGAGATCCACGCCGGTGTCCGCGAGGTGCTGGAGGCGTTCCGGCCCGGAGCCTTGGCGATCGAACAGATCTTCGTGCACGCGAAGTTCCCCAAGACGGCCATCCTGATGGGGCATGCCCGCGGCGTGATCTGCCTTGCCGCCGCGCAGGCGGGCCTGGCCGTGCACCACTACATGCCCAACCGCGTGAAGAGCACGCTCACCGGCAATGGCCACGCAGGCAAGGAGCAGATGCAGATGGCCGTGCAGCGGGAGTTGGGACTCGTCAGCCGGCCAGAACCAGCCGACGCCGCCGACGCGTTGGCCATCGCACTGGCCGACTATCATCTCCGGCTGCGGCCGCTCAATGCCGGGCTTGTCATCGATCGCATCGGGAGTTCACGTCCATGATCAAACGGGTTTCCGGAGTGCTCGAACGGGTGGAGCCGACCGGCGTCGAGTTGTCAATGGGGCATGCCGTGCACGAGGTGCTGGTGCCGGAACTCGTCCGCCGCGGCCTGCAGGCGAAGCTCGGCCAGACCGTCACGCTCCACACGCTCGAATTCCTCGAGGGCAACCCCACGCGGGGCAACATGGTGCCGCGACTGGTGGGCTTCCTCACCGAGGTGGAGCGGGAGTTTTTCGAGCTGATCTGCGAGGTCGATGGCGTGGGCGTGCGCAAGGCGCTGCGTGCCATTGTCCGGCCGGTTGGCGAGATCGCCACCGCCATCGAGGAGCAGGATGCCGCCATGCTCTCCACGCTGCCCGGCATCGGAGCCGCCACGGCCGAACGGATGATCGCCAAACTCCGCCGACGGATGCCAAAATTCGCCCTGCTCGTGGCCCGCGAGGCCCCCGATCAGGCCGGGCCGGCCGACGTGCTCGCCGAAACCTTCGACGTGCTGCGGTCGCTGGGCCACTCCGATACGGAAGCCCGCCGGCTCGTGGACGGCCTCCGCGATGTGAAGAAGAAGTACAAGGACGTCCAGGAAGCCCTCGAGGCCATCTACCGCCAGATGCACCGGGGCCGGTAGCGGTTGCGGAAAGTCTTGCTGAGGCTGGTGCTGACAGGCCGCATTGGTTCGCCGGCTGCGGCATGCTCGTCGCCGGCGGATTCTGCTACAGGATGCTCTTGGACGAATCGTACATCGCTCGTGAGTCGCAGAATTCACCGGACTCCTGCGCGTGCCTCCGACCGAC
>JAPLNQ010000150.1 GCA_026401075.1 Planctomycetia bacterium
GCCATAGCTCGGCCGCATAAGTCGAGACGATGCGACGGAATTATGTTCCTTGATTGGCCACCGTGTCGTGGCTTCGGCTACACTGGAGGGACGGTCGCCTTTCTTGATTGGTCCTGCTCGTCGTCGAGCGATTCTTGTTGACCAAGCTGACCGTCGAGTGCACGCAGTGAATCGGCGATGCCGGTGTGTACCGGCACTGTGGGAAGGCCGACCCGGGCCTTTCGGCTCGTTCCAAACGCGAAAGTCCGAGGAGAATCCCAATCGACAGACTGGCATCGCTGAACTGTGTAAAGTTGCTGCATTGGGCGATGGGGCGTTGCTTTGGACGGCATGATGCGGTGCCGGATGACACCGCACAGGAGCAACCGCTACGGGCGGAACTCTACAGCATCGAGCAGCTGGAACGGCACGCCAAAGTGGTTGCGATGGCGCATACCCTGGCCGCGGGGCGAGGCGACGACCGACTGCTGCCACGCCTCGACGATAACGAACGCATCCTCATCGCGACCTACGATCTCGTGGCAGCGGCCGCCGATGATAATCGCCGTATCGAACCGGCCGCAGAGTGGCTCCTGGACAACTTCTATCTGATCGAAGAGCAGATTCGCGCGATCCGCAGATTGCTGCCCCCCGCATACAGCCAGGAACTTCCACGACTGTCGACGGGTGGGTTGGCCGGCTTTCCTCGCGTTTACGACATTGCCCTCGAGTTCATCGCGCACGTTGACGGTCGCGTGGATGCCGCGGGGCTGAACGGCTTTATCGCCGCGTATCAGTCGGTCGAGCCCTTGAAGTTGGGTGAGCTTTGGGCACTGCCACTCATGCTGCGGCTGGCGCTGATCGAGAATCTGCGGCGTGTCGCGGCGAGAATTGCCGCCGCGCGGCGGCAACGGGATCTCGCGGCCACGTGGGCCGGGCGGATGGTGGAAGTCGTCGAACGCAAGCCGACGGATCTGATCCTGGTGCTCGCTGACATGGCGCGAGCAAGTGAGGTTCTTTCGGGCGCGTTCGTGGCGGAACTCATGCGACAGCTCCAGGGGCTGAACCCCAATTACACGTTGGCAAATAGCTGGCTCGAGCACCGTCTCTCCGATCAGGGAGTCACGACCGAGGAGCTGGTGCGGGCTGAGGGACAGGCTCAGGCAGCCGATCAGGTATCGATTGGCAACAGCATCGGCAGCCTGCGATTCGTGATCGCCCACGACTGGCGGCTGTTTGTCAGTGGACACAGTCTGGTCGAACAGACGCTCTGCGGCGATCCTGCCGGAGTGTATGCCTCGATGGACTTTGCGACACGCGATCGGTACCGCCACGCCGTTGAGGGCATTGCGCGACGGAGTCGACTGACGGAATACGAGGTGGCACGAAAAGCAGTTCAGTTGGCCGAGAATAGGTCCCGAGAGTCGGTCGACGCACGCGGGGCGCACGTCGGCTTCTATCTCGTCGATCGCGGTCGTCCAACGCTCGAGCGAGTGGCCAAGATGCGCCTCTCATGGGGCGTCCTCTGCGACAAGGTGCGGCGTCGTTTTCCGTTGACCTGCTACCTCTCGCTCATCGGGCTTGTCACACTCTCCACCCTGATCCTTCTCTGCTGGGGATTGCAGCGGCAGGCGGTCGGGATGGTGAGCCTCTCGTTGCTCTTTGTGCCGGCGCTTGTGTGTGCATCGAGCCTCGGCGTCGGGATCGTTCACTGGCTGGCGACGCGGCTGGTCCCTCCGCAGTCGCTGCCACGGATGGATTTCGAACACGGGATCCCGGCCGACCACCGCACGCTGGTGGCCGTACCAACAATGCTCACCAGTCCGGCCGGGATCAGGCAGGCGCTGGCCGGGTTGGAGGTGCGCTACCTCGCCAATCGAGATCCTCATCTCCACTTTGCGCTCCTGACGGACTTCGTCGACGCCGCGGAGGGCACGCTTGCCGGCGACGCCGAACTCGTCGAGTTGGTGCGCACCGGCATCATGCAGCTCAACACGCGGTACGCCGACGTGCGGACCGATATCTTCCACCTCCTACACCGGTCGCGACGCTGGAATCCCAAGGAGGGAGTCTGGATGGGGCATGAGCGAAAGCGCGGCAAGCTCGCCGACCTCAACGCGCTGTTGCGGGGCGGGCAGAACAGGTTTGCGGAGGTCGTCGGCAGAACAGACGTCCTTGTGGGGGTTCGGTACGTCATCACGCTCGATACGGATACACAGCTGCTGCGGGATTCGGCCCGCCTGATGGTCGGAACGTTGGCCCATCGACTCAACCGGCCCGTCCTTGACCGTGAGAACGGTGGGATCGTCGAAGGCTACGGGATTCTGCAGCCGCGGGTCGGGATCAGCCTGCCGAGCGCGCAACGGTCGCGATACGTGCAGCTCCAGACACTCGATGCAGGCATCGATCCCTACACACGTGTCGTCTCCGACGTCTACCAGGACGTCTTCCTGGAGGGGTCGTTCGTCGGCAAGGGAATCTACGACGTCGAAGCGTTTGAACACTGCTGCGGCGAGTTTCCGGAGAATACGATCCTGAGCCATGACCTGATCGAAGGCGCCTATTGCCGCTCGGCGCTGCTCAGCGACGTAACGCTCTACGAGGATCATCCCTCGAGGTATGTGGCTGACATGGGCCGCAGGCATCGGTGGATGCGCGGCGACTGGCAGATCGCCCGCTGGCTGTTCCCGTCCGTCCAAGGCCGCTCGGGACAGGCGGGACCCAATCCGATCTCCGCTTTGTCACGCTGGAAGATTTTTGACAACCTCCGCCGCAGTCTCGTGCCGCCAGCGATGCTGGCGGTTGTGCTCGGCTCGTGGGCTCTGTCGACGGGGGCAGCGGCGATCATGCTGGCATTCCTGGCCGGCGTCGTGTTCCTGCCGACCCTGTGCGACGCGATCACGGGATGGCTGCGCAAACCGGTCGATCTGCCCTGGAGCATGCATTGCCGGGCCACGCTTGGAGCGTTGGGCCAGCCACTGGCCCGCGGAATGCTCGCGTTCGTCAACCTGCCGTACGAGGCCTGCGTCGCCGTCGACGCAATGGTGCGGACGTGGGTCCGCATGGGATGGACAAAGCGCAGGTTGCTGGAATGGAGGACAGCAAGTGATTCGGAGCGAAGCGGTGACGCCAGCATGGCCGGCACATTCCGGTCGATGTGGGCCGCGCCTGGCCTGGCAGCGGTGACACTCGCCCTGCTTGCCGTGTGCCGGCGTGAGATGCTGTTCGTCGCAGGACCCATGATCCTCTTCTGGGCGGCGGCTCCGCTGATTGCCTGGTGGCTCAGCCGGCCGAGTGTCAAGCGTCCGTTGCGGCTCTCCGAAAACCAGTATCACTTTCTTGGCATGCTGACGCGACGGACATGGCGTTATTTTGAGCAGTGTGTCACGGCGGAAGATCACTGGCTGCCGCCGGACAACATCCAGCTGAATCCGGATCTGGTCGTCGCGACGCGAACGAGTCCGACCAACATCGGCATGGCGATCCTGGCCGATTTGGCAGCCAGGGATTTCGGCTATTGTTCCGTCGGGCAACTGCTGATCCGTACGCAGCGGACGTTCGCAACGCTCTCGGGCCTGGAGCGGCACCACGGGCATTTCTTCAATTGGTACGACACACGCTCGCTGGCACCATTGCACCCCCGATACGTGTCCATGGTTGATAGCGGCAATCTGGCCGGCAGTTTGCTGGTGCTCGCTGGCGGCTTCCGGGAACTGGCGGCGGCGGGCATCCTGCCGTCGCGGTTGACCGGCGGTCTGGCCGATACGTTGCGGGTGCTGTTGGATGAGGCCCGAGAAGGCAGGGGGCCACGAGCCAGCGGTGCTTTCGTCCGCAGGGTCGAGCGTCAACTCGAGCGCCTCCGGCACGCACCGACGACGCTGCGTGCCGCCTCACGCCTCTTGGCAGACGCGACAGTCGCCGCCGTCGAATTGGTCGCGGAGACGCAGGACAGCGTGGAAGTGGGGTGGTGGGCTCAGGCGTATCTCCGATGCTGCGAAGAACATCAGGCGGAACTACGGCATCTGGCTCCCTGGATCGACGTGCCAGCCGCGGCGGAGACGTTCTGGACAACCGGTCCAGAAGACTCGCTGGCGAGACGGAAACAGCTTTGGGAAATGCTCCACCACCTCGACGGCGCAGCGACACTGCGAGACGTCGCGGAGATCCGGTCGACGGCGTTGCCGCTCCTGCACGAGCTCCTGCAGGATGCTCCGGAGGCATGCGACTGGCTGCTGGGACTCGAGGTCGGATTGGTTCAGGCAGCCGAACGGGCTGTGGCACGAATCGAGCGTCTCGAAGGGGTCGCCCTCGAGTGCCGCGAGTTTGCGAACATGGATTTCGGACTGCTCTACGACGGTGAGCGGGACCTTTTCGCCATCGGGTACAACGTCAGCGAACAGCGGCGTGATGCGGGCTACTACGACCTGCTCGCCTCGGAGGCGAGGCTGGCCAGCTTCATCTTGATCGCCCAGGGTCATTTCGGACAGGAACACTGGTTTGCCTTGGGACGCCTGCTGACGAGTGCCGGAAGCAAGCCGGCCTTGCTCAGTTGGAGCGGCTCGATGTTCGAGTATCTGATGCCGCTGCTGGTGATGCCCGGCTACGACGATACGCTGCTCGACCGCACCTGTCGGGCAGTCGTAAGCAGGCAGATCGAGTACGGCCGACAGCGGGGCGTGCCCTGGGGCATTTCCGAGTCGGGCTACAACACGATCGATCTGCAGAGAAATTACCAGTACCGGGCCTTTGGTGTTCCCGGCCTCGGTCTGAAACGCGGCCTGGCTGAGGACCTGGTCATTGCCCCCTATGCAAGTGCGCTGGCGTTGATGGTCGAACCGGAAGCAGCCTGTCGCAACCTCGAGCGACTCACGGCGGACGGCCAGCAGGGGGCGTACGGCCTGTATGAGGCGGTCGACTACACGCCGTCCCGTCTGCCGCCGGGAAGCCGAAGCGTTACGGTGCGACAATTCATGGCGCATCACGAAGGGATGACCCTGCTTTCTCTCGCGTTTGTGCTGCTCGACAAGCCAATGCAGCGGCGCTTCCTGGCTGATCCGATGCTGCGAGCGGCTGATCCGCTGCTGCAGGAGTCTGTTCCGAAGTTGATCGCGCCGGTCTTCCCCCATGCCGGCGAGGCGAGAGCCGAGCGACCGCCCTCTGCGGAAGAGACCGGTGGTATGCGGGTGTGCACCGACCCAAATAGTGCTTCCATCGAGGCACATGTTCTTTCCAATGGCAACTACCACGTCGCGGTGACAAGCGCGGGTGGCGGTTCCAGTCGCTGGCGTGATCTGGCGGTGACACGCTGGCGCGAAGATGCCACCCGCGACGCATTCGGTAGTTTCTGCTACCTCCGTGACCTTGACGACGGCAGGGTCTGGTCGAACGCGTGGCAGCCGACGACGACGGTTGCGCAGTCGTACGAAGCGATTTTCACCCAGGCACGCGTCGAGTTTCGTCGGACCGATGACGAGATCGAAACGTATACGCAGATCAGTGTCTCGCCAGAAGACGACATCGAGTTGCGTCGCGTCACCCTGCGCAACCGTTCCGACAGACCGCGGACGATTGAAGTGACGAGCTACGCGGAGGTCGTACTCGCCCCGCAATCGCAGGACGAATCGCATCCGGCCTTCAGCAATCTGTTCGTTCAGACGGAACTGGTCCGCAGCCGTCATGCCATCTACTGCACGAGACGACCGCGGTCGGCCGAAGAGCAACCGCCATGGATGATGCACATGATGACGGTGCGCGGTCCAACGACCGGCGGGGTTTCCTACGAGACCGATCGGCTTCGGTTCATCGGGCGGCATCGGACGCTCGCCTCCCCGGCTGCCTTCGTGGGTCGTTCTCCGTTGTCCGATACGGCGGGGCCGGTGCTCGACCCGATCGTCAGCATCCGGCAGTCGGTGTTCTTGAAACCGCAGGAATCGGTACAGATCGATATCGTGACCGGGGTCGCCGAATCGCGGGCAGGCGTCGATGCCCTCACGGAGAAGTATCACGATCCAGCGCTTGCTGATCGCGTCTTCGATCTGGCCTGGACGCACGGCCACATCGTTTTGCAGCAACTGGCGGCTACCGAAGCCGATGCGCAGGCGTATGGCCGGTTGGCCGGTGCGATTCTCTACGCTTCGGGTGCGCGACGGGCGAAGGCGAGCATCCTCGCCCGCAACAAGCAGGGGCAATCGGGCCTCTGGGGCTACGGAATCTCAGGCGATGTGCCGATCGTGCTCGTACGGATTCGTGACCACGAACAAATCCGCCTCGTACGCGATGCGGTCCAGGCGCATGCGTATTGGCGGCTGAAGGGGCTGGTTGTCGATCTCGTGATCTGGAATGAAGACGATTCCGTCTACCGGCAGACGTTGCAGGAAGCCATCGTCGATCTGGTCGCGGGTAGCCCCGAAGCCGCGCTGATCGACAAACGCGGCGGCGTCTTCATTCGCCGCGGCGAACAAATGTCGGAGGAAGACCGGGCGTTGCTGCAGACCGTGGCCCGCGTCATCTTGCACGACGACCGAGGGACGCTGGCCGAACAGGCCGAGCGGCGAGGTCGACCGGACTTTGTGATTCCTCTGCTGAAGCCGACCCGCCGACTGCCCGATGCCAAAGCAGCCGACGCCATGCCGCAGCGGGATGTCGCCTACTTCAACGGTCTGGGTGGTTTCAGCAACGATGGCCGGGAGTATGTGACACGGCTGGCCGCCGGACAGACGACGCCGGCCCCATGGGTCAACGTCCTTGCCAATCCGCAGTTTGGCACCGTCGTCTCGGAGGGAGGTGGCGGCTACACGTGGGCCGAGAACAGTCATGAGTACCGCCTCACGCCATGGAATAACGATCCCGTCTCCGACACCGGCGGCGAGGCCATCTACGTCCGTGATGAGGAGACAGGGCAGTTCTGGTCGCCTGCGCCGCTGCCGGCGCGGGGACAGAACACCTACGTCGTCCGCCATGGATTCGGGTACAGCATCTTCGACTACACCGAAGGGGGCGTCACCACGGAGCTGTCCATCTATGTTGCCACCGATGCGTCGGTGAAGTTCCACAAGCTCAAGATCACAAACCGTTCCGGTCGGCCGCGGCAGTTGTCGATCACCGGCTATTGGGAGTTGGTGCTTGGCAGCACCCGCAGCCAGTCCCTGATGCACGTGGTGACGGAAAACGATCCGGCCAGTGGCGCGATTCTGGCCCGTAATGTGTACAACCCGGAATTCGGAGACCGCGTGGCCTTCTTCAATTGCAGCGAAGGAAACCGAACGGTCACGGGCGATCGCGCCGAATTCATGGGGCGGAACGGCAGCCTGTCCAGCCCGGCGGCGCTGCAGCGGATCCGGCTTTCCGGCCGTGTCGGACCAGGCTTCGACCCGTGTGCCGCGATCCACGCGCCGCTCACGCTGGCCGACGGGCAGGAGCGGACGATCACGTTCACGATTGGCGTTGCACGCGGTGCGCCGGACGCGAAGGCCCTGGCGCAGCGGTGTCGCAGTGTCGACGCCGCACACAGGGCCATCGAAGCCGTCTGGCATTTCTGGAGCCGCACGCTCGGTGTCGTCCATTTGGAAACACCCGATGCCTCGGTCAATTTCCTTGCGAACGGCTGGCTTGTCTATCAGACGCTCGCCTGCCGCATGTGGGCCCGTTCTGGCTTCTACCAATCGGGTGGTGCGTTTGGGTTTCGCGATCAACTGCAGGATGCCATGGCCCTGGTCTATGCGATGCCGCAACTGCTGCGCGAGCATCTGCTCCGTGCCGCCGGGCGTCAGTTCCGCGAAGGGGACGTGCAACACTGGTGGCATCCTCCCGGCGGGCATGGAGTCCGCACGCATTTTTCCGACGACTACCTCTGGCTCCCGTTGGCGATCTGTCGCTACGTGAACACGACAGGAGACACGGGCGTACTCGATGAAACGGTACCGTTTCTGGTCTCGCGTCTGCTGCGGGACGACGAGGAATCGAACTACGATTTGCCGCAGGTTTCAGATGAGATGGGGACGCTCTATGAACACGGTCTGCGGGCAATCCAGAGAGGACTGCGTTTCGGTGGGCACGGCCTGCCGCTGATGGGGTGCGGTGACTGGAACGACGGCATGAATCTGGTCGGGAAGCAGGGCCGCGGCGAGAGCGTCTGGCTGGCGTTCTTCCTGTTTCAC
>JAPLNQ010000264.1:0-30313 GCA_026401075.1 Planctomycetia bacterium
CGTAGATGCACCTGAGATACTCTGCGGCCCGGTGTGTGAGCGGCCCGACGAACTGTGATTCCACCTCCCGCTTTTTCTCAGTGAAAAGCGATGCCAGCAGCGCGATCGCCCGGGCCTCACGGGCCGCCTGCTCCTGCCGCGACTCGGCAAGCTGACGGCGGACCTTCGCCCGGGCCAGATCCTCACTCGGGTTGGTCGTGCCTTCCTGCCGGAGGCGATCGAGTGCCAAAGTCCGCGAGGTCTGGGCCGCACGCTGTCGCTCGAGGATCGTCTCGATCGCTCGCTCGAGCCGCTGCCTCGAACGCTCGAGCGTGTCGTGCTGGAGTTCGGCAAGCCTCTTCTGCGTGGCGCCGACGGCGTCCACGGCGACGAGGACGTGCACCCTTCCAGCGCGGGTGCGAAGCTCCTCGTCGTGTGAGCGGAGCGATTCCTCCGCCTTTCGGCGTTCGTCGACCGCCGCCGCGCGAAGCCTGTCTGCCGCCTCCAGTTCCGCGTTGACCTTGGTGGCGTCGGCCGCGAAGGCGTGGTAGGCATCGTCGCTCGTCGCCTTGGCCGCCAATGCGGCCTCAAGCCCGGCCGGCCTCGCGAAGCCGGCCGGTGCCATCCCGGCAATCCGCTGGTCGAAGCGGTCGATTTCCTTGTCGCGTTGCTGCAGGTCTTCGGCGGCCTTGTCGCCGCCGAGGTCGCGGATCGCGGTCTCCTTGCCCTTGATGCCGGCCTCCAACGACTGCCGCTTTGGCTGCACGCGACGGGCGACATCGACACTCTCGATACCGAGTTCGGAGAGCCGCCGCTCGAGTGCCAGGCGAGCATCGTCACGACGACGGGTCGCCTCGACGAGCGTGGTGCCGCCGCCGGGCGCGACCCGTATCCGCACGCTGTTGCCGATGAGGAGATCCGCTTCAGACGTGATGGTTTCGCCCGCTCCGGCCGCAAGTTCCTGGCCGGCGAGCATGACGGTTCGATCGGAGTCCAACAGCTCGACCCTCGTTGCGATCGCATCAAGCGTTGCCTGGGCGCCGTCATGCTTCCGCTCCAGGCCTGTGAGCGAGGCGAGATCATCCGCCGTGACGGTGGCCAGGTCGGCAAGTTGGCCGCGGAGATCCGCCAATTCGACACGGAGGGCGGCGATGTTGTCGCATCGCCCGGCGAGACCCATGCGGTCTGCCCGCAGCCGTTCGAATTGCTCGCAGAGCGAGTCGAGCATGGCCTGATCCGCCAGTGCGGCCTGATGCGCCTGCGACTCGTTCACCCGCCTCAGGGCCAGCTCGAATCGTGCCACCGAAGATGGCTCGTTCTCCTTGGCCGTGGAGAGCCTGTCGGTGGCTGGCCTGAGCCGTTCCTCGGCCTCGTGGATGACCCGCTCACACTCGGTGATCTCGCAGTCGGCTTCCTCGAGGGCCTGCAGATCCCTGGTGGCGTCGTTGGCGCGAACCTGATGCGGACCGAGTGCGAGCGTGAGACGTGATGCTTCGTCGATCCGTTCGCGAAGCGAGCTTTGGTCCTGTCGCGTCGCAGCGAGACTTGCCTCGCATTCCGCGATGGTGCCATCGGCGGCTTCGACCTGCTCGGCCGCGGCATGGAGCGCTGCCAGCGCGGAGTTGGCAGCGTCCTCCGCGGCGACGGCTGCGGCGAGCTCTGCCGAGGCGACGAAGAGGGGCGATTCTTTCCTGGGCGCCCCGTCGTCCTTCGTTCTATCGGCATGGGTTTCGAGGATGGTTTTCGAAACGGCCGCATCCTGTGGTGATTCCAGAACGCCGCCGCCATCGAGCGTTCCGAGCCGCTCTCGGAGTTTGTCGAGTGGCCGCCCGGTGGCGTTGTCGAACGGGTTCGTGCCGGCGGCTCCCTGCCAGACCCAGAGGTGCCCCCATTGCAGCGGAAGCCGGTCCTCGAGGCCCCGGCCGCCGCCGACGGTCTCGGCATTCAGAAGTCGGTGGATCTCAGCCTCGGCGGCATCGCCCCGGAGCGGATCCTGCCCGGAACGGGTGAGCGTGGTCGGTGCATTGGCCGTCCCGGTGAACTGTTTCGTGATCGTGCAGGTTTCGCCGCCGCTCTCGAACACGAGCGTCACCGCGGGGTGGCCTGGGTGAAACTCCGACTGCATCGATTCGAGAACCGATCCGGTCGTGCGGCTGCGCAGAAAGAGCGCGCGGTGGACCGCCTCGATGATCGTGCTCTTGCCCGATTCATTCGGGCCGCCGATGACGGTGCGAGCGGCATGGAAGGCGACCGTTTGCTCCTTGTGGATCCGGTAGTTGTTGACCGTGACGGAGATGAGCCTCATGCGCGTGTCTCCGGGGTCCTGGTCGGGGCTGTGGTGCAGAGCGCGTGCAGGATGTTGATGGCCTGACGGACGTCGGCGACGTCGGTGCCTTCAGCGTCGAGCCGTCGGGCCAGTTCGCCGGCGACGCGGGAGATGATCGGATCGCCCGGCCGGTTGGCAAGGGCGTGGATCTCGTCGGGGGAGGGGGCCAGCATCACCGCGTCGGCGACGTCAAGCCGGAGCAGGCGGTGTGACCACGACTCAAGCACCTGATCAAGCTCGCGGCGGGCCCCGAGCGACAGACTGCCGCGGAGCGAAAGGTCGACGAGGCAGGCGTCAAATCCGGCATCCTGAGTGGATTCGGCGAGGGTCGTCTCGCACTGCCGTGGGCCATCGGCAGTCATGTCGAGCACGCGGGCGAGCCACTGCAGCCGGCCGGTGACGATTGGCTCGACCACCGGATCAGAGCCCCGGGAAACCGTCACGCAGGCGATGCGGCCCGGCAATTGGTCCTTTTTGGGGAACCGGTCGGTCTCGTGGCTGCCGGAGTACCAGGCCTTCGGGCCCGCTGCCGTAAAGCCGTGCCAGTCGCCGAGAGCGACGTAGTCGATCTCGGCCAACGGCAGGCGATCGATCGCGATCGTGTTGACCGGACCGGCGACGTCCTCCCCGTCGGTCTGTCCCGCAAACGCCGTCGTACTGCCGTGGGCCAACACGATCCGCGGTGTCGTCCCCAGCGATGTGAAGTCGATGCCACAAATCCACGCGGTGGGGTCGTCGCTCTCGTGCCGCCGCAGGAGAGGGCAGGGCATGATCAACGCCCCCTCGATCACGACCGGCTTCCGCTCGAGGAACAGGTGAAAATTCGGTGCGCGGGTCGCGTGCTCGTGCTTGAAGAAAGGCTGGTCCCAAAGCCCATCGAGTCCACCGTGGTCGTGATTGCCAGGGATCGCATAGACCGGCACACCGAACTCCGCGATGACGCCGAGGGACTGGGCCACGGTCGTCTTGGTGGGCGTGGGCGAGTCGAAGAGGTCGCCGGCCACTACGACAAACTGTGCCTGGCGGGCGCGAACGACATCCCGGATGCGGCGCAGGGCGTCGATCCGCTCCTGCTGGACGCGGGCCCGCTTGGCAGGGTCGGCGATGCCGGCAAAGGGCTTGCCGAGCTGCCAGTCGGCGGTGTGAATGAATGTGATCAAGGGGTCGCTCCCTGCATGGTCAAGCGATGCTCGAGCCCGCTCGCGCGGCGGATCGGGCGGTTGATGGCGGCCATGATCACCTCGCGCGAGCCGATCAGCGTCACCTTCTTCGCCGCCCGGGTGATCCCCGTGTAGAGCAGCTCGCGCGTGACGATCCTGCTCGCTCCCTCGGGAAGCACCACGATCGCATGATCGTACTCCGAGCCCTGACTCTTGTGGATTGTGATCGCATGCACCGTTGACACGTCCTCGAGCCGCGAGACGGGAATGCGCCGCGGCTCGCGGCCCTGCTGAAACACCGCGTCGCACCGGCTGCCGGCGAGGTCTGAAACCACGAGACCGACATCCCCGTTGAACAGGTCGATGGCCCGGTTGTTTCGCGTGACCATCACCGGCCTGCCGACGTACCACGGTGGACCGCCGATCACTCCGAGCCGCTTCTCCACGACCGCGTTCCAGCCCGCCGCCCCCAGCCTTCCGGTCCGGTGAGCACAGAGCACCTGAATGGCCTTCTGGGCTTCGAGAGCCGCCGTCGCGTCAGCCGATTCGCAAAGGTGGCGAAGCCGCTCGGCATGGGCCACCACCTCGTCGACGACCTCTTGAAACGCGGCTCCACGCGGCTCGACCCAGCGGATCGATGCGGGGTCTTCGAGTGTGGTTTGGTCTGGATCAGGCGGCGGGGCCCAGCGGCCCTCGAGCAGATCGAATGCACGGGCCACGCCCGCTGAGCCCCCGGTGAGGATCGCGTCGGCGAGGGCCCCGATGCGCACGCCGAACCGGTGCCGCACGGTGAGGGTTCGCGTGACGTCCGACAACGGCGAACCCGCCCTTTGAGACGCCGCTGCGATGTCGGCCAGCACCGACCCCGCATCCACGCTCGCCAGTTGGTTCGGATCACCGACGAGCAGGAGCTTCGTTCCATCGCCGAGGGCGGCGAGCAGATGATGCATCAGCGAGCTCGAAAGCATCGACGCCTCGTCGACGACAACAAGATCGTACGTCAGCGGGTTCCCAGTGTGAAAACGGTACCGAGGCGTGCCCCGCGGGCGGTTGCCGAGCAGCTTGTGGATCGTCACCGGACGGATGGCGTCGACCTTATCGCGGACGATCTGCGGCGCGTTGCGAATCGCATCAGGGGCATGTGGGTCGTGCAGCCGGCTGCGGAGCGCCTCGGCCATTCGCGCTGCGGCTTTCCCTGTCGGGGCTGCCAGGGCGATCCGTGTGTCGGGATCGGCCAGCAACCGGTCGATGAGCCGCTTCGCCACCTCCGTCGTCTTTCCCGTGCCCGGGCCGCCGAGCAGAATCTGCACCCCAGCCGACTCGCCGGCGGTGAGCCGTCGGGCGATCTCCTGCTCCTCGTGCAACGAGCGGGCAAGGTACAGGCGGCATGCGGCCGGGTCGGTGTCGTCGAGAATGAACGGGCTGCGGTCGCCGGGCCTGCCGACGAGCGGGCCGGCCGTGGTCAGGGAACGTCTCCACGAGTCGGCGTCACTGGGCCAGCCGAGATGATGCTCCCGCTGTCGATCGGGCCGGGCAAGGTCGCTCTCTCCCGCCCAGTCGGCGATCCGGCTCAGATCGACGCAGGTGTGGCCGTCGCGGGGCGCCCGCAGGGCGAGACACATCGCCACCCAGGCGAGCAGGTCGGGATCGCAGCCACCCGCCCGCCGGCCGATTGCGACGAGGAGTGACGCGGCGGCAACGTCATTGGCCGAGATCGCACCGGCGGCGATGGAGGCCTCGAGTTCTGCAGGCACCGTGGCAGCAGATACTGTCGATAACGGTGTCATCAATGGTGTCATCATGCCCGCGCACCCTCCCGATCACCATTGAAAAGATCACTGAGCCTGCTCCAGACAGCCACGGGCGGCTGCCAGGCGAACACGCCGTAGCGGTGGCCCGCGGGATCAACCGGCGTGCCGGGGCCCTTCATCCCGCGAATGAAGCCGTACACCACTCCGACGATGCACTCGCCTGGATCCCAGTCCGCAGGCTTCCGGCTTCCGAGTCGCCAGCGGAGCATCCTATAGATGGCAGTACCGTAGACCAGCGCCTGCAACGGGTAGTGGTGCTCGGCCATCGCCGCGACGAGTTTCGCCGGGGCGTAGGCCGCGAGCGGTTGGGCGTCGTCGCGACCGTGCAGTTTGTTGGTCTTGTAGTCGGCGATGACCAGCCGCGGGTCGTCCGCGGGGCGGCCCGGCAGGCGAAGCACGGCATCGATCGACCCATTGATCAGACCAGCCAGCGGCACATTGAAGGTTTTTCCGGCGAGGACTTCGGCGTAGGCGGCGAGCGGGTCGCCGGAGGGCAGACACTTCTTCAGTACCCGGCCGACATCGCTGGCCACGACCCCCTTGTGGAATCCCGCCAGCGCCATCTCGAAGTCCATTTCCGAAAGCCTGTCGGTGGTCCCGAAGTCGGCGAATCTCAGGTCGCGGAAGGGCATGCCTGCCGGACCACCGAACGGGGTCTGCATGGCCGTCGCGAGCATGTCGGCCAGAGCCACGTGATGCGGTCGCAGGGAGCTTGATGTCGCCACGTCGCCGACGACACCGCGAATCGACATGTCCAGCATGGTGGCATCGGTGCCCGGCACAACCTCGATCCGCTCGAAGATCTCGTGGACCGCACTGCCGAAGGCCGTTCCAGCCGGCAGATCGGCGATCGCGAACGAGTCGGCGGCAGCACGAGCCGCTTCCGGGGCCCCGGCGGATTGAGCCGCCGGTTCGCCGGGCGGATACTCCAGAGCGGCCGATTCGCCGTCAGTGGCCGCCGCGCCCAAAACCCTTTCGTCGTGGCCACGGCCCAATGGCGAGTGTTCGTTGCCGGCAACGCGGGCCGCCTCTGCCGTGATGCCGCTGAACGACGTCCGCCGATAGGTCTGCTCGACCTTCGCGGGCATGGGGGCCAGGCCGCGTGGCGTCGCGGATGATGTGGATTCCGCGGACGTCCACTCGCGGGCCTCCGGCAGGCTTGTGATCATCCGGAGGACCGGCTCCGTGCTCTGCTCATCATGCCCATCGCCCGCACCTGGCGTTTCGGGAGCGCCGGGCATGACCGCGGCGAGCAGTGTGTCGTCCCACTCACCAAGGCGCAGAATGCTGATGTGGTGCTTTGGCCGCGTCACGGCCACGTAGATCAGGCGGCGGAGTTCCTCGTTCTCGGCAGCCAGCGCGGCCTGCTTCGAAGCCGCTGCCGTTTTGATGTCGGCGACGGCGTGGCCAACATCGAGCCGCCGCTCGTCGCCCGCGTAGAAGATGGCCGGCTTTTGGAAGCGGGACAGCTCCTTCGGCTTCCATGCATCGACCACGACCACACAAGGAAACTCGAGCCCCTTGGCCGCATGCACCGACATGATCGTAACGGCGTCCTTGTCGCTTTCGACCCGCCGGCTCACGAGCTCACCTTTTTCGTCCTTCGCCGCTAGTTCGGTGAACCGCTCGAGCATCACCCGGGAATGGCCCTCGGCGCCACCACTGGCGTCGTGGAGCAGTTCGACCACATGGGCGAAATCGACGATCCGACGCTCGCCCCCCATGCCCTTGGCAAGCCGGCCCGCCATGGCCGTATCGGCCATGATGACGGCCGCGAGCGCCGCGATCCCCTTACGCTGCAAGGTCGCATGCAGCGTGGCGACCTGCTCCTGGATCGCCTGCTCGGTGGATTCCCCGAGGGTGCCCACGTCCGCGAGGCTCTTGCCGAAAAATGCGGTCGCGGCCGCCCGTCTCGTCCGGCCGAGGTCGCTCGGCCGCTCCATCGCCTCGAGCATGATCCGGACATCATCGGCCATCTGGCCGTGCATCACGCTTGCAGTGCCGCTGCTCACCGCGGGAATGCGCAGCGCGACGAGCTGTTTTTCGATCTCCCTGCCGACGGCGTTGGCCCGCACCAAAACGCAGATCTCGCCAGGCTTGATCGCACGCGGATTCGTCGGATCGAACCGTTTATCGGTCACCAGTTCGTGGACCTTGCGAACGGCAGCCGACGGCATCGGCGTCTCGCCGACGTCGAGGAACTCGACCGGCCGCAGGCCGACGATGCGGCGGCCTTCGCGGCCCTTTGCGGCGTCGACATGCTTGTAGAGGATGCCGCGGCCGAACTCGGCGGCCTGCATGGCCGTGTTGAGCCCCGCGAGCAGATCTCCGTCGGAGCGATGGTTCTCGGTGAGCGTCCGCCGGGGCAGGCCCGCGCCGTCGGCGGCCACGCCGCGTTGGGAAAATCGCAGATAGGCGTTGACGTCGGCCCCGCGGAATCCGTAGATCGCCTGCTTCGGATCGCCCACGGCGAGGAGCGGTCTCGACCCGCCTGGCGGAAATATCTCGTGGAGAAACTCCCACTGCAGGCGGCTCGTGTCCTGCGCCTCGTCCACGATCGCCAGCTGATACTTCTGGCGAAGCTGTTCGCGGAACGACGTCGCCCCTTCCTTCTTCACCTCTTCCCAGGCACGCCGGAGTAGGTCGTCGAAACTGGGCGTTGCCCGCATCCGCTCCTGCACACGCCTGACGCAGTCCTCGACGAGTGTGACCGCGGCGGTGAGCAGCTCCTTCTCGTCGGCCGTGCAGCCGGCCTCGTCGAACCAGGACCTGAGGAAGGGATCGCCGAGCCGTTGGATCACGCGCATGGATCGTGCCGATCGCGGCGGTGTCGAATTCGGCAACCGCCCGCTCGAGCCGGCGGGCCTTCGCGGGCCGGTCGGCCTCGTCAAGGAGCAGTTTCGCGTCGAGTGCGTCAGGCGTGTGGCCGGGGGCCTCCTTGCCGCGGAGCAGCAGGGCCGTCGCCACCATCCGTCCGCGGATACGGTTTTTTAGTTCAGCCGCCGCGTTTCGCGTGTAGGTCGTGACAAGGACAGAGCCGATCCGCAGGTCGTCGTCGATGGCGATCGCCTGTGTCACGATCGCCGCGACGGAGTAGGTCTTCCCCGTGCCGGCGCTCGCCTCGATGAGGGTGCCGTTGGGGAGCGGGTCGTCGGTGAGGAGGAAAGGTTGGGTCATGTGAGTCGATACCCCACGGCGAGGCCGACGTACGCCGGCTGAAGCAGCTGTCGGAAGGCGTCGAGAAACGCCATGCGCTCGGGATGCTGCCCAAACACCTCGTCGAACATCGGGCTGACGCCAAACATGATCGACTCAGAGGTGCGCGGATAGAAGTCCTCGCCCACGTACGTCTTGAACTCCCGCACGCGACTGTCCGCTGCGCAGGTGGCGAGCTTTCCAAACGTCGGTCGGGCCGCCAGCATCGCCTCATGGGCCAGCGAGACGATGTGGTGCAGCCGGGTGGCGGCAGCCTGCTGGCTGGCGAGTTCATCACCGAGGCGGACGATGCGCGACTGCCACGCCTCCATGAGGCCCGGGGTAGGCTCCTTTTTGGTCGGATTCTTTCTCTTGCCGGGCTTCCACCCGTCGCGGCGGCTGATGATCGCGGCTTGCGTGACGTCGAGGCCGGCGGCCTGCGCCACGAGGAGCTGGAGGGCGGCCCTGTGCAAGGGACGGCCAGGCGAGTCTCTGTCGGCCTCGCGTGCCGTCACGATCACCAGCTGTCGCGACGTCGGCTGGACGTCGCCCAGGTGGCCCACCAGGCGACAGCCACCCAGGTCAATCCCGTTGATCGGTCGGGTGACGATCTCGGCAAGGCTCAGGCTCATCGCGGCCAGCCCAGCGCAGAGGCCCCGGGCCAGCTGCACGATCTCGTCAAGTTGCCGGTCACCGTGTGGGCCGAAGGGCAGCCGGCCACTCTGCCTGACAGACTCGATCCAGGCGGTCGCCGCCCCGGCATCCGCCAACAGTGCGTGCAGCAATTCCAGCGTGAGCGTGCGGATCTGCCGTTTCTCGAGCACGAGCGAGAAGGTGGCCGGCGTGGCCTGCTCCTCCATCCGCCATGTGTCGATGCCGAGCGTCTCCTCCAGGTAGAGCTTCAGCGGATCCGCCACCATCCTTTCGAGAAGCGACAGCTCAACCACAAGAGGCTCGTGCTCGCTTGTGCCGCCGGGTGGCGGAGCGGTGGCTGGTGCCGCAGCACCTGCGTCGGCCATCGTGCCCGGATGGTCGTTGCCTCCGACAATCGCCCCAAGGGCCTGCGAGACCGTGGCCGCATTTGCATCGTGGCTCCAGATCACGCCCTTCTGCACGCCGCCAATCTCGAAATTCTTGTGGCTGAGATGGTGACGGGGGTGGCCGATCTCGATGCTGCTCGCGTCATCGAGCTTCTTGCGATCAACGCCATGCCTGACGGCGAAATCGACCATCTCGGCCAGGGGCGTGACAAGCGGCAGCGGCTGGTTGTTCTTGATACTCCGCCCGTTACACGTGATCACGAGGCGGTTCTGGGCGGCGAGAAGACAGTCGAGGAGCGCCCGACGCTCGTCGGTCCGTGGATCGACATCCCCGACAAGCTGCTGCCGGCCGACGAGGTCTTCTCCCTCCGTCTCCGAAACGCCGACGGCGCCGTCGTCATACCCGATCACGCACACGACCTTGAAGGGCACGCCACGCAGGGGCACCATCGACGTGGCGGTGACCGCACCGGTTCGGAGCGGCTGCCGTCCCGGCGTCTCCTCGAACCACGCCGCGAGCATCTGCCGGATGTCGTCGAAGGGGACGGGGGTTGATTCGGCGGTGGTGCCCGCGGCAGCCTCGCGCAGCTTCCGCAACTGGGCGAGTGGCTCGGTGAGCTGCCCGCCCGCGTCACCACAGAGGCCGACCAGGGCCGCCTCGATCGCGTCGCACCAGTCCGCCACGGATCGGCTGGCAGCCGTGACCGCCTCGAGCTCGCGGATCACGTCGATGATTCGCACCAGGGTGGCGATCGCCGGGATGTCGGCGGGATCGAGTCCGGCAAGCGGCACGACCCCGCCGAGTTCGGGCCGTGGCAGGGCATCCGGGAGCGTCGCGCCCAGAAGCATGCCCTCCAGCCCGAGCTGCCACGTGTGGAGGTCCGCGAAGGTCGCGAGTTCGAGGCCGCGACGTGTGCGGTGGCCCTCATTGAGACCCCAGCGAACCTGGGTCCGCGCCGTGAGGTCGGCCCAGAGCGACTCGGTGTCGTCGTCGGCGTCGAAGTGCGCCAGCACCAGTGGATGGCCCGCCACGCCGAGCACGTCATCCACGGAGCACCGTGATCCGGGCAGGGCAAGCAGGTCGACAAGCAGATCGGCCGCCTCGCTGACCTCGCGGATGCCACGATCGGCCACGATCAGCGGCAGCCTGATCGTGCGTGCTACGGTGTCGCTGCCGCGGCCCGGCACGGTCCGCTGGAAAACCGCCTCGAGATGCGGTGCCGCCTTCTGTAGGCAGGGGCTGACGATCACCACCTCATGAGGCTCGAGGCCCTCGATATCCTGAAAGGCCTGCAGGATCGCGTCGTGAAGCACCTCGGCCTGTCGCGACAGGCTATGGCACCGATGGATCGCGATCGATCGGTCCGTGGCGGGGTCGTGATGCCTGGCAACGGCCTCACCACCGGTGGCGATCGTCTGCTGCATGCGGCCGAGCAGCGTGTCGGGGATCGCCTCGGGAGCCGTAGCGGGCGGCTCGTCGATGCCGACGCCCTGCGACGCCAGCAGGTGCTGCAGTTCCTTGGCCCCCGCCAGCCAGACCGGCAGGAGCTGATCGACGCCGTCAAGAAACTCGGGATCCGGGCTGCGCCGCAGGGGGGCCCTGTCGTGCGACGGCTGCGGCAACGACTGTTCCCAACGGGCCCGCAGGCCCGGCGCGGGATGCACGAGCAGCACCCGCACATCGCACGCGCCTCCGAGCTGCTCAAGACACTGCCACTGATAGAGCGAGAGCGACTGCAGTCCGGCCACGAGCAGCGGTTCACGGCTCGCCTGGTGTGCGAGACTCATTCGGGCCGGTGGCGATGGCGTGCCGATGTGCTGACGCACCGCACGCCAGAGGTCGAACTGCCAGTGATCGGCAGCATCGAGCCCCGGCGTCTCGCGTTCACCGTCACGAACCACGTCGGCAGCGGTCGGACTGATCACGGGGTCTCCCTGCTCCCACCGCAGGATCATGCCGGACCGGCGGACGTGGTAGTTGTCGAAGAGGGCAGCGAGCCGTCGTGCGGCGAGCAGCGGCTCGGCATCAGAGTCGAACGGGAGTTGAAGGTCGGTTCGGCTGGTGATGACCGCGAGGACCGCGAACGTGAGCCGATCCAGAGACCAGGCGTCGGGGGTCTTCCCGCGGGACGGCTGCAGCAGGGCCGTGATTGAACCGGGGAACGAGATCTCGATGTTGGCGATGATCCCGTCGCCCGCTTGCTCGCCGCTCGCCCCGAGCCGCTTCGCAAGCTCTGCATAGAGCCACGCCTTCGCCCCCGCCGTCGGCACGACGATCCGCTGCCGCGCAAACAGATCGGCATCCCGGCTGAGGAAGTCGACCGCGGGCTCGATGACTTCCGCGAGACGATTGACGTAGTGGATCTGGAATGACATGGCTGTGTGAGGGTAGCAAAACGGGGACTCCGGCTGGACGCAGCGGTTTTCCCACGGGCCGGGAAGTGTGCGTGACGCGACGGACAACCTTGGTCCGCCCCGTGCGGTCAGGCCAGCCACCAGAGGACGATCGCCAGGCAAATCAGGGCCGTGGCGATGACCCACAGCGGCTTTCGCGGCGGGGGCGAATCTTCCGCGGAAAGGTATCGCTCGCAATGAGGACAGCGGGGCGAATCCTCGAGGATTTCACGCCGGCAATAGGGGCAGGGAACGGTTGCCTCGTCAGCGGAGTCGTCGCTGCTGTCGGCGTCGTCATCCCAGTCGTCGTCGTCGTCGTTATCACCTTCGTCAGCCAGACAATCACCCCTTCGCCCCCACGGCACGATCCCATGCCGACCCGCTTCTGGCTCTCGATCCTGCTTGCCCTCCTGGCCGGCATCGCCGTGCTGTTGGCAAAACCGGCGGGCAGAAAACAGAAATCGTCGGTGCCCTGGCGCGGCCAGATCAAGCCGCCCCCGCCCCCACCGATACCGCAGGGGCCGCACCGAGATCCATGACCCAAGCCCGACGCCCGAAGCCCGACGCCCGAGCGAGAGAATCCGGGCGTTCCCATGCAAGCCCGACGCGCGAGCGAGGGAATCCGGGCCTGATTTCTGGGTGATGGATCGCGTTTTCCCTTGCTTGCGCTGCGGGCTTGGATGGAGGACTTTTCCCCGTTGTTTGGATGGATCGCTTCTCCTCGTTGTATACTTCCGGAATGAACATCGAACGCGTGAAATACGTGATCTGGGCCGCCGACATGGATCGGGCGGTGGCCTTCTACCGCGACCTCTGCGGCGGCCGCCTGCTCAAACAGAACAGCGTGATCGCCGAGGTTGAGATTCTCGGGTCGGTCATCGGCATCCACTCCGGCGGTGAGGGCAAGCGGACGTGGACCGGCCTGAGCTTTCAGGTGCCCGATGTCATCGCCGGGGCGCGGGCGGTGGTGGCCGCTGGCGGACAGGTCGTCCGCGAGCCCGAACCGGAAAACGGCGAGCCGCCGCATCTGGCGATGTGCGTCGATCCAGAGGGCAACGAGTTCATGCTGTCGCGGAAGCGATAGCAAGAGCGGGGATAAGAGCGATAGTAAGAGCGAGGGCAGGGATGATCTCCCATGGAACGACCTGACTCAGACGCCTCGACCCCGGATGGCCAGTCGATCGGCGACTCGGGGCTGAGCTTTGCCGGTCTGACCGAGTTCATGGGTCGACGGGCTTCTTCCGGTGGCGACACCCTTGGCCCCGGCTCGAGGCTGGGCGACGTGACGATCGTCCGGCTCATCGACGAAGGGGGCATGGGGCGGGTCTACGAAGGACTGCAGGGGATGCCCTGTCGAGCAGTCGCCGTGAAGGTGATCCGCCCTGGCGTGCTCCCGCCGGCGGCCGCGAAGCGGTTCCAGCATGAGGCCCAGATCCTGGGCCGACTCACGCACCCCGGCATCTGCCGCATCTACTCGGTGGGCATGGAGCGGCTGTCCGGTGGCGAGGTGCCCTACTTCGTGATGGAATACGTCGAGGATGCGCTCACGATCACCGGCTATGCGACGCAGCGGAGCCTCTCCATCCGCGACCGCGTGACGCTCTTCTGCGAGGCATGTCAGGCGGTCGCGCACGGTCATCAAAAAGGCGTCATCCATCGTGACTTGAAGCCGGGCAACATCCTGGTCGATTCGGAGGGGCGTCCGAAGATCATCGACTTCGGCGTCGCGCGAAGCACCGACGGCGATGTCGCCCTTACCACGATGCATACCGACATCGGGCAGCTCATCGGCACGCTCTCGTATATGGCCCCCGAGCAATTCGACGGGGTGGCAGACGATCTCGACGTCAGGGCCGATGTCTATGCGCTCGGGGTGGTGCTCTACGAACTGCTCACGGGCAGTCTGCCCTACGACATTGCAAAGCGGCCGGTCTATGAGGTGGCCCGCGTCGTGAAGGAGGTCGAGCCGCGATCGCTCTCAATCGTCAACCGAAGCCTCCGCGGCGATCTCGACACGATCGTCGCGAAGTGACTGGAGAAGGACTGCGGCCGACGGTATTCGAGCGCCGCTGAACTCGCGGCCGATCTGGGACGGTATCTCCGCGGTGAGCCGATCAGCGCCAGCCCGCCGCGGCTACTCGACTCGGTCACCCGGCTGGCCCGGCGGCACCGGCTGGCGGCGATAGCGACTGTGGGCGTAGGGGCATCACTCGTTCTTGCCGTCGTGGGCATTTCCATCTTTGCCCTGCGGGCTGATGCGGCCAGGCAGGATGCCATGGGCCAGGCACGCGTTGCTGCGGACGAGCGCGAGGCGGCCAATCGCGAGAAGACGCGGGCAGACGCGGAGGCAGACGCCTCGCGGCGGCAGGCCTATGCGGCGAACCTGCGGGCTCTTCAGTCATGTCTCGAAACCAAAAACAACCGGGCTGCACGCCAACTGTACGCGAGAAATCTCGAGCTCGCGGGATCTCCGCTCCCGATTGAAATGTACTGCTTGGGGTCGCAGCTTGACAACGCCCTCACTGTCGTCGACTCACAAATGGGGAACATCTGCGGCCTCGCGTATAATGCGGACGGAACAGCGCTTGCCGCAACCACAGCGGTCGCACGAGAAAAATACCTCAAGGCTTCGATCCTATCGGAGGGACAGCGGCGGCTCTTGGGCAATAACCGAGACATGTGGATGTTCCTCGCTCGGTCGCTCACGTGCTTTCGCGTTGGGGGAGAGCACCAGTACGATCGGTTGCCGGCGTGTGACGACGAGTCGCTGAAGCAATTGGCCGCCCGCAGCCTCGCGGCAGTCTCGCTGGGGATTCGTTCGACAGATTCAGTCCAGCCGCTACCCCTCAGCCCGGATGGCCGGCGCCTCGCGGTGAGTAACCGCGATGGTGGCATGCGTATCGTGGACCAGTCGACGGGCACGACCGAGGTGGTCCTCGATGGAGAGGTCGGCCGAATCCATCGCATGGCGTTCAGCCCTGATGGCGGCCGGCTGGTCACCATCGACGCCAAGGGAAATCTTGGGCTTTGGGACGCCGGCAGCGGCAGACTCCTCGGCAGATCCGACAGGACCGACTCCGGGCCTACGTCATTCCGATTGAGTCCCGAGGGCTCTCGACTCGCGGTCCTGACACGAAAGGACCGACGTCGGCTCGACCTGATCGTCTACGACACTGCGGACGGCAGTCGCATTTCTCACGTCGACATCGCCAAGTGGGTAAGTCCAGAGCCGACTCCGCTGGATTTCAGTCCTGACGGTAGCCGTCTGGTTACGACCTCCGGTGAACATGATTTGTCCGTCTGGGACGTTGCCAGTGGGGCGTCGCTCGGCGGGCTGTGCGGCCATGCCGCGCTCGTCAGTGCCGTCGCTTTCAGTCCTGATGGCAGCCAGATCGCCAGCGGCGCCGTAAACGGCCACGTTCGCCTCTGGAATTCGCACACATTCGCTGTGGTGAGCGAGTTGATCGGCCACGATGGTGCCATCAGGGCACTCGCTTTCAGTCCCGACGGCGACGCGCTCGCCTCCGGCTCGGCCGACGGTACGGTGCGAGTCTGGTCGCGTGTGATTACCGAACCGATGGCCGTGCTGGCAGGGCTCCGCGGGATGACAGCCGCCGCCTTTAGCCCGAATGGCGAGCAGTTGGCGGTGGCATCGAAGGTCACCGGTGACATTGAGCTCTGGAACCCGCGGACCGTCGAGCGGGAGTGCTCGCTCGACGGCGCAGGGGGCACCGTCGCCCATCTCGCGTACAGCCCAGACGGCAGTCAGCTGGTAGCTGCATTCACATCACCGCGGCAGTCCGGAGGCATCCGTGTCTGGAGGACGGATACTGGGGAACACCTGCACGATTTCGGGAAGGATGGTAAGGGCGAGGTCGCGGTGGCCTTCAGCCCCGACGGTGAACGTCTCCTGACGACGTCAGCCGATGCCACGATGATGGTCTGGAATCTGAGCACACGCCGGCTCCTGGCGGAAACCGCCAGCCTTCGTTCATTGTCTCGGGACGTCGGCGCCGTGTTCGGGCTTGGCGGCAGCCGGATCGCCTTCAACAACGCCGAACTGCTCGACGGCACCACTGGCAAGGTGGTGGCAGGCCTGTCACCGCAGGGCCACATGACATCTCTTGCTGTGAGCCCGGATGGCCGGATTCTGGCCAGTGGAATGGCGATCGGCAGCCTCTATCTCAGCGACGTTGCCACCGGCAGTCAGCTGGCGAGAGTCACGGCCCACCATGGCAGCGTACGGGCGATTTCCTTTCGTCATGACGGCACGCAGATGGTGACGGGCGGAATGGATGGTACCGTGGGCCTCTGGGATACCGTGTCCGCTCAAACCATTCGCGTGTTGCAGGGCCACGAAGACTCCGTGGAGAAGGTAATGTTTACCCCCGATGGTCGCCGGATCATCACGGCCGCAACTGATGGCACGGTCCGTATTTGGGACCCGGCGCTCGGGCAGGAACTCGCCGCCTTGCCCGGCCAGCGGGATTACCCGAAGGCCGTCGCCCTCAGCCCTGACGGCAACCGGATCGTGGCCGCGGCCACCGACGGTGCGGTCAGGATCTGGGGTCTCTCCAATGCCGAGATCATGACCGCACGGCAGGCAGCGGCCGCTCGCACGTTGCCAAAAGCAGTCGCGTCGAAGCCTGCGACTGCCCCCGCCGACGTTCATCGCTCCGCGGTATCGCCTGCTCCATCGATCTCCGGCAGTGCCGGTGGCCGTTCCCGATGACGCGGCTCTCTGAGCGCTCCGAGAAAAGCGGCGAGATCGGCGAGGTCCTGTCGATTGAGGCCGAGGGGCTTCAGAAGCGGCGACTTCACCGGAAAGACCGGATCGTCCTCTTGAGAAGCCGGTCGCTTGAGCGTCACCATCCCGGCGTTGTACATGTTCAGCACTCCCGTCAGCCCGAACATGCCGTTGTGCATGAGTGGCCTGGTCCGCGTCACGTCCCGGAGTGACGGCGTGCGGAAGCGGCCGTTGTCGGCTGCCACGCCAGTGACTCCGTATCGGCCAGAATCGGCATTGCTTCTGCCATAGAAGCTCAGGCCAAGATCATGGAAGCGACCGTCGCTGAAGATGGGGCCGTGATGGCAGTGCATGCACCGGGCGTCGCGGCGAAAAAGGTCGAGGCCGAGGAGTTCCTCATCGGAGAGTGCCGCGGCATTACCTCGCATGAAGTCGTCGAACCGTGACCGGCCCCCGACGACCGTTCGCTCGAAGCAGGCAACCGCCTCGAGAACCTGGGCAAACTCGATTGGTCGACCCGGAAACGCGTCGGCGTAGAGCTTCCGGTAGCCTGGGCTTTCAGACAACACATTCACGACGTGGTCGTCGCTCGCGGCCATCTCCGCTGAGTCGGTGATGGCCTCCTCGACCTGTTGCTCGAGGGTCGAGGCTCGTCCATCCCAGAACAGAAGTGACTGATACGCCACGTTGCGGATGGTCGGGGTGTTTCTGCCTAACGCCCGAGCATGTGGCTGGCTCACCACCCGACCGTCCGCCCACCCGAGATTCGGCTCATGGCAGGAGACGCACGCAATCTTGCCGCTGGCGGACAGGCGGGCGTCGTGGAAAAGTGCTTTGCCGAGTGTCACCTTCCCTTGGCTCAAGGGATTCGACTCGGGATGGACAACGGGCGGGAGGAGCCCGATCTCTTTCCATTCGACGCCGGGATCGACATGGGGGGCCGGCCAGTTGGCGGGGTCGCCCCGATAGACTTCCCGCAGTTGCCGTGCGGCGTCTGCCCGCTCGGCCGCGGTCCGCTCCGGCCTGGTTGGCTTCTTGTCCGTTGAAGCCGGCTGCGCGTTGGCCAACCCGCCGGCCCCGACCAACACCAGCGTGGCCACGATGCAGGCAGTCACCACGGCGGCACACGTGCTGATCGCGGGACGTGCCTGGGGTAGGGAGCAGCGGTTGCTCACGAGTCCGCACTCCACGGTCACGGCACGGTGACCGCGTCACCGGCCTTGATGGTGAGCAAGGCCGCCACCACATCGGCGGAGGTCGTGTCGGTGAGGAATCTGGCCGCGCCGTCGGCGAACAGAAAGTTCGCACCACCCGGATGGAAGGCATAGACGCCGTAGTTGTTGCTGCCGTTGATCATTTGCGGCCCAGGAGACTTGATCTGGCTGGCGAGATCCGCCTGGATCATATCCTGCTTGAAGCCCTTCACGAGCATCTCGTTGGAGTTGGCCCAGCTACACAGGAGCACGTACTTGGCAGATGGGCTCGATGCGAGCCCGGAGTCTGGAACCATGGCTCCGAAACCCCAGACCTGCGGCCGCCCCGCCGACTCGACGATCGCGATGCTCTTCGACGTGCCATCGAGAATATCAGCGATCTTGCGGCCTCTCACGCCTGGCTTGACCGTCCCCTTGAAAAAGCCGTCGTTGGTGCCTGGTTTGGCATAGGAGACCACCGCAGGCGCAGTCCAGAGCGTCGTGCTCGGGCCGTTCGAGGCGGCGTAATCCACGGCCGCCGCCCACCACGTCGGGCTCCCGGTCTTGAACTTGGGGTGCTGAAGCTGACCGCTTGGATTGGAACCACAAACCATGAAGCCCACCTTCGTCTGGACGGCGGCCATGTTCTTCGCGTCGTCGAAGTCGACGGTGTAGTCGTAGAGGTCAGCGAGGGCGGTCTCTTCGGTGTAGGGAAGGAGTTGTGCTCCCCAGGAGTAGCTGCCAATGCTGCCGGGTGCCAACGTCCCCGACACGGTGGTTGGAAACGACTCGCGGGCACTGTGGAAGTTGTGGAGGCCGATACCGATTTGCTTCAGATTGTTCATGCATTGCGACTGCCGCGACGACTCGCGGGCCTGCTGGACCGCCGGCAGCAAAAGGCCAGCGAGGCCGCCGATGGTGGCGACGACCACGAGCATCTCTACCAGTGTCGCTCCGCGGACGCGGTTGCTGTGGTGAAACGACTTGTTCGCACGATGAACATCAACGTCACAGGCAGCCACGACAATATGATCCTCAGGGGGGATCGACCTCCGACTGACAGTCGACTCAAAAGAGTAGAGGAACCCCACCGTGGTCGTCCACCACCCAACACGGGGAGTCGCGTTTGAACGACTCAATCAGCCGGCGAGCACGATGATGGCCGCGCCAATGAAGATGAACGCGCCGCCAATCACCACCGGCAGCTGCAAGTGCCCCTGGAACAAAAACACTGAGAAGAGGGCGACGAACAGCGGATAGGAAATTTCCAGCACGGCCGATTTGCCTGCGCCGAGCAGCTGGATCGAGCCCAGGATGCTGAGCGCCGCCGCCGTGGCGGTGACGAGCGTCAGGCCGACGAGTGGCAGACTCGCGGCGGCCGTGTCAAACCGCACGAGCGATAAGGGCGAGTGCCCCTGAGCAAGCATGATCGCGGCTGAGATCAAGACGCCGCAGAGACAGTGGAGAAAGTAGAGTTTGAAGACGGAGAGACTCGAAAGCACCCGCTCATCGAGGCAGTAGGTGAGTCCCCAGAGAATCGACGCCGCGATCGCGAGAATGTAGCCATACGAATGCATCGCAGTCTCCCCACTTTTTCGCGGTCGCTTTTCGAGAGGACCGAACGTGGCCCGGACTGGCGACGGTTCTAAACCGGAACACGAAAAAATGTCAAACTGAGAAGCTGGAGCAGACTTTGTCACTCGACAGCCACACGGGTTCACGCGGTGCAGCATGCGGGTTCTCATCCACGAATACTTTTGCTGCGGTGGCCTCGCTGGCCGGCCCCTCGACTCGGGTCTGCTTGCCGAGGGCGGAGGCATGCTGTGCGGCCTCGTGGAAGACTTCCATGCCGCCGGACAGGATGTCGCTGTCGTGCTCGATGACCGCGTGCCTCTCATGCTCCCCGGCCGCGTGATCACCCTCGATGCTGTGTCGCCCTGGCACTCCCTCGATGCGTTTGATCATGCACTCACGACCGTCGACGCGGCTCTTGTCGTCGCCCCCGAGACCGACGACATCCTGCCTTCGCTCCTCGAACGTGTCGAACAGGCTGGCGTCATCAATCTCGGCTCCGCGAGCACCGCCGTCAGGTTTGTGAGCGACAATCACACGCTCGCGGAGCGGCTCGCCGCCGCCGGCATCGCCGTGCCAGCCGGTGCGTTGGGCCTCGAGCATGCCCGCAGGATGCTTGAAAAGTTCGGCGCGATCGTCACGAAGCCCAACCGCGGCGCCGGCTGCATCGACACACATGTCTGCCGGTCTCGAGCAGACCTTGCCTCGCTCCCGTACCGCACCGACTGGCTCGTGCAGGAGCATGTGCCGGGCCTGGCTGCCAGTGCGGCCTTCATCGTGCCCCGGTCGGGCAGGCCCATCCCCCTCCGCGCCGGAACGCAGGGCGTCGGGATCGAGCGAGACTCAGAGGCCGGCCGCCTCACCTACTCCGGTGGACAGCTTCCCCTCAGACCCGACCTCGAGTCGCGGGCGATCGGCCTTGGCCTGGCGGCGCTCGAACACATGACCCGCCTCCACGGCTACGTTGGGATCGACCTGATCCTCGGTGAACGCCCGGAGAACGACACCCTCATCGAAATAAACGCCCGGCCGACGGTCGCCTATGCCGGCCTGCGGCGGCTGGCCCACTTCAGCATCCCAGGCCTGATGGTGGGCAATCCCGTCCGCATCGAGTGGCAGCCTGGCGCCGTGCGGTATCAGGCCAACGGGTCGTGTCAGACCGTGTTGTAGGCCCGCAGCCTGCCGGCCGTGGCCTCGCGGGTGAACTTGTAGAAATGCCAGTGGGTCACGCAGCGATTCATGAACTGGGCGAAGCCGATGATGCCGCGTTGCGACACGACCTTCTGTGTGAAGAAGAAGCGGGCGTAGACCGACCCCACCTTGCGCAGCGAGCCGTCACGGAACAAGGCCCAGAACAGCGCCCACAGCAGCGTGAGGCCATAGCCAAGGGTCGGCAGCCACTTGCCCTCGCCCGCCTTGTGACAGATGGCAGCCCGTCGCTCGAGATACTCCTTCGATTCGCAGACCTTGAAGTAGCGTTCGAGATACGACTCCGGGGTGTAGAGACGCGTCACCAGATCCCAATACCCCTTGCGCAGTTCCTCCCTCGTCATCTGCTTCGGCACGAAGTTGCAGCTGGGATCCTCCTCGACCAACCGCCCCTCGGCCTGCAGCCGAGCGTAGAGCGGCGTGCGGGGGATCGCCTGCAGCATGCCGACCATCGCCAGCGTGATGCCGTTGTCCTGGATGAACCGGTACTGATCCTCGAAAATGGCCTTGTCGTCGCTGTCAAAGCCGACGATGAAGCCGGCGTTGATATCAAGCCCTGAGGCCTGGATGCGGGTCAGCTTCGCTTCGAGGGAGTCGCCACGCACGTTCTGAAACTTCTTGGTCTCCTTCAGCGAGTCCATCCGCGGCGTCTCGATGCCGATGAACACGCTGCGAAAGTTGGCCCGGTACATCAGGTCGAGCAGTTCCTGGTCGTCGGCCAGATCGATGCTGGCCTCGGTCGTGAGCCGAAGCGGATACTTGTGCTCCTCCATCCAGGGAATGATCTGCTCGAGCAGCGTCTTCGCCTTCTTCTTGTTGCCGATGAAGTTATCGTCAACGATGAAGGCCGAATGGAAGCCAGCTTGCCGGAGATCGTCGAGCTCACCGATCAGCTGTTCCGGCTCCTTGACCCGCGGCTTACGGCCGTAAATGATGATGATGTCACAGAACTCACATTGGAACGGGCAGCCCCGCGAATACTGCAGTGCCGCCGAGGCATAGCGGCTGACCTTGAGCTTGTCGAACCGCGGCCGGGGCACCAGGGTCATGTCGGTCGGCGTCTTCTGTTCGTACCGCGTCTCGGTTTTCAGGTTGTGGGAAAAATCGTCGAGAAAACCGGGCCAGGTCGTTTCTGCTTCGCCCACGAAGCTCACGTCGCACAGCCCCTTGAAAAACTCCTCCTGCACCGACATCAGCGGGCCACCGACCGCCGTGAAGATCTTGGCCTCGCGGAGCCGCACCAGGATCTGCCGCATCCGTTCCTTCTGCACGATCATGCCTGTGACGCCGACGATGTCGTAGCCGGAGAGCGACGGCCAGTCGATCTCCTCAACGTTCTCATCGACGAGCGTCACGTCATGTTCGCCACAGAGTCCGGCGAGTGCCGACAGCGAGCCCGAGATCATGGTGCTCCGCTTGTCGCCAGGGTAGAGAGGCAGCGCGAAGTCAAACCCCCAGTACGACGGTTCGAAACGGGGATTGATCAGGCAGATCGAAAGCTTTCGACCCGGCCGTCGAGGCGGAAACGTGGGCTGAACGAGCGTGGCCGTGGCCGGCAACGCAAGGTCGATCACACCGAGGACGCCCTCAGCCGAGCAGGGGTCGTCGATGATGGACAGGGCGGCACTCATCCTTGAGTTTCCCAGTTGTTATGTGTGGGCGATGTACCCGGACCATCGCCGCTGAAGCGGACTTCCTGTCTGCCTCAGTCGCCCAAGAATAGGCGGACGCCGGAAAATGCCCAAGGCCAAAACGCCGCCCAGGCCTCGCCGTCGTCCACGGCCATCATTCCCGGCCGTTTTCGCCATCAATCGTGGTCTGGTTCGAGCGGTGGCAGTTCCCAGGTATCGACCTCCACGACCGCCACGATGTGGGCCGCGTTGATGGAGCAGGTGGCCCGGTCGGGGCCGGATGACTTGAGCACCGGAAAATGGCCCCAGGGAAACCCGTCCTTGCGATAGGGAATGACAAGCTCCACATCGAGCCAGATGATGCCGTTGGGGGCCTGCCGGACCCCCTTGATCGCGTCGATGATCAGCACCTGCCTGGTGTCGAGCAACGCCCCGAACCTGCCCGGCTCCGACAGGATTCGGTCAGTGAACCAGCACGGGAGCAACTCCCTTGCCGTGCCCCGCCATAATTCCGGTTCTTGGTCGTGCATGCGATGCCCTCCGCCGGCTCACGTATCGAATCTGGACCATCGGAAATACCGCCGACGTGTCGATCCTTACTAATGTCCACGAATCGCCCGTCTGTCGCAACGGCCAGTCCCAGCACTGGCGTTCCTTGCGGGGGGAAGCTATGATTGAGTTCGTAACGAGGTGGTGAGAGCGACCGGCCGGGTGTTTTTCTTGGTCGGTTCGCTGAATCCTTCAAATTCTACTTGCCCCCTCCGCTGAACCGCACGGCATTCGGCCGTGTTGCTCGCCTCTGATTTCCGTCGATGACGCATTGTGTGCGTCTGCGGCGGATTCAGCTGTCGCAAGCCTTGAGGTTCAGTGCGTCCCAGAAATGGGAGAAGGGCTTCTGCCAGCGTCCCGACGGGCATGTCTTGTCGGGCTTGGTCGTACCACGGGCTCGTCCCGTGATCCCTGCGCTTACCGCGGCTGTCGCGATCGACGGCCCGTATGCAGATGTGTTGAACGAAAACTGTGTGATCCGAAAGACCAATTGAATATGACAACGTTTGAAAGTTTGGGACTGACAGAACCGGTGCTCAAGGCGCTGAAGACCGAGGGCTACACCGTGCCGACGCCGATCCAGGCGAAGGCGGTGCCGCACGTGCTCGCCGGCCGCGACCTCTTTGGCTGCGCGCAGACAGGCACCGGCAAGACCGCTGCCTTCGCGCTGCCGTTGATCGAGCGGATGATGGCGAATCCGCGTGAGCGGACGGCCCGCCGCTGCCGTGTGCTCGTGCTGGCGCCCACCCGCGAGCTGGCCGGCCAGATCCACGAGAGCTTCCGCGTGTATGGCCGCAACGCTCACCTGAAGACGGCGGTGATCTACGGCGGCGTCGGCCAGCGGCCGCAGGAGACGGCGATGAGCAAGGGCGTGGACGTGCTGGTCGCCACGCCGGGGCGGCTGCTCGACCTCGTGCAACAGAAGTTCGTCGACCTGCGGGCGGTTGAATTCCTCGTCCTCGACGAGGCCGATCGCATGCTCGACATGGGTTTCATCCACGATGTGCGTCGAATTGTCGGCATGCTGCCGAAGGAGCGGCAGACGCTCTTCTTCTCGGCGACGCTGCCGAGCGAGGTGCGTCAACTGGCCGATTCAATGCTCCGCGATCCGCTGGAGGTGAAGACCACGCCGCAGTCGACGCCAGCCGAAACGGTATCGCAGTCGGTGTTTTTCCTGGCCCAGCGGCAGAAGCGGCATCTGCTCGTGCACCTGCTGTCGACCGAGGAGATGGTCCGCGTGATCGTCTTCATGCGCACGAAGCACGGGGCCGACAAACTGCAGCGGGACCTCGACAGGGCCGGCATCCGGGCCGCGGCGATCCATGGCAACAAGAGCCAAAACCAGCGGGAGAAGGCGCTCGCCGCCTTCAAGTCGCAGCATCCGCCGGTGCTCATCGCCACCGACATCGCGGCCCGCGGCATCGACGTCGACAACGTCTCGCACGTGGTGAATTATGAACTGCCCCATGAGCCCGAGACCTACGTGCATCGCATCGGCCGCACGGGCCGGGCAGGCATGACGGGCAAGGCGGTCTCGCTGTGCGATCACGAGGAGCGGCCGCGGCTGCAGGCGATCGAGCGGCTGCTCCGCAAGTCGATTCCGGTCCGCAACGATCTCCCCGAACTGCCCCACGTGGAGGCGGCAAGTGAACCCAGGGAACGGAACGGTGGCGGATCTCGCTCGCCGCAGGGGCGTCCGCCGCGGGACCGGTCTGGTGAGGGTGGGCGTGGTGGTCAGGGTGGCTCTTCCCGGGGCAAGGGAGGCGGAGGCGGCAGGAACGACGGCCGCCGCTCATCAGGCGGCCAGCAGCAACGACAAGGGGCTCAGGCCTCACGGAGGCCCCGCAGCGAATCATCGCAAGGTGAGAGCAGGCCCGGAGGGACGGCCACTGGGGCCACTGCGGCAGCTCCGGCAGCTCCGACTATCCGGAAGATCAAGAAGCACCGCCGGGCGTTGTAGCGGGCGGGCTGCTGCAGCCCGCCCGGGCAGACTGATTTCGCCTTCTGCTGCTACGATATTCGCCGCTCAACGAAGCCCGGATGCACTCTGAGGGAACAACCATGCTGCGCCCAGCCTCACGACAGTGTCCACTGGCGGTGTCGATCGTGGCGTTGTACGCAGGCTTATTGCCCACACCGCTCGCAGTCGCCGACGACTGGCCGCAGTGGATGGGGCCGAGCCGCGACAATGTCTGGCGGGAAGATGGCTTGCTCGACACATTCCCCGCAGCGGGTCCGAAGGTGCTGTGGCGTACCGCGATCGCCGGCGGCTATGCAGGGCCCGCGATCGCGGCGGGGCGGGTGTTCGTCACCGACTACGTGACCGACGCCGACGTGAAGGTCGCGAACTTCGAGCGGAAGGCGTCGACCGGCACGGAACGGGTACTCTGCCTCGATGAGGCCACGGGCAAGGTGCTCTGGAAGCACGAGTACCCGGTCACCTACACGATCGCCTACCCAGCCGGTCCGCGGTGCACGCCCACGGTCGACGGCGACCGCGTCTACGCGCTCGGCGCTGAGGGAAACCTCTGTTGCCTGAACGTCGCCGACGGGAACCTGCTCTGGTCACGCGACCTCAAGGCCGACTACGACACCAAAGCCGCGCTGTGGGGATGGGCGAGCCATCCGCTCGTCGACGGCGATCGGCTGGTCTGCGTTGTCGGCACCGAGATGGCCCATGCGGTTGCCTTTGACAAGCGCACCGGCAAGGAAATCTGGCGGGCCGGCAAGGCGCCGGAGCAGGGCTACTCACCGCCGACGATGATCGAGACTGGCGGAAAGAAACAGATCGTCTTCACGAAGCCCGACGGCATCTACGCCGTGGAACCAGCGACGGGGCAGATCCTCTGGGAGTCGCCCTACAACGCCGATAACGGCTCGATCATCATGGCGCCGGTGCAGGTGGGCGAGTATCTCTACGTGGGCGGCTACCAGGAGAAGAACCTGCTGCTGAAACTCGGCCCCGACAAACCCGAGGTGATATGGCGAAACAAGCCGAAGCACGGCGTGTCGGCCGTGAACGTGCAGCCGTTCGTGGCGGACGGGTTGATCTACGGGTTTCACGAGAAGGGCGACCTCCGCGCCGTGGCGATTCCCAGTGGCGAAGTCGTCTGGAAGGGGGGCGGCCCGCTCGGCGAGCGGCCGCAGGGCTCCGGAACCACGTTCATCGTGCGGCAGGCCGACCGCTACTGGATGTTTGCGGAGACGGGCGATCTCGTGATCGCGAAGATGTCGCCCGCGGGCTACTCCGAGATCGACCGCGCCCATCTGCTCGAGCCCACCAACACGGCGTTCGGCCGGAATGTGGTCTGGTGCAGTCCTGCGTATGCCAATCGCTCCATCGTCGTTCGCAACGACAAAGAAATCGTCCGCGTCTCCCTGGCTCGTTGAAGCAGCCGCGCCGTATGGCTTGGTGGAACATTCCTGAGAACACTCCTGGGAGCACTTCTGGGACGCGTCACTTTCCCGGCTTGCCGCCCGGTGGCTTGCCCTTCTTCTTCCCGCCGGCGTGCGGTTTGCCAAACCGCGGGCCGCCGACCGGCGTGAATTTTCGCTTCTTCGGGCCGGGGCCACCGGGGCCGGGACGCCGCTCCGTGCGGTCGTGCTGGTGGTGCTCCTCTCGCCTGTCGGCCGGGCGACGATGCTCGGGCCGGTGGACGGGCTCCACCTCCGCTGTCTCCTCGCTTGCCGGCGCGAAGTGGTGCAGAATCGCCGCGGCGACGTCGGTCGGCGTGTGGCCCTGCTCCAGCAGCCGCTCCACGAGCGGGGCACGGCGTGCGAAGCCCCCGGCCTCGAGGGTCGTCGTGATCTTGTCGAAGAGCGCGTCAGACCGGCGGTCTTCGACCGCCGCCATCGATGGCACCTGCTCGCGGCGGATTTTCGTCCGGAGAAACCGCTCGATCGACTGCAGCTTGTAGATGGCAGCCCCCGACACAAGCGTGACCGCCTTGCCCTTCTTCCCGGCGCGGCCCGTGCGGCCGATGCGGTGGACGTAGTCCTCGGCGTCGTAGGGAAGATCGTAGTTCACCACCAGTTCGAGATCGTTGACGTCGATGCCGCGGGCGGCCACGTCGGTTGCGATCAGAAACGCAAACGCCGCCCGCTTGAAGTTCTGCATCACCCGGGTGCGCTGGGGCTGGGCCATGCCACCATGGATCCGCTCGGCCGAATAGCCCCGGCCGATGAGGGCGTCGGCCAGCTCATCGACCATCCGCTGGGTGTTGCAGAAGATGAGGCCGCTCTTCACGTCGTGGAAGTCGATCACGCGCACCAGCGCGTCGAGCTTCGCGTGATGCCGCACCTCGTGGTAGACCTGATCCACGAGCGGCGGTCCGCTCACCGACTTCTGCGCGATCTTGATGGTCGCGGCGTCCTTCGAGTGCTCGCGGACGAGGCCCTGGATCTGCGGTGAGATGGTGGCGGAGAAGAAGATCGTCTGCCGGCCCTCGGGGGTGGCGGCGAGGATCTTCTCGATGTCTTCGCGGAAGCCCATGTCGAGCATCCGGTCGGCCTCGTCGAGGATCAGCATGCGGATCTTGGTGAGGTCGAGCGTGCCGCGGTTCATGTGGTCGGTGAGCCGGCCCGGGGTGCCGACGACGACGTGGGCGCCGCGCTTCAGCTCCGCGAACTGACGGTCATACGACGCGCCGCCATAGATCGCCACCGAATTCACACCCCGACGGAAGGCCGCGAGCTTGTGCACCTCGTCGGCCACCTGCGTGGCCAGTTCACGCGTGGGGGTGAGGATCAGCACCTGCGCGGCCTTGACTGCAGGATCGATCTTCTCGATGGCAGGGATGCAGAAGGCCGCCGTCTTCCCCGAGCCCGTCTCGGACTGGCCGACCACGTCGCGGCCCGACATGATCAGCGGGATGGCCGCCGACTGGATCGGCGAGGTCTCCTCGAAGCCGAGTTGCGCGACGGCCTTGAGAAGTTCAGCGGAAAGGCCCAGTGACGCGAAGGGCACGTGTCCGGGGCGGGAATCGTCGGGCAGGGCAGGGGCAGCGGTCCGATCGGACTTGGAATCCGGCATGAGGAGAGCCTGAGGTGAGGACTGGCGGGGAGGGGAGTGCGGGCGGGAATCCCACAGACTACCTCAATGGCGTTCGCTCTGCGCGGCGGGCACCCGAAATCGCGACGTCGGTGACCTCACCGCGGCCCCAGCAGCCAATCCGGGAGCGTGACGCCCCGCTTTTCGGCCCTTGCCAGCAGTTTGGTCTGATAGATGTCGAGCAGTTGTGCGGCTTGCGTTACCTTGGTTTTCTCCGGTTTCGCCGCCGCATTCTTGGGCTTCCTGGGCCTCGGTGCCAGGCCATTCGACCGCGGGTTGGTCGCGAACCAGAGTTCGCCCGCCGTGACGACTTGGTCGATGTCGTGATCGAGGAGGGCTTCGCGGTCAGCCTCGTCGGCGGCAAAGTAGTCGTCGACGCCCTGCTGCTGGAACCGCCGCCATTCGGCCGTGAACGCGTCTCGCACCTTCTTCGTATCCACGCGATCCATCTTGTCGATGTTGCGAGTTACCTGCGCGACTCCCGACCTGCGATCGCGTGCCTTGAGTTCTCCTGCGAGCAGCCGTGTCTGCAACGAGAGCGTCTCGTCCACGAGGCCCTTGGTTCGCATGAAAAACCACGACAGACCACCGGCAGCGAGAAGCAGTCCAAGCACCGACGCAGCCAAGGTCTTCTGCCGTGTGGTCATGGATGTCCCTCCGAAACCCCGCCGCGGTCAGGGGTCGAGCGTCGAATCGGTGTAGTCCTGCGGGGCCGTCGGGTCGTTCCCATCGCCGACCGTGCAATACCACCGAAGCACGGCGGCATCTGTGCCGTTATCGATCGGCTCCACGTGTCCATCCAGAAACACGAAGTTGGTGACCGTCGGATGCATGCTGCCATACTTCCGCGGGTTGCGGTCTTCAGGGCCATCGGCGATGCCCCGTACCGTGTCGCGAAAGAGCGTCAGCGGTGTGTCTGCCGCAAAGATCGCGGTGTCGCCCTGATCGTGCTGCACCATGTCGGGCGACGACGACTGCGTGGTCTTGGGGATATGCCGCTCACCGACCGCGAACGTCTTGCTCAGGCCATCGGTCACCTGCTGCGGCTTCACCGACGAATAGGTGTGGATCGGTCCGCCCTGCTTGGGGTCGAAGGTCGTCCCTGAAAGACCGTAGTTGTAATACGATCCAGCGTTCGCGGCGTAGTCACCTCCGGCCGCGGCGGCCACCACCTGCGGCGCCTGGTCGTCGTTGTCGAAATTGCGGTCTGCCAGCGGCGATCTGCGGCTCGGACAGTACACCGTCGACACGGCCGTCCGCATGGCGACACTATTTTTGGCGTCGTCCACGCGGGCCGTCTTGTCGTAGGCCGTGTAGATCTGCGACTGCTCAACGTAGGGGAGCAGGCGGAAGGCCCACGACACGCCGTATTGGTTCTTCGCGTCCCGGCCCGACGGATAGATCTTGCGGGCCTGCTCGTAATTGACGATGCCCAGGCCCACCTGCTTGAGATTGTTCGTGCAGCTCATCCGCCGGCCGGCCTCGCGGGCCGCCTGCACGGCGGGCAGGAGCAGGCCGACGAGCGTGCCGATGATGGCGATCACGACCAGCAGCTCGACCAGCGTAAAGCCGTGACGAACCGCAGCTCGAGGCGGCTGAAAGCGGTGGTGACATTCGACGAAGCCGAGAACCATGGCGTTTCCTCGTGAATGGGAGGGGATCAGGCCTGAACTGGCAGGACAGCATTGTCGCCCCCCGACCCTGCGCCGTCAACATTTTTTATCGAATGCAGTAGATCGCGTCGGACGAGCGGATCAGCAGCGAGTTTCCCGCTACAGCGGGTGTGGCCCAGAACACCTCGTTGTCACTGCCCACCGAGAATTCGCCGAGAATCTTGAACTCGGGCCCGGCCTCCAGCACGACCGTGTTCCCGCGTTCATTGACCACATAGATGCGGCTGCCGATGACGAGCGGGCAGCCGACGGCCGTGGTGCCGCCCGGCATCCGCTTGCGGTATTTTTCCACGCCGGTCCGCTTGTCGTAGCAGACCGCCTTGTCGCCGAAGAAGTAGAGCAGGTCGCCGACGACGACAGGCGACGGCATCCCCGCGCCGCTCTTGTTTTTCGACCAGAGCACGGCCGCCGTCGCGGTCTGTCCCTTCGGAAGTGTGAGGTCGCCGAGGTGCCCGCGGGCGATCGCATACGCCGGCGCCTTGCTGCCGGGGCTCGACGTGCCGAAGTAGATGCCCTCGGCGTCCGCCACGATGGAGCAGGCAAACGAGGTGTCGAGCCCGCCGAGCCGCCAGCGTTCTTTGCCGTCGGTCAGTCCGTAGGCGATCACCGAGGCCTGCCCCGCCGTCACAACTTCCGCGGTGCCGTTGTTGTTCCAGATGACGGGCGTGCTCCAGGCCGTGCCCTTGTCGCGGTCCGCCGTCCAGATGTCGGTGCCGGTCTTCGGGTCGAGGCAGTGCAGCCGGGCCGAGTCGTCGTTGTAGAGTTGCACGAGGAGGCGATTTCC
>JAPLNQ010000264.1:30359-30962 GCA_026401075.1 Planctomycetia bacterium
ACAGCACGGGCGACGAACCGGTGCCGAACTGGTTCGTGATCGGCTGCGGGCCAAAATTCCGCCGCCAGCGTTCAGTGCCCTCCCTGTCGAGCGCCACGAGCGTGCCGGTGCTGCCGAAGAAGGCGTAGACCGTGTCGTCCGACGCGCAGGGCGTTTCGGTCGCAAAGGTATTCGACGCGTGCTTGCCATATTTCGGCACCGCCTCGACGATCGTCTTCGACCAGAGGATTTTCCCGTCGGTTGGATCGAGGCAGAGCACCCGCCACTGCACCGGATCCTTGGGCGCCGACGCCATGCCCCAGGTCGAGAACGACATCACGCCCCCCATGCCGCTGGGCTTGTCTGCCTTGGGTCCAACCGCGGTGGTGAGGTAGATCCGCCCGCCGGAGACGATCGGCTGCGACCAGCCGGCACCAGGGATCGCGGTCCGCCAGGCGAGATGGTCGGTGTTGCTCCACGCCGCGGGCACCGTGGCGAGCGGGGCCACGCTCTGCGCCGTGCCACCCCGAAACTGCGGCCACTCGTCGGCTGATGCGGTGCCACCGCCGAACAGGCTGAGCACCATGGCGTAAACAAGCATCGACCGCATGAAAATCCCTTTTA
>JAPLNQ010000144.1 GCA_026401075.1 Planctomycetia bacterium
TGTCCCGAGAGCCGGCGTTGCTGACCAGCGCAGGCAGGATGCCGGAGCGCAGTCAGCATCGAGTGAGCGAAGGCAGGATGCCGAAGCGAACGTCCGGCGACGGGGCATGGGCAGCCCCGAACCGTCGCCACTGGTCCTCTTTGGTTGCGGCCAACAGGCTGGGTTAGGCTATGCCCATGCGAACTGGATTTGCCTTCCAACTCGACGCGGTGAGCCCCGGTGGGGCGCGGGCGGGTGTGCTTACGACGCCGCATGGCAGCGTGCCGACGCCGCTGTTCATGCCGGTGGCGACGCTCGCCAGCGTGAAGGGGGTCGACATTGGCCGGGTTGCCGAGACCGGCGCCGGTATGGTGCTCGCCAACGCTTACCACCTCCATCTGCGGCCGGGCGAAGCGGTGGTCGAGCAGGCTGGCGGTGTGGCGGCGTTCATGGGCTGGTCAGGCCCTACGCTCACCGACAGCGGTGGCTTCCAGGTCTTCTCCCTCGCGGAGCAGGTTCGCGTGACCGAGGAGGCCGCCAGCTTCCGCTCGCATCTCGATGGCAGCCCGGTGGAGCTTTCGCCCGAGGCGTCGATGCGGATCCAGGAGCGGATCGGCGCCGACGTGGCGATGCAACTGGATCACGTGGTGGCCCTGCCCGCGACGCGTGACGCCGTGGCTGATGCCATGCAGCGGTCACTGCGCTGGGCGGAGCGGTGTTTGGCGGCGCATCGCCGCGAGGATCAGGCGGTCTTCGGCATCGTGCAGGGCGGTCTCGAGCCCGACCTGCGGGAGGAGAGTGCCGTGCAGCTTCGCGGGCTCGGCTTCGACGGCTTCGCGGTCGGCGGGCTGTCGGTCGGAGAGGGGCCCGAGGCGATGGCGGCCACGCTCCGCGCGACCACGCCGCACCTGCCTGCCGAGCGGCCGCGGTATCTCATGGGAGTCGGCCAGCCGCGGGACATCATCGCTGCCGTGGCCGCCGGCATCGATATGTTCGACTGTGTGCTCCCCACGCGGTGCGGCCGCAATTCCCTCATCTACACCTTCGACGGGCAGCTTCGCCTGCGGAACGCCCAGCACGCGACCGATCCCCGGCCTCTCGAGGCCGATTGCCCGTGCCTCGCCTGCAGACACAGCCGCAGCTACCTTCGGCACCTGTTTCTGTCGGGAGAAATGCTGGGCCCGATCCTTGCGTCGATCCACAACCTCACCTTCTACCAGCGGCTCGTGGCCCGTCTCCGCGACGGCGTGCTCGCCGGCCAATTCGATGCCGTCTGTCAGGAGCTGCTCGAGCGGCTCGAGCCGGCCCCGGGCCCGGGGCCGGCTGGATAGCGGCAGGCGGCCGTTCGCCGTCCCGCTCCCACGCCATCTCGTCGCCGCGGCCAGCAAAAGGTATGTCGGGCTTGTCCGTCAGGCGCGCGTCGCACTACATTTGCGGGTCTGCCGAATGGCCCGATGGAGGGCGTTTGGCCCTCCATCGGACTTGCCATGCAGCACGAGCCCCCAGCCCTGTTCGCGATCCACCTGCTTGTGGCGGCCGCTGCGCCGCCACCGCCGGGCCCGCTGGAGCTGCTGATCACGTATCTGCCGATGGGCATGATCGTGCTGGTGGCGTGGATGTTGCTCTATCGCCCAGAACGCGAGCGCACGCGGCGGCAGCAGGAACTGCTTGCCGGGCTCAAGAAAAACGACCGCGTCATCACGACGTCCGGCATCTATGGCACCGTAGCGAATGTCGATCGCGAAGCCGATCGCGTGTCGCTGCGGGTCGATGAAGCGGGCAATGTGAAGATTGCCGTCACATTGTCGAGCATCGCCAAGGTGCTCGGTGAGAGCGCTTCGCCGGAATCCTGAAAACAGAATCTTGAAACCAGAACCCGGAAATGAGAACGGAATGAACAGTCTCCCCAGCGCGATCCAGTTGTTTGCCCAGGCCGCCGATGTGGCGACCGGGAGCGCCGCCATTCCGGCGGGGGCCGCTCAGTGGTGGCGGGAGCCGTGGGCTGTCTGGGGCATCACCCTGCTCACGGTGGCCGTGCCGATGCTGGTGTCGTGGCTGCTCGCGAAGCGGTTGCGGGCCGCCGACATGTGGGGGCGTCTGGCCACGGTGCTGGTGGCGCTGACGGCAGGGGCCGTGATCACGTGGCTCGGCTGGCCTCCGCGGCTGGGTATCGACCTCAAGGGCGGCGTGATCCTGGTCTACGAGGTCGATGCGTCCCGGCAGGCGGCCGGGCAGGTCGATGATTGTGTCGGCCGGATCGAACAACTGCTCTCCAGCCAGGATGGTCGGAAGGGAACGGTGTCGCGGATGGCCAACAACCGCATCACCGTGCGGCTCGAGACCGCTGACGCTGCCTCCCGCGACTCCTTTCTCAAGGGTATGGAACAGCTCGACTTCGGTGATGCACGGGTGCGGCTGGCGGGCCGCCGGCCGGGGGCCGAGGCCATCGATCTTGAGTACGAGGTGGCTGGACGGTCGGCCGCGGTCGATATGGACAAGCTGGTGGCGGCCGTGAGCCGGCGCGTGAATCCGGGCGGCCAGAAGGAAGTCACCGTCCGTCGCTACGGCGTTGATCAGTTGGAAGTGATCGTGCCCGATGTCGACCAATCGGAGGTCGATCTCATCAAACGGGTGGTGTCGAGCGCCGGTGTGCTCGAGTTCCGGATCACCGCAAATCCGGAAGATCCCCGGCACAAACAGGTGATCGAACTGGCCAGCCGTTCCCCGGGCACGACCGTGACCGAGGGGGGACGACAGATTGGCCGCTGGGTGCAGCTCGATACCGCCAAGATCAATCCAGCCCAGGATGGCGGACTCGTCACCCGCACCATGCCCGATGGTCGTGTCGAGGTGCTGGTCGTACTCGACCGGTTCGACGTGACCGGCGGGTATCTCTCCCGCGCCTCATCAAGCTACGACAGCAACCTGCAGCCGTGCGTCAACTTCTCGTTCAACTCCTCCGGTGCAGCCCTCTTCGGCACGCTCACCGGGCAGAACCTCCCGGATCCCGCCAATCGGCTCACGAGCCGGCTGGGCATCCTGCTCGACGACACGCTCCTGTCGGCGCCGACGCTCCGCAGCACGATCTCCGGCGACGGCCAGATCACCGGCAGCTTCAAGCAGTCTGACGTCGACTTCCTCGTTGGCGTGCTCAACGCCGGCAGTCTGCCGGCGGCCCTCGTGAGCGAGCCGATCAGCGAGCAGAAGATCAGCCCCCAGCTCGGTGCCGACACGATCCGCTCCGGTGCACGCGCGATGCTGTTGGCGACGATCGTGGTGCTCGCCTTCATGCTGGCCTATTACCGATTCTCAGGGTTCGTGGCCGACCTGGCGGTGCTGCTCAATATCCTGCTCGTCGTTGCGCTCATGATCTCGCTCAAGGCGGCGTTCACGCTCGCCGGCTTGGCCGGCCTCGTGCTCTCCGTGGGCATGGCGGTCGATGCCAACGTGCTCATCTACGAGCGCATGCGGGAGGAGACGGATCGCGGGGCAGCCGTCCGCATGGCGATTCGCAACGGGTTCCAGCGGGCGTTCTCGACGATCGTCGACTCGAATCTCACGACGCTCATTACGGCCGTGGTGCTGTTTGCGATGGGCACAGACCAGTTGAAGGGCTTCGCCGTCACGCTGATCCTCGGGCTGGTGTTGAACCTGTTCACGGCGGTGTATTGTGCCCGGGTGGCCTTCGATCTCGCCGAGCGGAACGGTTGGCTGCGGAAGCTGTCGATGGCCAGGCTCTTCGGACAGACCAACTTCGAGTTCGTCCGCTGGGTGCAGCCCGCCGTCATCGGTTCGCTGGCCTTCATTCTGCTGGGCATGGCCGCCGCCGCGCAGCGTGGCCAGGGGCTGTTCGACATCGACTTCACCGGTGGCACGAGCGTGCAGGTGGCATTCAAGCCCGACCAGACGCTCGATATCGCCGAGGTGCGGAAGGCCGTCGCCGTGCTCCCCGACGCGGCGGTGAGCGCCGTGTCCGCCGCCGATGTCGCCGCCGGCACGCGTTATAAGATCGACACCTCGGTTCGCAACGACGATCAGGTCGAGCAGACGCTTCAGGAGGTGTTTCCGGGCAGGCTGGCCACCTATTCGATGGGCTTTGGCGAGATCACATCGACGGCCGGGCCCGACAAGACGGCTCCCGAGGCCGGGGCGCTCTCGACGGCCGTAGCCCTCGACTTTCCCGAGAAGATCAACCGGCCCACGCTGCGGGCGACCATCCAGGACGCCCTGCAGGCCGAGGGTGTGGCCGACGCGCCCTTCGAACTGGAGCCGGACGCGGCCGAGGCGAAGGGAGCCGCGAGCCGTACCAAGCCCTACCGCAACTGGGCGGTCTCCACGTCGCTCGACGTGGCGGCGGCACGGCGGGTGGTGGAGCGGGTGGCGAAGAAACTCTCCGACACCCCGGTCTATCTCTCGGCCAACTCGATTGGTGGCAAGGTGGCTGGCAACACGAAGATCACCGCGATCTACGCGATGCTGGCGAGCCTGCTGATGATCGTGCTCTACGTGTGGGTGCGGTTCCAGAACGTCGCCTTCGGCCTCGCAGCCGTCGTGGCGCTCATTCACGACGTGCTGGTGGCGGTGGCCTGCCTCGCCTTCAGCACCTACCTGAGCCGCTTCCTTGGCTGGGCGCTGGTTGATGACTTCAAGATCAGCCTCGACGTGGTGGCCGCGCTGTTGACGATTGTCGGCTTTTCGATCAACGACACGATCGTGATCTTCGACCGGCTGCGTGAACTGCGTGGCAAGAGTCCGTACGTCACGGCGGAGATGATCGACAAGTCGGTCAACCAGACCTTGAGCCGCACGATCCTCACCTCCGGCACGGCGTTTCTTGCCACGCTGATCCTGTATCTGTTTGGTGGCCAGGGCATCCACGCCTTTGCGTTCACGATGCTCGTGGGCATCATCACCGGCACCTACAGCACGATCTACATCGCCGCACCGCTGGTGCTGTTTCTGCAGGAGGGGGCCAGCGCCGCCCGCCGCAGCCCGACGACAACGAGGTCGACACCGCAGTTGTCGGCCTGACATGCCCGAAGGACGAGGAAGACCCTGCCGGCAATGCCGATCCTGACGGCCTGGGGTCGCTGACTGAAGGTGCTGCCGGGGAGCTTCGTCCGGCCGCGGCCGAGGTGGCGGCGCATACTCTCTCTGGTTGCGCTTTTTGCTGGTTCCGCTTTTTGCGGCTGGCTCCTTGGGCCGGCATCCAAGTGCCCCCGGGGCCGCTTGGCAAGGGAGAGAACATGTCGCAGTTCATGCACACCATACGGTTTTTCGTCGGCATGGCGATGCTCGCCGGCGGCGTGGCACTGGCTCAGCCGTTTGTGGCGGCGGTCGTCGCCGCCCGTGAACAGGCGATGGCCTCGGTCCCGTCTGCTGCCCTGCCTGGCATGCAGCCCGGTCTGCCGGCGATGGCGATCGGCACCGGAGGGCATGCCATCCCGGATGCCAGGCCCGTGGACAGTCTGGGAGTGCCTGGTCTGCCGCTGCCGGCGGGCGACCAGTTTCTCTCCGCCCCCACACCGCCGTCGCCGCCAACGCCGCTGCCAGCCTCTGGGCTGAATTTCTCGCCCGCGGCCCCAGCCCTCGATGGCACCTACCGTTCCACGGTGGAAATTCCACCGCCACCCCTGCTCGATTTCCACGCCCCCCCGCCGCTCTCAGCGGGCTGGTCTGCGCACGACGTTGCCAAGTCGGTGGCTCACAGCCCGGCCGTCCAGCCCGCGTCCGCGCCCGCAGACTACGTTGTGCGCGACGGGGATGATCTCACGCAAATCGCCCTGAAGGTGTATGGTCACGCCGGCGCCGCGACCGCCATCTGGGCAGCGAACAGGGATCGCATTGCCGATCCGCAGATGCTCCCCATCGGCCTGGCATTGCGGCTGCCCCCGAGCTGGATGCTTCCCGCCGCCCACGCGGCACAGGGAGGAGCGTCAGGGCTTGCGATCGAGCCCACCTTCACCCCGAACTGGAGCAGCGGGCATGCGCAGGCGAGCCTCGGCAGGGAGCCCGCCGCTCCGGCAGCGCACGGTGGGGCGGAGTCTTTCTGGTTGCAGGGGGCAAACGCCCGCCCGTCGGCTCCGGTAGCGACGCTCACGGCGGTGCCCGGACGCCTGACCGGGACGGAGGCGACATCGGGGCCCGCGGTGCCGGCGCATCGGCCGGACACGGTCCGGGTAGGCATGGGGGATTCGCTCGAGTCGATCGCCGTCAGGTTCTACGGCGACAGGGCGATGGCATCCCGCATCTGGCAGGCGAATCGGGATCGGCTTCGCAGTCCCGATCTCCTCGTGCCTGGTGCAGAGTTGCGGTTGCCGTGAGACAGGGTCAGTCGCCCCGGCCGGCTACTCCGGTTTGCGAGCGAGCGCCAGCGCGAAGAATGTCTTGATCTGGTCGGCGACCTTCAGGTCCGAATCGTTGGCGAGCTTGTCGGCTGTCAGCGTGGTGTCGATCTGAATGAAAAAGGCCGTTCCGTCGGCCGGCTCCTCGAGATCCTTGGCCTTCTCCGCGGGCAATCCCGCGCGTTGCTGGAACCATTTACCCGGGCGGAAACGCTTGAGCTGATCAAACAAACGGATGGCATCGCGATCGCCCTTGCCGGCAACCACCATGAGTGGAATCGCGTGTTGGATCGCATCGCTCGTCAGCGGGACCGACATCGAGACGCCCTTCGTCGCCCAGACAGGGCTGATGAGCGCGAGCGCCCGCACCTGCTGCCCCTGCGGTCCCGCCGTGGTTGGCGGCCAATTCCAGTCCGCTGCTGTCCACATGGAAGCGAGGGTTCCTCCAAGGCCGCAGCCGACGACGCAGAGACGGTCGATGTCGAGCGCGCCGGCATCGGACTTCTGCTTGATCCAGGAACGGACGGCCTCGATCTCACCCCGCATCGCAGACTGGTCGCGGAGTCGGCCCCCGGTTGCGGCGGCCATCGACTCCAGATCGATCTTCTTGAGCATCCTGGGCTCCACTGCATCGCTCCTCCCGCCACTGCCGGCTTGGGCCGCGGAACGGGAGCCGCTGCCGCCGTGGCAGCGGAGATCGGGGGCGACAACGGCACATCCAGCCCGCTGGAGGTTTCGGGCCAGCGCGTCGACCGTCTTGTGCGAGCCTTCGAGATCATGAACGAGGATCACGGTGGCGACCGCCTTGGTATCCGCCGGTGCCGGGTAGTACCACGCGGCGATCCGGATGCCGTCCGAGGTCTCCAGCCGCAATTCCTCGACGGCTTCCCCGGTGGTGGGGGCCGCGGCCTCCGCGGCCTGGCAGGCGGGGGCGGCTGGCAGGACCAGCAGGGCCGCCACGCACAGGCGACCACACCACCGCATGGAGAGTGTCACGATGGAGAGTGTCACGGGCAGGGCCATCGGTATGCTTTCCAAGACGCGGGGAAGGGAACCAGACCAGTCAACGACCGTTGTGGCAAAACCTCTCGCAAAAAGCTATCACTCGGCATCTGGACGGAGCAAGCCGGGAGATCCCCTATTTCTCCGCGGACCGGCTCGGCTTCTCGAGGGGGCAACTTGGGGGGGCAACTCGGGGGGCTACTCGGGGGAATAGTTTGTCCCCTGCCGCCCGAATCGATCATGGCGTCCGGGCGGCCTTTGTCTGCGATTTACGGTATCCTAGGGGTTTGGTTGGTCGCTGGCCCCCTCTGACGCGGGCGAGGAGTTCCCCTGGAGCTTGCTGCATATGGAACCGCTTGAGACCGAGCCTCATCACGTTGCGTCATCGGGAGGCCTGCTGGCCCAGACCAAGCGTTGGTGGCAGGAATACACGGGCGAGGAAGAGACTCCGTTCGACGGTGACAGCCCTGCCTGGTTGATCAGCCTGCTGATCCACGTGGTCGTGCTGTTGTCGCTGGCGCTGGTGGCCCTGCGGGAGCCCTCGAGATCCGCTCCTGCGATCACGATCATTCAGTCGCCGGAGGCGGTTGAGGAAGTGCTGGACGCTCCCAAGGAGATGGTGGTCGCGGATGAGCAAGAATCGGAAGCCGGCGCTGTGAGCGAGGAAAGCCAGATGGAGGTGGCGCAGGCCCTGGCTCCCACCCTCTCGGAACAGTCGGTGGTTCCGGTCGAGGCGGAGTTGGACGTGGCCAGCGATATCACGCTCGAACCCCTCGACGTCATTCCGACCGCGGACACGATCGACGAAACCTTCGTCGTGAAGGGAGCTGTCGGCGCTGGGGCGACGGGGGCGACGGGAGCCGTCGATCGACTGACGGGCGAGATCGCCGCATCGCTGGACCGCCATCCCACGGTCATCTGCTGGGTGTTTGACCAGTCGGTGAGCCTGGCCGGACAGCGCAAGGAGATCGCAGCCCGACTTGAGCGGGTGTTCGACGAACTGGGCGTCTATCGCTCGGCCGCGCACCGGCCCGACCTCAAAAACATGGTTGTCGCGTTCGGCAAGACAGTGAAGCTCGTCACGAAGGCCACCGACGACGCAGCCGCGGTCGTGAAGGCGATCGAATCGATTCCCATCGATGATTCCGGTGTCGAGATGACGTTCACCGCGATCCGCGGTGCCGCCCAGGAGGCCAGTATTTTTCGCCGGGCGCCACGGAGGAACGTGATGATCGTCGTGTTCACCGACGAGGTGGGAAACGACCAAAACGAGGCCGACAAGACCGCCGCGTTCTGCCGCACACTCGGCATCCCGGTCTACGTCGTCGGCGTGCCGGCTCCGTTCGGCACGAAGGATGTGAAATTCAAGTTCGTCGAATTCGATACCAAGTACGACCAGGACGTGCAGTGGGCCGTCGTGGAACAGGGGCCCGAAACGCTCTATCCCGAGGTGGTTCATGCTCATTCGGGAAACCTTGCCGACGAGGCGATCGATTCGGGATTTGGACCGTTCAGCCTCTCGAAACTCTGCGCCGCCACCGGCGGCATCTACTTCGCGGTCCACGCCAACCGCGGAGCCCAAGGCAAGGTGACCAGGGCAGACACCGCGGCGATGTCCTCGCAGTTGCGGTATTTCTTCGATCCCGACGTGATGCGGAATTACCTGCCTGACTATCGGTCGGCGGCCACGATCGACAAGATGCTCGCCGACAACCGCGCCAAAAAAGTGCTTGTCGAGGCGGCTAGGTCTGTCGAGATCAGCCCGATGGAGTCACCCACGATGACATTTCCTCGCAAGGACGACGGCAGCCTGGCCCTGTTGTTGAGCGACGCCCAGAAAATGGCGGCCCGCGTTCAGCCGCGGATCGACGCGCTGGCGGAGCTGCTGAAGTCTGGACTTGCAGATCGGGATGCCATCAAAGAGAAGCGCTGGCAGGCGGGCTATGACCTGTCGCTCGGCCGGGTGCTGGCCCTGAAGGTGAGAACCGACGCCTACAACACCATGCTCGAAGAGAGTGCCGACGTCTCAAAGGCGGGCTCGCAGACGGAAAAGATCTCCCAGCAGGCCACGATGCTGCTGCAACGCGTTGTGCGGGATCACCCGGGAACGCCTTGGGCGCTTCTGGCGGCCGAGGAGTTGCGGCGGCCACTGGGGTATACGTGGGTCGAGCGCCATACCGGCGTCAACAATCCGAAAATGGGTGATGGTGGCGGCGGTGGGGTGCCGGCGGCGGGCGTCGACGACAAGAAGAAGATGCTCGCAGCCCCCAAGCCGAAGCGGCCGCTGAAGAATCTGTAGGCCTTCTCTAGGAGCCGCGCGAGGAGCCGTAAGGGAGGCCACGGTTCGGGGCTGCCCATGCCCCGTCGCCGGACGTTCGCTGCGGCATCCTGCCTCCGCTCACTCGATGCTGACTGCGCTTCGGCATCCTGCCTGCGACGACCAATCCGCGGCGGATCGGTGCCCGAGCAACGCCGGCTCTCGGGACATGGGCAGCCCCTCACGGATGCCGGATCAGCATGGCACGTGGGGTGGTGGTCACACCCGGAGTCCCCCGGCTTCCGCCGGGGGCTTCTATGGGATCCATACAAGCCCGGAGCGTGAGCGATGGGATATGCCTCACCCCGACTGCGGTAGGCGCAGCGCTGCTGTTAGAGCTACTGTTTCCATTGAGTCAGAGCCTGCCACGGAAGAAAGCCTTCCGTGCACCCTCGGATCTAGGGATACCCGACGCATGAAGCTCCGTTACGCCGCCGTGATTGTCCAGTCATTCTTCCTCGCTGCCGCGCTCGACACGGCGACGGGGGCGACCATCAGTGATCTCTATATTTTCGGCGACAGCCTTTCGGATCCGGGAAACAACGCCATTCGTTTCGGTTCGGATGCGACCGCGACACCCCCCTTCAACGTCACCCTGCAGAGCGAGATCACGGGGAACGCCTTCATCGCGACGTACCCCTATGCGACGTCCTACCAGTACACCAACGGCAATGTCTGGGCGTATCAGTTTGCCACTCTGCTCGGCCTGCCCTCCGCGGTGGCCGGCCCGGTGCTTGGAATCGTTCCCGGGGCCCATAACTACGCCTCTGCTGGCGCAGCGACGGGGCCCTTGAACAACCCCGGGCCCGTGCCGAGCCTGCTCACTCAGACGGCGACCTTCGTCGCCTCGCTGGGGTCGGCACAAGCGCCCGCCAACGCCCTTTATGTGGTGGCTGGCGGAGGCAACAACGCCCGTACCGCGATGACTGCGATCTTGAGCGGATCCAATCCAGCAGCGACGATCGTGGAGACCGCTAATCAATTCGCGGCGGATATCGGCAGCATCGTGGATACACTGCAGGCCAAAGGTGCCGAGAACATCATTGTGTGGACCGCGCCGAACCTGGGGCTCTCCCCCGCCATCACCGCGAACGGACCGACTGCCGTTTCTCTCGCGACCACGCTCACCTATTCCATGAATGCTGCCCTCGCAGCACGCCTCGCGAGCGAGACTGATGTTCGCACATTCGACTTTTTTGGTCTGATCACGTCGGTGAACGCGAATCCCGGCGCGTACGGGCTGATCAATGTCAGCGATGCCGGGGGGGCCGTCCCCGGCGCCGATCTGTCGACCTATCTCTGCTGGGACGGCGTCCACCCGACCGCCGCGGGGCACGCCATCCTTGCCCAATCGATGTACGACTTTACGACTGTACCGGAAATCGATCCAACCGGTGCCAGGAGCGTCGTGGCCCTCGTCGTTGGCTGCCTCAGCCTGATCGAGCGGCGGCGACTGCGGGGCATCTGACTAAAAGGTGAGGTTTTCTTCCGCGAAGGTCGCGCGGCTGTCGTAGGCGTAGAAGTTGCGGGAAATCTTCCCCGCCAACACCTGCATGAAGAGAGCCCGGAACTGCTGTTCCGACTGGTCCTGGGCAGGCACGGCGCTGTCGCCAGGGAACGTAAAGTCGGAGATCCGCTTCTCGAACAGAATCTTCTTCTCGGCGACGTCATAGACCCGGATATGCGCGCTCGCCCGGCCACGGTAGAGCGTGGAGCCTTCGTGCATGCGGAATTGTTCGAGATCGATGCCGACCACGATGTCGGCGTCGAGCGACTTGCCGAGTGTCGGGTAGTCGACCCATGCATTTTCGTCGATCCAGCGGGCCACCTCGCGCTGGTCGATCACGCGGGACTTTCGCACGTTTTGGGCCAGTTGCGAGCCCACCATCGTGGCGAGTTCGCGGGCTGAACTCGCATCGCTGAACTCCAACTCCACGATCGGCTTGCAGACTACGGCCACGTGCTTGCCCCGTAGCCCTTTGAATTCAGCCGGAGCATCCTTCTCGGGCGCAACGAGGTAGGCGACGGTGGTGATCAAGGAGCAACCTCCCGCGATCTGCGGAATCAGCAGGGCGAGGGCTGCGAGGCGGAGGGTGGGGCTGATCCGGAAGAGCATGCGATGATCCTCATTCAGGTTCGCTGGTTCATGCATCGGCGTCCGCTTGCGGCCTGAGGCCCGGGGACGTAGCGGGGGAGGGTAGCCAGCGGCGAGCGGCTGCTCAATGCCGCTTCCGGGCTCCAAATGGGAGGAGTTTGGTCAACGCCTGGAATGTCCCAGCGGCCGAATCGCCCAGTTTGCGTATTTCATTCCGCTGGATGCCGAGGCCAGAATGCACGCCATGTCCATGCTCGAAGCGACCACATTCGGAACCGAAGCGGGATTTCTCGCGGCCCTCGCCGCGGGCCTGCCAGCGCACGGCTTCTGGTCGGAGCGGGTGGTGGTGGGCGTCTCCGGCGGCGCCGACAGCGTGGCGCTCCTCTTGGGTCTGCACAGCCTGGCAGCAGGGCAGGGGATTCCCTCCAAGCTGCTTGTGGCGCATGCGAGGCACGACCTCCGCGAGGCTGCCGCGGCGGATGCCGCCTTCGTGGCAGACCTTGCCGCCGGGCTGGGCCTTCCGTGCGTGGTTCGTGACCTACGGGTCCGTGAACCGGATGGCGTGCGAGGCGAGGGGATCGAGGGGCGGGCGCGGCGGCTGCGGTATGAGTTCTTCGCCGCGATCGCCCGTGAACAAGCGGCCCGCTTCGTCGTCGTGGCCCACACCGCGGACGACCAGGCTGAAACGATCCTGCATCGCGCGCTCCGTGGCACGGGGCTGGCGGGGCTGACGGGCATGGCCTCAGCCCGTGAACTCAGCGACGGCGTGGCCCTCGTACGGCCGCTCCTGGCCGTGCCGCGCGGCGCTGTGAGGGCGTATCTCGGGTCGCGCGGTCAGACCTGGGCGGAGGATGCGACGAATGCTGATGTCCGCTACGCGAGGAATTTCCTGCGGCATGAGATCCTCGCTCGCTGCGAGTCGGGGCCCTATCCGGCGGCCGTGGCGTCGCTCGTGCGGCTGGGCAGTCAGGCCGCGGCCGTGGCCGACGCGGTGCGAAGCGCGGCCGAACACCTGCTCGATGCGCATGCGCAGCGTCATGCTGACGGCACGACCGTACTCCAGACGCAGAAGCTGGCCTCGCTTGATCGGCACCTGCTTGCGGAGATCTTCGTGGCACTGTGGCAGCGCGAGGGATGGCCCCGGCGTGACATGACCGCCCGGCACTATTCCCAACTCGCTGCGATGGCCGCTTCCTCCACTGACCCCACCGTGGCGGCCCCGCCGGCGATCGATCTGCCAGGCGACGTGAGAGCCCGCGTGCTGTCAGGCACGGTTCTCATCGGCCGTGCCAACGGCCGATGAAGAGCGTTCATGGAACTCCGACGGCGGCGTCGCGGCGGGCAGCACACAGAGCGTCTCGCGGATGCTGCGAAGCGTTGCGATCACCGGCACCGTGCCGGGCAGCACCGGCGACACGCTCGTCGTGTCATCCCAGATCGACTGCCACGAGAACTGTTGGCCCTCCACGGCCCGTGGCTCTCCGTGCCAGCGACTCACGACGCAGACGTGGAGCCGCACGAGGGCGTCGGGATAGGGGTGCTCCACGACCTGAATCTGCCGACAGTCATCGTCCATAGTGCCGATCTCGACGGCCAGCTCTTCGCGGAGCTCCCGGCGGAGCGTGTCAGCGACACCTTCCCCCGGCTCCATCTTGCCGCCTGGAAACTCCCAGGAGCCTGCGCACGGCTTACCCGCGGGCCGAGAATTCATCAGAAACCGGCCGTCCGGCCGGAGCAGGATCCCGACGGCCACCGCGACAGGGGAGTTGGACTGAAGCTGCATGATGCGGATAAGGCTGAGATCGCTGGGCCATTGACGGAATCCAATCCTAGCAAGGAGGAGAAAAGGGGACGCAGCCAGTAGTGTTCGGCACGATACGTGCTGTTCCCCCGTGGCGGCAAGTTTTCAACTTGTCCGTGGAGAGCGTGCCGGTGATGGCGTGCTGTGGCCAGCCCGCCGGCTGCGGCATGCTCGTCGCCGGCGGATTCTGCTACGGGAGGCTCGTGGACGAATCGTCCATCGCTCGTGAGTCGCAGAATTCACCGGACTCCCTGTGGGGGTGAGTTTTTAACTTGCCCCCTCCGACCGGCTCCTCAGCATCGGGAGCGGGAGGCGAGACCGGCGAGTGTGGCGTCGCCGGCGCAGCAGCGAACGCTGCGACACCTTCCGGCGCGCAGGAGGATCACGCCGGCTTTGGGAGTGCCTCGATATGCCGCTCCATTTCGTCCGCGCTCGCCCAGCCCGAGAGGTAGAAGCAGACCATCTCGAACGTCCGCTTGGTGGGCTTGCGGCCTGTGTACAGCATGATCAACAGGCAGGCGATGATGCCGCAATACACTTGGATCTCGACGCCATATGGCTTGGTGGATAGCAGGTGGCGACAGCCCAGCAACTGCTTGAACATCCGAAAGAACGTCTCGATCATCCACCGCAGGCGATAGATCTCTCCAATGAGTTCCGCCGGAAGATCAAGGCGATTGGTCGCGATTCTCAAGGACCCGTCGCAGTTTGGTCCAGTGCTTCCGCCGCCACGTTTACCACGACTCGAGTGCGGGGTGGCCTTCACGGTCACGATCGTACTGGATGATCAGGAGTGATCTGTACTTGTGAGCGTCCGAACAGAACCACCTTGTCGCTGACCACCCCAGCCGCGCGATCGGTATCGGTCAGCTCCATGGCTCGCTCGACGTCGTACGATGAGTTGTCGCGGATGCGGCAGCTGGAGTTGCTCTCCTTGGCGACGATCGCATTCCACAAGGCGAACTGTGCATAGCCGCGATCCATCATGTACATGCGGTCTGGTTCGACCGTGCGAGCAAGGACTGCTCGTTCATCGTCCTCGCCTTTGGGCTTTGCAGGGGTCATGTCGATGCGAGATGGAAATCCTCGCAACACCTCGAACTGAGTGTGCAGTCGATAGCCGCACAGCGACGCCCCCTTGGCCTTGGGAAGCCATGAGAGCCGTGCCACACGAGCGAGTGTCTCGACAACCGATCCATCGACCGCCGTCAACGTCTGCCCTACGACGTCGAAGCGACCGGCCGACACATCGGGCAGCTGGTTAAAGAGCTCCTGCGCGATCTCTTTGAGCGGCTCCGGATCGAAGACCGCGACTCCCTCCGAAAGCGAGCCGAGCGAAGCACGCCCGACGCCGAAGTTCTTTCGCACCTTGTCGAGGGTGCCAAGATGCTTGAGTCCACGCAGGCTGTCGACGATGGGGCTGAAGAACCAGAGAAGGATCAGCGATCAATATTGATCCCAACACTCATGTCAGCGCAGGTCGCGATTGCCTGCCTTGTCACGCTGCGTCCCAACGAAGTGCAGACGTTCGATCAAACCCTGCAGCGCCTTGAAATACTTCAAGCCGTGAATGTCTTCAGGGCGTATCTTGCGGCGAGCTGCGGCCATGGCTCGCACTATGGCCACTTCGAGCTCAGAGCGCAACTCCGCCCAGCTTCCCTGGGTTCGCTGGCTTCCTTGGCGCCAATTTCGTGCCGAACAATACTGGGACGCAGCTCATTTCCCAACCCCGTGGCCACGAGTTTTTAACTTGTGGAATCGATGCCGAGGACACGGACAAGTTAAAAACTTGCCGCCACGGGGGAACAGCACGTATCGTGCCGAACACTACTGGGACGCAGCCGCTCTCCTCTCGAGATGAAGATCCTCGTGAGAACCGCGACTGCGTTGGGCCGGTCAGCGAGGAAGCAGCGCAACCGCTTCGGCATGGAGATCACCCACTGCCCCGTCCTGCCGGGCAGCCGATGGGAACGCCAAGGGTTTCCATGGCTGCTCTGGAAGTGGTGCCGTTGAAGGGGGGCAGGTCATTTCCGGACCTCCCGATCGGATCTCATTGGCCAGACGGTCAGTGCCCGCAGTGTCGCCGGTCCACCGGTCGCGCCGGCTTCAAGATGCAGGGCAGGCGATGGCGGGAGGGCCACGCGGGTGACGGTTTGGAGGCCGTCGTTGACGAAGAGTTCCATGACCGACTTGTCATAGAACAGGCGCAATTTGAGACGGCGCGGGTCGTCGCCCAAGACGCGCGGCAGCACGGTGCCGTTGGCATCCAGCGATTGGCCGTCGTAGCGAATGCGCACGGCGTCGGCCCCGGCAGCGTCGCACAGCCGCAATTCGACGGCATCGGCCGATCCCAGCTCAAACTCGGCCATGACTTCCAGCGTGTCGCCCGAGAAACCCTCAATTCGGTTGGTTCCGCCGTTCAGGGCGAGTGGCCCAACAGCGACGGGGGCGCCCCGCAATTGCGCGAGTTCGCGGATCGGTTGTTGCCGCAGGCGGCCGAGCGGGTCAAGCGAG
>JAPLNQ010000283.1 GCA_026401075.1 Planctomycetia bacterium
GGACTGGGAGTTCAACCTCCGCTGTTTTGCGGAGCCGCAGGTCAGAAAGCTCTACGCACCGGTGCTCGTCGCGGACTTCGAGCCGGGTGGCCTCAGCTACGGCGGCGATCCAGTCTTTAATCGCGATAGGCTGCGGTTGATCCGACAGCACCTTGGGCTGGGCCGCTGGGCGTTGTGGTCTGCTCGCGCCAAGAAACTGTTGCGATCGTATGGGCCGTGAAGGGCCGGCGGCCCAGTTGCCAAGCCGAGACGGCAGCCCGCGTGAGGCTCGTGCATCAACTAGGGCTTGGGCCGCTTTGGCGCCGAGAGCCGGAACGACTGTTCACCGGCACCGTGCTTGAAGAACCCATCACGATTCCATGTCGGCTGCTCCTGCTCGGGAGGCGAGGGCAGGTCGAACGTCGCGGTGAGCGTGTACGTGTCGGCATCGATCCGCTCGTATCGATACGGTTGTCTCGTCGCGGGATCGGTCGTGTTCTGCAGAAATGTCGCCGGGTTCTCCGCGAGCGCCTCGAGCGTGACGGGCATGACTCCCTCGCGTTCGAAGGAGTTTTCGACGTTCTGCTGGATGGCACGCAGGTCACCAACGCGCCGGGCGTCGAGCCGGAACTGCCGCTGTCGGAACGGACTGCCGGCGGCATAGAGCGCGGCCAGCATCGAGACGATGGCCACGGCCGCGCCGATCCGGTGAAGCCAATCCCGCCAGGGCGGTGGGGGCGGGATCGTGGCTGGTCCGGTCGTGGTTGTTCCGGTCGTAGCAGCGATGCTCTCCTCTCGGCCAACGTCGCTGGAAAACCAGAGATAGATGCCGCCGGCGATCAGGAGAATGACCAACGCCTTGAGGATGAAGCGAACCGTCAAGTCGCCCGAAAGAAAGCAGACGATCGCGGCGATAAGGTCGCCGGCCATGACCAGTGATGTGATCAGCAGCGTGAGATAGGCGAGCGTGCGATAGATCGGGGTCAGCCGCAGGGCCGGGTCGCGGCTCGCATCTCGGCCGATCGTGCGATGCGCCAGCCCCAGGATCGGAAGCGATACGAGCAGCGCCGCCGCCGCCGCCCGCACAGCCAGCGATCGACGAATTGAAACAGGATCGTGCCGGTGGCGAATGCGGCCGTGTAGAGCATGGCCATGCCAAGCAGATGGAGAAAGGCGTCGCGTGGCGAACTCGACACCCGTTTCCTGGGCACTGGCACCGGCAGGTGCGAGTCGGCGAAGGCGTCGAGGGCGGCCTTCGCCTCACGCGCTGACCACCCGCCGGATTCGATCGCGCGGCCGATGTCAGCCCGGGGCATCCCGCGTTCCAGGCAGGCTTTCACGAAATCGACAAGCACGTCGGGAGCGGATGCCATGGGGCAGGTCTCGGGGGCGTTGGGGGATCAATCCGTGTAACTGTCGCCACGCACTCGGGATCCGTCCAGAAAAAAGTCGTGGTGGGCGGAGGTTTTCTTTTTTGGGCGGGCTGTAACGAATTCCGGGCGGCGGCGTTGTTTCTTCCAGACGGATCGACTGGTCATGCTGTAGGGTCGATCGACGCCAGAACCTCCGGGAAGAAAAACATGACCTCCAGCGGCGAATCCCACGGCTGGGTGATGGAGGCCGTCGATCTCTACGAGCTGCCGCTTCTGCGTTATGCGCGGCGGCTGCTTGGCGACGTCGATCTGGCCGCCGACGCGGTGCAGCACGCATTCGTGAAGCTGTGCGAGGAGTCACGCGAGCGGCTCGATGGGCGGGTGGCGCCGTGGCTGTTTCGCGTCTGCCGCAACCGGGCGATCGATCATCTCCGCCGCTCGGGCCGCGAGCACTCGTTGCTCGATGAACCCCGCGACTCGTCGTCTGCAGTCGGCCACCCCGGTAGCCGCGAGGTCGATCCGGCGGTGTCGGCCGAGCGGGCCGACCTGGCCGCGCGGCTCCGCGACCTGCTCGAGGATCTACCGGCGCCGCAACGCGAGGCGATCGAACTCTGGTGCGAGGGGCTCACCTACCGCCAGATCGCCGAGGTCACCGGCCGGCAGGAGGGGCATATCCGCGTGCTGGCGCATCGCGGCCTCACCGCCCTCCGAACGCACCCGCTGGTGCGTGACCTGCTTGTGCCAGACGGCCATCGGCCCGCGCAGAACGCATCGAACTCCTGACACACCCACCGAGGTAGACCATGACCGCCGAAAACATCAACGATTCCCAGTTCAACAGCGACCAGTTCAACAGCGACCAGCCAGCTCCGCGCGACCGCGAGGCCGCGGATGCGCTGCTCACGGCGCACGCTCTCGGGCAACTCGAGGGCGACGAGCAGGCTGTCGTCGAACGGCTGCTCGCCGACCCCGGGCGACACGAGGAACGGCGGACCGTCGACGAGATTGGCCGGCTGGCGGCCGCGTTGCGGGCCGGCCGAACGAACAACGACCTGCCGCGGTCTCCGACACTGCGTCGGGCGGTGGTCGCTGCGATCGCTGCGAACGGCGGACAAGCAGAGAGGGGGCCGCTCAAGTCGGATGTCGCCGTTGCTCCGCAGCCTGCCCGGAGCCAGTTCGGCAGGGGGCTGGCACTCGCCGCTTCGTTGCTGGTGGCCGTGCTGGTGATGGTGACAGCGGCGCTCGTGCGGCCCTTGGAGTTACAGCCGCGAGTGGTTCGCGAGATCGCCCAGCGTCGGTCGGAACTCCGAACGGAAGGCGTCGCGACCGCTCTCCAAGAGCGGGTGGTCCCAGATCAGTCAGTCCTGGAGCAGTCGGCTGAAAAACCATCTGAGGCGAAGGCGGCGACCGCGGCGAGCAATCAGTTGGCGTCGGAAAAAAGACCAGCCACGGAGCAGGTCGACAAGTCGACAAATCGCTTGAAGGGGGATGCGGGTGGGTATGCGATGCCTGCCGCGCCGGCGGATATCGCCATGGCTGCCGCACCGGCTCCCGGAGCCCGCAGGTTGGCCGCCGAACGCGATGCCCGGGAACTTGAAATGAGTTCTGTCGGGGGGCAGCGAAAGCAGCAGGATGCACAGGCCGGCGAGCGGTATGCCCGGTTTGACGAGAACCGGCCGCGGACATCTTCGGAGCAGCCGCTCTCCACGTTTTCGATCGACGTCGATACGGCGTCGTATGCCAACGTGCGCAGGTTTCTCACCTCCGGTCGGCTGCCGCCCCCGGATGTGGTACGCATCGAGGAGATGGTGAACTATTTCCGTTACGACTACCCGCAGCCCGGCGGCGACAAGCCGTTCTCGGTGACGCTCGAGGCGGCCGAGTGCCCCTGGCACTCCGGCCGGCGTCTGGTTCGCATCGGCCTCGAAGGCCGTGACATCGACCGCCGCGAGCGGCCCGCCGGGAACCTCGTGTTTCTCATCGACGTGTCGGGCTCGATGGCAGCGGCGAACAAGCTGCCGCTGGTGAAGCAGGCCCTCGCGATGCTGGTCGAGGAGCTCACGGAAAACGACTCGGTGGCGATCGTCACCTATGCCGGCGATGCAGGCGTGAAGCTTCCCGCCACCAGTGGCGACCAAAAGGGAAAGATTCTCGCGGTGATCGAATCGCTCTCGTCGGGTGGCTCCACGCATGGCAGCGCCGGCATCAACCTGGCCTACGAGCAGGCGGCGGAGCGGTTCATCCCCGGTGGTGCGAATCGGGTGATCCTCGCCACCGACGGCGACTTAAACGTGGGCGTGACCAGCGACGAGGCGCTCGTGGACCTGATCAAGCAGAAGGCGGCCGGCGGCACGTTTCTCACGGTGCTCGGCTTCGGCGAAGGCAACCTGCAGGACGCGAAGATGGAAAAGATCGCCGACAACGGCAATGGCGTTTACGCCTATATCGACGGCGCCCGCGAGGCGCGGAAGGTGCTCGTGGAGCAGCTCACGGGCAGCACGATCACGATCGCGAAGGATGTGAAAATCCAAGTGGAGTTCAACCCCACGCGGGTGGCCTCCTATCGCCTGCTCGGCTATGAGAACCGGATCATGGCGGCCGAGGATTTTCGCAACGACAGAAAAGATGCCGGCGAGATCGGAGCCGGGCACAGCGTCACGGCGCTCTACGAGATCGAGCTGGTAGGTAACGGCGGCGAAGGGTCGGCCGGGGTGGAGCCGCTCAAGTATCAGCCGCCGCAGCCCAAGCCTGCCCCCGAGGCCGCGCTCGTCGATGGTGAAACGAGCCGGGAGCTTCTCACGGTGAAGCTGCGGTGGAAGAAGCCTGACGGCGATGCGAGCACGCTGGATGAAGTACCGCTCGTCGATCGCGGCGGCGCTTTCGAACAGGCTTCCGCCGATCTGCGGTTCGCCGGTGCCGTGGCAGCCTTCGGAATGGTCCTTCGCAACAGCGAATACAAGGGGGAGGCCACGCTGCCGCTGGTGGCGAAGATCGCCGCGGGTGCGCTCGGGCCTGATCGGGGGGGCTACCGAGCAGAGTTTCTCGACCTCGTCCGCAAGGCGGAGACCCTCCGCGACGGCGGCCGGTAGCCGGGGTGTCGTGGCTATGAACGGGCGACGGTTCGGGGCCGCCCATGCCTCATCTCGATCACAGTGAGCCGGCCGGGAGCCCCTCCCGGCCGGGTTTTTGTTTGATATGGTGAGGGGATACTGAACCGCTTCAATAAAAGCCCCCGGCGGAAGCCGGGGGACTCCGGGTGCGAACATCGTCCCGCGTGCGATTGAGATCGGGAAAAGCCCAACTGCCCGGTGTCGCCCGATTTCCGTCCGGGGCTTTTTTCAAACGAGTCCAGGCCAGTATGGTCATCATCTACGCGTTTTATCCGAATCGGCCGGAATTCATGCCGGTTCAGGCACGATGTTTCCGGCGATTTCTCCGTGACGAATATGAGTTGCGGATCGTGAACTCCGCAACCAATGAGTCTGCGTGTGCCGAAATCGCCGCCGCCGCAGCAGGCCTCTCCTTGCCGACGCTGAACGTTGCTGTCCCTGACAAATCGCTGCCGCCATCCCATGCGCACTCGCAACTCATTCACGAGGTGCTTCGCAATCAGCCGAAGC
>JAPLNQ010000211.1 GCA_026401075.1 Planctomycetia bacterium
CCTTTCCCGTGTCGCAAGTCGAAACCCGCCTGCCATACAAAGTCGCTGATCTGTCGCTGGCCGATTGGGGCCGTAAGGAGATCATGCTGGCCGAGAACGAGATGCCCGGCCTGATGGCCCTGCGGGCGAAGTACGGCCGCTCGAAGCCCCTCGCCGGGGCGCGGATTGCCGGCTGCCTCCACATGACGATCCAGACGGCCGTCCTCATTGAGACGCTCAAGGAACTCGGCGCGGAAGTGACCTGGAGCAGCTGCAACATCTTCTCCACGCAAGACCACGCCGCTGCCGCCATCGCCAAGGCTGGCTTCCCGGTCTACGCCTGGAAGGGCATGACCAACGATGAGTTCGAATGGTGCATCGAGCAGACGCTGTTCTTCAAGGACGGCGAGCCGCTCAACATGATCCTCGACGACGGTGGCGACCTCACCTCGATGGTGCACACCAAGTATCCCGAGCTGATCGGCGGCATCCGCGGCCTCTCCGAGGAAACCACCACGGGCGTGCACCGTCTTTATCAGATGCACGAGAACGGCGAGCTCAAGCTCCCGGCGATCAACATCAACGACTCCTGCACCAAGAGCAAGTTTGACAACCTCTACGGCTGTCGCGAGAGCCTTGCCGACGGCATCAAGCGGGCCACCGACGTCATGGTGGCCGGCAAGGTGGTGGTGGTCTGCGGCTACGGCGACGTCGGCAAGGGCTCTGCCCATTCCATGAAGGCACTCGGTGCCCGCGTGATCGTCACCGAAGTTGACCCCATCAACGCCCTGCAGGCCGCGATGGAGGGATATGAGGTCACGACCATGGAGGAGGCCGCATCCCGCGGCCAAATCTTCGTGACGGCCACCGGCTGCCGCGACGTGATCCTCGGGTCGCACATCCAGCAGATGCCCAACGACGCGATCATCTGTAACATCGGGCACTTTGACCTCGAAATCGATATCGCCTGGCTGGAAAACACGAAGGGCGTGAAGAAGGTCGAGATCAAGCCACAGGTTGACCGCTACACGCTGCCGAGCGGCAGGTCGGTGCTCGTGCTGGCCGAGGGCCGGCTCGTGAACCTCGGCTGTGCCACCGGCCACCCGTCGTTCGTGATGAGCACGAGCTTCACCAATCAGGTGTTGGCTCAGATCACCCTCTGGACAGACGCTGACGCCTACGACATCGGCGTTCACATGCTCCCGAAGAAGCTCGACGAGGAGGTGGCCCGTCTGCACCTCGACAAACTGGGCGTGAAGCTGACGAAGCTGACCCCCGCCCAGGCCGAGTATCTGCACGTGCCGGTCGAGGGCCCCTTCAAGCCCGAATACTACCGCTACTAGGCCGGCTGGATTCGTTCGGCAGAGATCGATTCAGGGTGAGGGCGTCGCGATGCGACGCCCTCACTTTTTTATGCACTGCCGCCGTTCCACGTGGAAACAACGCGGTTTCCCTCTCCCCCTGTGGCGGCAAGCACAAGTTAAAAACTCGTGGCCACGGGTCTCCGCCTCCGACCCCCGCTCAACGACTGCTGCCATTTGGTGTGCTACGCTTCTCCGTTCTGCACGTTCTTCTCCCCTGGCACACCCCACGCATGCCCTCCGTCGCTCCGCTCCGCGGCCTCCGCTACGACCCCAAGCATGTCGGCGTCCTCTCGCAGGTCATCGCCCCACCCTACGACGTCATCGATGCGGCACTCCAACAGCGGCTCTACGAACAGCACCCTGCCAACGTGGTCCGGCTCGAACTCAACCGGGAGGAGCCGGGCGACGACGACCTGTCGAATCGATACACGCGGGCGGCGAAGTTCCTGCGGGCGTGGCGGGAGCAGGGCGTGCTCATGCAGGAATCCGCAGCGGCGCTCTACGTCTACCACCAGGAGTTCGAGGTCGAGGGACGCCGGCACGTCCGCCGGGGCGTGATGGCCCGGGTGCGACTGGAGCGTTTTGGCACCGGCAACATCCACCCGCACGAGGAGACGATGTCGGGCCCCAAGCAAGACCGCCTGCTGCTCACGCGGGCCTGCCGGGCCAACCTCAGCCAGGTGTTTGGCCTCTACCCCGACCCCGAGGGCGAGGTGCAGGACCTGCTCGACGCGTCGGTGGCCGGCCAGCCGCCCGTGGAGGCGACCGACCACCTCGGCGTGCGGAGCTGGATGTGGCCCATGACGAATGAGTCGGTGGCCGCCCGAGTGGCTGGCCTGATGGGCCCGAAGCCTGTCTTCATCGCCGACGGCCACCACCGCTATGAGACCGCCTGCAACTACCGCGATGAGGTGGCCCGAGAGTATGCCGAGGAGCAAGGGGGCGAACCGCTGCCCCCCGACCACCCGGCCAACTTCGTCCTGATGATGCTGGTGGGCATGAGCGATTCGGGCCTGGTCGTGCTCCCCACGCACCGCCTGTTCATCGAGCCCGCCGTGGCCACGGCGGCCGAACTCGCCGCGAAGCTGGGCGACTGCTTCACGACGGAACCGGCGGGCAAGGGCCCCGCCGACGCGGAGAACGTCTGGCTTGAGGTCGAGTCGGAAGGCAGCCAGGGAACGCTCGGCCTCTACACATCCGGCGATCAGGCCTGGACGCTGGCCCGGATCACCCCGGCGGGCCGGGCCCGGATGGAGCAGGTGGCGGGCGACCATGGGACAGCCTGGCGGAACCTCGGCGTGTCGATCCTCCACCGGCTCGTGATCGGCGACCTGCTGGGAGCCAAGGAGATCCCCACCCCCGGCTATGTGCACCTCGTGCAGGACGTGGTGGAGGGACTGGGCACAGGCCGCTACCCGCTGGCCGCGCTCGTCATGCCGGCCAGCGTGGACGACATCCGCCAGGTGAGCCAGACCGGCGAACGCATGCCGGCCAAGAGCACCTACTTCTATCCCAAGCTCGCCAGCGGCCTGGTTTTTAATCCGCTCGTGTGAGGCTGACGGCCACGGTCAGCGTGCCGCGGTCTCCGTAGAGCATTCCACAAGTTGAAAACTCGTGGCCACGAGGTCGGACCCTCCAGCTACGTCCTCTCGTGGGGGCGAGTTTTCAACTTGCCCTTCCCCGAACCGTCCATGGCCACCACCACCCAAGCCGCACAGGTTTCACGTGAAACCAGCAATCTGCGAAGGCTAGGCAACAAGGGCGGTTTCACGTGAAACCACGTCCATGCCGGGCCGGTTGCTGCCGATATTCCGTGGGCACGCGTTGTGCGTGCGTTGGCGTTTGGAAGGGATGTGTGTGTGGGACGGATTCTCTGCGTAGCCAATCAGAAGGGCGGCGTCGGCAAAACGACGACCTCCGCCAACCTCGCGGCCGGCCTGGCCCGGGGCGGCCTCCGCACGCTCCTGCTCGACCTCGACCCACAGTGCAACGCAACCAGCGGCTTCGGTGTCATGCCCGCACTGACGCACCCGCTCGTGTCGGAAGCCCCGCTCTCTGAGGCGGTGGTAGCGACAGGTATTCCTAATCTCTCCATCATCCCCGGAAGCCGCAGTGTCCGCGATGTCGAACGGATCGCGGCCGAGGCCCGGAGCGGGTCGATGGTGCTCGAAAATCATCTCGCCCGCGGGCTCAATGCCTGGGACTATTGCCTGATCGACTGTCCGCCGAGCGTCGGCGAACTCACGCGGACGGCGCTGGCCGGGAGCACCGAGGTGCTGATGCCCATCCAATGCGAATACTTCGCGCTCGAAGGACTCACCCAGATGATCGAGGTGTTCCGCGACGTGATGGCCGAGCGGCCGGGCCGGCTGAGGTTCAGCGGGATCGTGCTCACGATGCACGACGCCGCGCTCGAACTGACGGCGGAGGTCGAGGCCGAGGTCAGGGATTTTTTTGGGGAGATCGTCTTTGAGACGGTGATCCCACGCGACGTGGCCGTCTCGGAGGCGCCCAGCCACGCGCAGAGTGTGCTCGATTACGCCCCGCGCTCACGAGGAGCGCGGGCCTATACAGAACTGTGCATGGAGGTACGCGACTGTGAGTAAGGAACGACGCTTGGGACG
>JAPLNQ010000083.1 GCA_026401075.1 Planctomycetia bacterium
CAGCGGATCATTCGGCAGTCGCACTTCAAGGAGTGGATCGAACACTGGTGCCGCGTCCGCACCGACAACGAGGCCGCGCAACGCACGGAGTGGAACAAGCATGCAGCCGGCTCCGAATACATTTCATACGGTCCGCCGCTCATCAACACCTTCCCTTACGGAAACCTGTACGGTGGCCGGTACTATGGCTGGGATGCGCGAGTGGTCGCGGAGAGCCTTCGCTTGATCGACGTTTTCAAGATGGAGACCTACCCGCACGACTTCGGCCGTCAGCCGGCCAGCTATACCCCTTCCATCGCCCAGACGAAAATGGCCTTTCCGAAGGCGGGCTGTGGGTGGGAGATGTATGGCGCTCAGGGCTATGTGATCGACAATCGCACCGCCGAGGGCCGCGCGCCACACGGTCTGGGCTATCCGAGCCGAAACTTCCAAGCCCATCAGGTCGCCGAGCAGACGCTGGGACCGTGGTACTTCGCAGACGGCGGCCTGCACCCCGCCGGCAACACGCACATCCTCCCGCAGATGGGCCCATGGACCCAGGAGATGCTCCGCGGCATGATCGACGGCCTGCGGGCAGCGGCGGACGTGAAGACGCTGACCCCGGTGCGGTCGCCGGCGTTCGTCAGTTCGTGGGCGGCGGCGGATCTCGACCCCTCATGGCAGCGCGGGGCGGTGAATAACGCCGCGGCAGAAGCGCCGGCCTACGCCTACCTGCAGTCACGACTGGCCGGCCTCGCGGGTGGCTTCTTCCTCGATATCTCCGACGTCGCCAAGCTCGACCGTGGCCGCGCCGACATGCTCGTGCTGCCCCCGATGCGCGGCGCCACGCCAGAGCAGGTCGCGGCGATCCGTCGCCTGCACAAGGAGGGCATGTCACTCGTCTGTTTCGATGATGCCACGGGCCTGGAGGATCTCTTCGGTATCCGCCGCCTCAGCGCGGGCGTCGCGTTTCGCTCCGTGGAGCGGGCTGCCAAAGACACGCTGCTGACAGGCCTCGACACGGCCACACTGACGGAACGGGTCGCGCACGACGGCAGGGCATGGTATGAAATCGACGGTGCCACGGAAGTGCTCTCCGCGTGCGACGGCAAGCATCGTCGGGTGGCGCCGATGCTGACCCTCCATCGCGCCACGAATGCGCCTGGGGCCCTGTTCTTCGCGGCGGGGGCCACGGATGTGGGCCGACGCCGCCCTCAACCGGATGACCTGAACCTCGAGGGCGAGGTCTTGAGCAGGCTGGTGCAGCACTCGCTGCGCCGCGGCATGCTGGCCATGGCCGACCCGGTCGCGCGGGTCAGCCCCCCCGCCACCGTGCTGGCATTCCGTCAGCAAGACGACAGTCTTTACGTCGTGGTGATGGAAAGCTCCTGGCCCGTCAGCAGTGGTCTTCCACAGGAGGTCGACCTGCTTCTGCGCGGCCCGGGCGCGGAGACCGCGGAGATCGAGTGCGAACTTGAACTCCGCGAGGGGCCACGCCGCGTTGGGGAACGCCGTCTGACCATGACGCTGCAACCGGACGAGGTCGCCTGCCTGACGGTCATCGGCATGCAGGAGAAGCCGCCGGCCGACAGTCAGTAGCGGACACCCACGCCGAGATTCGTGAAGAAGTTCGGCGTGGACTCGTTGAGCCCCCAGCCGTAGCGGAGCCCAAGCTCAAGGTCCTTGGTCACCAGCACGTGACCACCGAAGCTGATGTACTGGATGTTCAGCGGCAGTTCCTTGCCCGAGGAAAAGATGCCGAAGTATTCGGTGTGCACGTTCCACCGCTCGCCGACGGGAATCTTCAGTACGCTCGAGGGAGCCCACTGGTTGAAGGCATCCGCCTCGACGAAGCCCGTGCCGTATCGCATGGCCGAGTTCCACTCCCAGCCGTTGGCAAACCGCCAGCCGAATGCTTCACCCGCCACAACCGTGGACTGCGTCGTCGGGCCATAGGTGGGTGTATAGCCCTGCACGACCAGGGCCGATTGCGGAATCCAGCCAGCCTGCTCCGAGGTTTCGACCTTCGTGCCGTAGAGCACTCTGCTTTCATATTCGGAGATGACATCCTCACCGCCGATCTCGTTGCCCGACACCGTGCCCGGACCACCCGCTTCGTAGTTGAAGCCGACACGGAGTTCCACCTTGTCGCCAAGGCCTCGCCGCACCAGCAGTTCCGGCACGCTGTGGGCCTCGGGGCCCAACCGATTGTCGATGAAGGAATACGACGCTTCGAGGATCGTCCGCTGCGCTCCGGCAGTGGTGGGCGCAAACGTGAACGAATCGCGGTCGGTCTCGATCTCGTCGGGTCTGGCGGCCGTCGTGTTTTCCACCGCCGCCGTTGCGGCCATCGTCGCGATCGCCAGGGCCATCAGCAGGCGTCCGAAGGGCGGCGAACCCTGTCGGCATGCTCGATCAAGGCGTCTCTCTTTAGGCCACACCGTATGCCCGATCGGCCAGATCCCCATGCATGCCCTCGGCGATGTTCCTGAGATTCCGATGGATCGACCACCTCAGCGGAATCGTTTGAGGCTTTGAGCCGGTCCGGTCAGGCTGCCCAAAAGCCCCCACATTTCCCTGCGGCCCTGGCAAGTTGCGAAAACGGGGCGACTCTCACTCGACGGTAAGGATTCCGGGTTCCGCGATGGCTGCGTTCGTTGCTTCCCGCGCCGATCAGGCTGGCGAATGCGTCTGGCCTGATCGCACCGATCAATCCGACGACCTTGAGGTTCGTAGGGCTGTCACAACGGCGGACACGGAGACCAGCATGCGACGCAGTGGATGGGCAGTGTGCGGCATTCTCGCGGGCGTGATCACGCTGGCAGCCTCGGGGCTCGCCCTGGGGCAGGAACAGGATTTCGTGGGCCGCGAGGGCAGCGTCGGCAGCTTTGAACGGGTCGACCCGGTGCTGAACGACGATGTGAACGACAGCGTCATCCCCATCGGCCAGGACTGGTACCTGTTCGGCGAGCCCGACCGCCGTGGCGTCTACGGCTGGATCGACGGCGGCTTCATCGGCAACTTCGCCAGCCCGGCGAGCAAGTTCAACGGCCCCTACAACTCCGTGGACAGGGCTAATGAGGCGATGATGAACCAGACCTACCTCATCGCAGAACAGACCCTTCCCTCCGACGGATCCGCCGGCATCGGCGCCCGTGCGGACCTGCTCTACGGCGAGGATTTTCCCAACGCGACATCCACCGGCTGGGAGGTCAACCCGAGCAGGCAGGGCAACTGGAACAGCGGAGAATTCTATGGCCTGGCGATGCCCCAACTCTATGCCGAGGCGGGCCGTGAGGATCTCTCGGTGAAGTTCGGCCACTTCTACACGATCGTCGGCTACGAGGGCGTACCGGCAGTGGGCAACTTCTTCTACATGAAGTCCTACAGCTATCAATTCGCCGGCCCGTTCACTCACTGGGGCGGCCTGGCCAACTGGCGTCCCAGCGACAACGTCGAAGTGAACGGCGGCCTCGTCAACGGCTGGAACAATCTCGCTTCGGCCTACACAAATGCCAACTTCCTCGGCCGCGTCCGCATCAAGAACGACGACAATTCGCTCGCGTCGACCTTCGCAATCATCTCTGGCAACGAGGCCGACGACTTCTCGCCGCTCTTCCAGCCCGCGCCGGTGCTGGAAGCGGCCAACCGCACCCGCTACAGTCTCCTCTTCGAGGTCCGACCCGCCGACAATTGGGAATACGTCTTCCACCAGTGGTATGGCGCCCAGGCCCACGGCCTCAACGATGGTAGCACGGCCATCTGGACCGGCATCGATCAGTATCTCTACTGGTCGGCCAGCAAGACCTGGAAGTGGGGCGCCCGCTTCGAGTGGTTCGACGACATCGACGGCACCCGCGTGGGCTTGAACCGCCCGAGCAATCCCAACCACGTGCCGCTGCCGGGCAACTACTTCTCGCTCACGCTCGGTCCCAACTGGGTGCCCACCGGCAACGTCCTCGTGCGGCCGGCATTCCGCTGGGACTTCTTCAGCGGCCGAAGTGGAGTGAATCCCTTCAACGACGGCGTCAGCACCAACCAGACGATGCTGGGCTTCGACGCGATCCAGAAGTTTTAGGCCGAACGGAGTCCCTCGGCTTCCGCCGGGGGCTTTTATTAAAGCGGTATGCCACCGGCGACGGTCCCGCGAACCTACTGCCGGGCGCCGGACTCGATCTGCTTCTGGATTTTCTCCAGGTTGAACGAACCAGGCGTCTGGCTCGGCGGATACTCCTTCATCGACATCAGAAACTTCCCAGCCAACTGCTGGAGCGGGATCACCACGAACGGCCGGTCGAGAAACCAGTCGTTGTAGGTGTTGGAGTTGTGCTGCGACTTTTCGAAGGGGTCGCGCCGCAGGTTGAAGAGGAGCGGCACCCGCAGTTCGGTGAAAGGCTCCCGCCAGACGCCGAACGCCTCGCCACGGTTTTCCAGGAAGACGACCTTCCAGTCGGCGTAGCGGATGGCCACGATCTGGCCGTCGTCGTTGACGTAGAAAAACTCGGTGCGCGGCGACGTGTCGGCCTTAGCCGTCAGGTAGTCCATCTGGTTGTGGCCGTCGATGGCGTTGCGGTACTGCCGGCCGTTGAGCGAGACGCCCTTGGCGAGCTGTTGCTTGATGTCGGAGCTGCCGGCGGCCGCCGCGAAGGTCGGCAGCCAGTCTTCGTGTGACACGATTCCATTGAGCGTCACGCCCGCGGGAAACTTCCCGGGCCAGCGGACGAAGGCCGGCACGCGATAGGCCCCCTCCCAGTTGGAGTTCTTCTCGCTGCGGAACGGCGTGGTGCCGGCATCTGGCCAGGTGTTGTAGTGGGGGCCATTGTCGGTCGAGTAGAGCACGATCGTGTCGTTGGCGATCCCAAGATCCTCGAGCGCCTGGAGCATGGCGCCGACGTGGGCGTCGTGCTCGACCATACCGTCGCTGTATTCGTCCTGGCCCGACTTGCCAAGGTTGGCCTCTTTCACGTGCGTGCGGAAGTGCATCCGCGTGGCGTTCCACCAGCAGAAGAAGGGCTGGCCTGATTTCACCTGCCGCTGGATGTAGTCCTTGGCGGCGGCGAGCGTTTCTTCGTCGATCGTCTCCATCCGCTTCTTCGTCAGCGGACCGGTGTTTTCAATCGACTGCCCGCCCTTGCCATCGGCCTTGCACTTGAGCACGCCGCGGGGGCCGTAGATCTCGAGGAATGTCTTGCCGTTGGCGAGTTTCATGTCGCGGGGATAGTCACGCTGCTCGGGCTCCTCCTCGGCATTCAAGTGGTAGAGGTTGCCGAAGAATTCGTCGAAGCCGTGCATCGTGGGAAGATGCTCGTCGCGGTCGCCCTGGTGGTTTTTGCCGAACTGGCCGGTGCCATAGCCGAGGCTCTTCATCACCGTGGCGATGGTGACGTCGCTCTTCTGCCAGCCCTCCTTCGCGCCCGGCAGTCCCACCTTCGTCATGCCGGTGCGAACCGGCACGTTGCCCCCGAGAAACGCGGCCCGGCCGGCCGTGCAGCTCTGCTGGCCGTAGTAGTCGGTGAAGGAGATGCCTTCGCG
>JAPLNQ010000222.1 GCA_026401075.1 Planctomycetia bacterium
CACGTTTGGCGCGCTGTCTGTGGCCGGAGAAGCGATCCTGCCGGGGCGTCTCATCGGCGGCGACCACTACAACCCTTTTACGGGCACGATCCACCTCTATAGCGACGTGTCAGCTATAGCCCTGCACGAAGGAGGGCACGCGAAAGACTTCACCCGGCGAAAGCTTCCGGGCACGTATGCACTCTGTGCCGCACTACCCGTTGTAAGCCTCTGGCCAGAAGCAATCGCCACCGGTGACGCGATCGCCTATGCCCAAGAAAACGACGAGTCGGAACTGGAACGCGAGAGCTACCGAATCTTATTTCCAGCTTATGGCACGTATGTAGGTGGTGCGGTCGGTGACTTTGTCGCACCGGTCGCATTACCCATCTATGCCGGTGCTGTGGTGGCTGGGCATGCTGTCGGCCGCATACAAGCCCGATCGGTGCCGGACGCTGAAGCCGAAGCCATGGCCGACGGGAACAAGATCGAGCCGCTTCCTGAGGCTCAGGTCTCGTACGAGGAACCGGCTGAGCTCACTGACAAAGACGACACCAGCACATGGCGGTCGGCGTGGTGGCCATTGAGACGAGCGTTCTAGCCAAAAAGGCACGTCCACTCTCACTACCTCTTGCGCGGGAAATAAGGTGCCAGCCACCAAATGTGGGCAAGATGCCAGCTTCTCCATTTTTGGTGGCTGGCACCTTTTCCCTCTCACGGAACGAGACGCGCAGCCCGGCGGGCTGCCCATGCCGAAGCCCGATTGAACGCCAAGGCCAAGATGGCCGAGCCGGCGGCGTAGAACAGCGGCGTCGAGCCGTACACGGCGTCTTTCGGATTCATTGCGACCAGGAGAAACAGGACGACCGACGTTACGCTCGTCAGCGACAGACCGGTGAACACGACGCTCCAGGCATCCCACTTCATGACAAGACTCCACGTTTGTTTATCGAGCTTACAAAAACCAGCACACGCCTAACACTGAACCGATTTTCCATACTCCGCGAGCAGTCGTTCTGCCGCGGCGAGGGCTCGCCGGGCCGAATCGTCAAGCTGCATCGGCCGGCTACCGCTGGCAGGGGTGAGCATGGCGCGGGTGAAGATCTTGAACTTCTCCAGCGTCGAAACCCGGGCCCGTTCGTCGAGCACCTCGAAGCCTCGCCTTCTGATCTTAGTCCCGATCGCGCGATAGATTCTCGCCGCCGCCCGGACAGCCAGGCGGGAATCGGTATCGAGCTCGCTGATGCCCGACTCTCCGGCAGTGTAGTACACGTCGGCGACTTCGAGGATCGTCTGCACGCCCCGCCGTACCTGCCCTGGGTCGGGCGGCCCGCCGCCGGGCCGCAGCCCGTCGGTCCATTCAAGCGGCAGGTAGCAGCGAGACCGACGCCAGTCTTCCGCGACGTCGCGGGCGATGTTGGTCAGCTGCATGCCCATGCCGAGCGCCGCGGCGTGAGGGAGATGGCGGCGATCCGCGAGGCCGAGGATTGGACACAAGAGCACGCCGACCGCGCCGGCGACCCGAAAGCAGTACAGCAGGAGGTCGGCCTCGTGAAAGCCGGCCGCCGGCGTGAGGTCCGACCGCATCCCATCGAGCAGGGCCAGAGCCGCCTCGAGTGGCAGGTCGTGTCGGCCGACGAGATCCGCCAGCCAGCGGCTCTCGGTGGCGACCGGGCTGTTTCCACCGGTGATCCGGCGGACGTCCTGCGTGGCCCGTTCGACGAACTCGAGCGCCTGCTGCGGCGAGGCAGCGGTATCGACGCCGTCGTCGCACCACCGACACCACGCGTAGAGACGCTCGACGTCGGCCCGCTTGCCGGCGGGCAGCAGCCGGCTGGCAAACGAGAACGAGCGGCTGTGCCGCCGGATCGACTCCCCCGCTGTCGGGCTGCTAACTGGCGACGACATGAAAGTCGGCCGCGATCGTGTCGCAGGTGGCCTTGGCGGAGTTGACAACGCCGGGCACGCCAGCCCCCGGATGGGTGCCCGCCCCGACAAGGTAGAGCCCGGGGATGTCCGGGTCGCGGTTGTGGGGGCGGAAGTAGGCACTCTGGGTGAGCGTCGGCGCGACCGAGAAGGCGGACCCGAGATGGGCGTTGAACCTCCCCGCGAAGTCGGCGGGCGTGCAGTGCCGACGGGTCACGATCGAATTTCGCAACCCCGGGAGGTGCTGCTCGAGCGACTCGAGGATGGCGTCGCCGTAGCGGGTGGCGACGGTGTCCCAGTCGATCGCCGCGTTGCCCAGGTGCGGCACGGGGCTGAGCACGTAGAACGATTCACCTCCGGCCGGGGCCATGCTCGGGTCAGTGATCGTGGGGGCGTGGAGATACAGGCTGAAGTCGGCGGGCAGGCTATGGCCGTGGAAGATGTCCCGTAAGAGCCCCTGAAACCGCTGTGCGAACAGGATCGTGTGGTGGGCCAGGTTCGGATACCGACGGTTCGTGCCGAAGTACAGCACAAACAACGACATCGACCAGGTCATTCGCTCCAGCCGCCGCTGCCGGCGGCCGGCCGCGGCGACACCGCGGTAGAGCCGGGCGTAGGTATGGTGGACGTCGGCGTTTGAGACGACTACATCGAACGCCTCCGGCGGCCCGCCGTCGGCGTGGACGACGTGCC
>JAPLNQ010000187.1:0-459 GCA_026401075.1 Planctomycetia bacterium
CGATCTCGACTTGGTTGATGGTACGTGGGTTTTGCAGCCGAAAGCGCTCGAGGAGATCGAACGACAGATCTTGGTTCTAGAGGGTGCTATCACCGTGTCATTGGCGGAGTGACCATGCAGACCGAGTCGGTGGTGCGCGTAAGGGTCGGCAGCGAGGGCGTTCGCTTGCGGAGTCGTCTCACACCGGAGGTTCGCCGAGGGCGGCTGAGACAGCCTCGCGGGCGGCCTGCCAGTGTCGCTTCACCGTGCGGGTCGAGCAGCCGAGCGTCTCGGCGACCTGTTGCTGTTCGCAGCCGAAGTACCAGACCAGCCGAAAAACTTCTCGCTCATCCGGGGGCAGGCCCTCGACCACGTCGTGAAACGCCGTCCAACGATCGAGTTCCGAGCTGTCATCGGCGGCCAGATCGGTCTTCTGAACACGATGGTCGCCCCGAATCGAGTTCGTGTCGTGGTGAGCGG
>JAPLNQ010000187.1:508-2212 GCA_026401075.1 Planctomycetia bacterium
GGCCGGCGTATTTTCTTGCCAGATCGATCAGTTCGCGGTGCATCTGCGTGGTGGCCAGGGCGAGCAGGTCTCGGGGGGTCGTCGGCTGGACATCTGCCAGCGCCCGGTGGAGCCGCACGAGCCCCCCCTGCAGGATGTCGCCCGTGTCGTTCCATCGACGGACGACCGGAAAGTCGGCCAGCATCCGGCTGGCGATGACGTGAAGCCGGGCCATGCAGACCTCGAGGATGTCCTCGCGAGCACGGGGATCGCCGGCAGTCAGACGGGCCAAGCAGCCGGCGATCGCGTCGTTCAGTGCCGCGGCGTCGATGCCGCCCTGAGTCATGCGGTCTGCTTCCGTGGCATGGGCTTCCTTGAGCTGGGAGGGCCGAGATCGATCATGGCGAAACGGGATGATCCACTGTCTGCGGCAGGGCGGCAACCCTGTACCCCAAACCCGCGGGGGAGGCCGTCCCCCAGGCTCCCGCAAATCCCGCTCCTGGCACTCGGTCTGGGAACCGTCCCTGAAACAGCTACGGTATGAACCGACCACGGGCGAGCGTCCGGATCTTTTGCAGAATGACGTGCAGCGATGACCGATCCCGTTCCTTGCGGCAGCGCAGATGAAGATGAGCGGGAGCCACTCGAGGGAGCCAATGCCGACTTCGGCTTCGGGCGATCCCGCGGGGGGCGTCAGCGCGGAGTAGATCCCGTCGCTGGCAGGATCGTGGGAGACGTGCGGCTGGAACACCTGATCGCCGAGGGCGGCATGGGCCGCGTCTATCTGGGGCGGCAGTTGCGGCCGGATCGCCTTGTGGCGGTGAAGGTCATCAGGCCCGGCATGTTTTCAGCGGGCTCGCTGAAGCGGTTCGAGCGGGAGTCGCAGGTGCTCGCCAGCCTCCACCATCCGGGTATCGCCCAGATTCATTCGTTCGGAACGTTTTCCGCCGCGGACGCGGAGACGCCCTACTTCGTGATGGAATTCATCGCCGGGGCGAAGACCATCACCGACTTTGCCGATGAGCGCGGCTTGAACACCCGGGAACGCCTCGAACTCTTTCAGAAAGCCTGCGACGCGGTGAGTCACGCCCATTCGCGGGGCATCCTCCACCGCGACCTGAAGCCTGGCAATATCCTCGTGGCCGAAGACGGGCAGCCAAAGATCATCGACTTCGGCGTGGCCCGGCAGCTCGATCGCGACACGATCCTCACCACGGCCCACGAAGACATCAACAGGCTCATCGGCACCATCCAATACATGGCGCCCGAGCAGTTTCGAGGTGATTCCCGTGAACTTGACGTGCGGGTCGACGTGTATGCGTTGGGCGTGATTCTCTACGAACTGCTCACCGGTCGGCCCCCCTTCGATCTGCGGCGGGCTGCGTTGGCCGAGGCCGCCCGCGTGGTGCTCGACGAGGAGCCGCAGTCGCTATCGTCTCGCGATCGTGCGATCAGTCGTGATATCGGGCTCGTCGCCCAGAAATGTCTGCAGAAGAATCCGCAGCACCGCTATGCATCGGCGCACGACCTGGCCCGAGACATCGGGCGTTACCTACAGGGGGAACCCGTGCTGGCCCGGGCCCCTTCGCCGATCGACAGGTTGGCGAGGGTGTATCGCCGCCACCGCGTGCTGTTCGCATTCCTCGCCGGCACGCTGTCGGTGCTCCTGGCTCTCGCCATGAGGTCTTTCGTCGGAGAGGGACAGCACGACGGCCCGTCGGTCGC
>JAPLNQ010000187.1:2236-16307 GCA_026401075.1 Planctomycetia bacterium
GCCCCCGAGCGGAAGGAGCGGCCGGCCGTCCCCATGACGCAAGCCTCAGCCCGTGAGCGGTTGATCGACGTCGAGGACGCGCGGAAACTTGTGCCCGAGAATGGCTACCTGTCCGTCAGTTGCAGGGCCCTGACGCCTGCGGCGGCCGCAATCCTCGCGGAGCCCATCAGCAACCTCGTGCTCGAGTTGCAGACGATCGATGTGGACGTGGCCCGGGCGCTGGCGGCACAGCGAGATGGGCTCACGATCGCCGGCATCGACTCCCTGTCGGACGCCGTCGCCGCCGCCCTTGCCAGCCACCGGGGCGGATCGCTCATCCTCGACGATGTCGAGAGCCTGTCGCAGGCAGCCGCCACCAGCCTGGCACGGTACGGCGGCTGGCTGAATCTCGCCGGTGTTCGCGATTGGGGTGAGGGCGCCTTGGAGGTGATCGCCTCGCACCGGGGCGGTCTGGCGGTCAGGGTCGACGGCCTGTCGCTTTCGCAGTCGCGGGTTCTCGCGGGGCACCACGGCCAGCTCTACATCATCGGCATAACGTCCCTTGATGCCGAGATGGCCCGCGAACTGATCCGTCACGACGGCCACGTCGACTTGTGGAAGGCCGACGGCATCACTCCGGAGGCGGCCGGCGTGCTGCGGCAACACCGGCATCTGCGTTTTCCGGGCCGTTGACTGCGGCCACGCCCCGGGCCCCCGGCCCCTTTCCTTTGCCGTGCGGCGGATGCACAATCGTCTGCCCGGCTCACTCACCCCACGAGGCACCGCCCATCATGGCACGTCCTACGACGTCTTCCTCCCGCGTCCTGCTTTCGGCGCTCGCCGACGAATCGGCCTTCCATCTCACGGCCGTCGAGCAGTTCACGGCGCTGGCGGCCATCGGCCTCGAGTATTACAGCCTGCGGTTCATCGACGTCGGCAAGGGCGTGAAAAACGTCATGAAGCTGTCGCTGTCGGAGATCCAGAAACTCCGCCACCTCGAGGATCAGTATGGCCTGAACGTGGCGTCGATCGCCTCACCGATCGGCAAGGTCAAGCTCGTCGACAAGGCCGACGGCACCAAGAATGCCTACGTGCCTTTCAAGCAGTATCTCACCAAGGATGTCGCCAAGGCCTGCGAGCTCGCCCATGCCTTCGAGACCAAGCTCATCCGTGGGTTCTCCTTCTATCATCCCAAGGGGGCGAAGCCCGAGGACTTTATCGAGGAGGCGGCGGATCGTATCGGTCAGATCGCCGAGGCCTGCCACCGCTCCGACCTCACCTTCGGCCTCGAGGTCGAGGCCAACCTGGTCGGCCAGACGGGCGAACTGCTCGCGGAGATTCACAGGAAGGTCAACCATCCGGGCCTCGTGCTCGTGTTCGACGCCGCCAACCTGATCGTGCAGGGCTTCTCCACGGCTCAGGTCTATGCCCAGTGGGAGGCGATGAAGCCGGGCCTGGGCTGGGTGCACATCAAGGACTATCGCAAGGTATCGGGCAAGGTGCGCGGCAAGCATGTCGACGAGCACATGCTCGACAACTTCGTGCCGTCCGACCGCGGGGCGGGCGGCCACGAACGGATCCTCGCCGATCTCAAGACCATGCTCCCCTCGCTGACGAAGAAGCTGGAACGCCGGGGGATTCCCGGCGTGTTTCTCGATCTGGAGCCCCACGTGCGCGGTGGCGGCCAGTTTGGCGGCACCAGTGGCCCTGACGGCATGGGGATCGCCCTGCGGTCGCTCTGCAGGGTGCTCGACACGGCGAAGATCGCCTACCACCTCCGCGATTTTGACGACCTGCTCGCAGCCCGCGGGCTCGTCTGACGATCGACTGATGATTGAAAGAACACCGTGGATGAGTCGGTTTTTCAGACCACAAGAGAACCCCTCTTGAGCGACGCGACCGAGCCGGGCAGCTATTTCGTCGCCAACTATCCACCCTTTTCGCGGTGGATTGAGGCCGCGGTGCCGGAGGTGCTCTCCGCCTTCGACGCCGAGCCTCGGGCCGAGCGGCCAGCAGTGCCCTTGGGCCTCTATCTGCACATTCCGTTTTGCCGGAAGCGATGCAAGTTCTGCTACTTCCGCGTCTACACAGACGTCGCCGCCGCCGACGTGGAGCGGTATTCCCTGGCGCTCGCCCGCGAGGCCGCGCTCGCCGCCGCGACGCCTGCGGTCCGCGGCCGGCCGCTCCGCTACGTCTACTTCGGTGGCGGCACGCCGTCGTTTCTCAGTGTGAAGCAGTTGGAACGGCTGGTCGCCGGCCTGCACGAGAGTTTCGGTTGGCAGCACGCCGAGGAGGTGACGTTCGAGTGCGAGCCGGGCACGCTTTCCGAGCCGAAGGTGGCGGCGCTCAAGGCGCTCGGCATGACACGGATTTCGCTCGGCGTCGAGAACTTCGCCGATGATGTGCTCGAGGCCAACGGCCGGGCCCACCTCTCCGCCGAGATTCTCCGCTCCTGGGACTGGATCAAAGCCGCAGATTTTCCCAACACCAACGTCGACCTGATCGCCGGCATGGTCGGCGACTCATTCGACTCCTGGCAGCGCACGATTGAGAAAACGCTGGCGCTCGAGCCCGACAGTATCACGATCTACCAGATGGAGCTGCCGCTCAACACGGTGTTCGTTCGCGACGCGCGGGATGGCGGCGGACAGACGCCGGTGGCTGACTGGTCGACGAAGCGGGCCTGGGTCGACTGGGCCTTCGATCGCTGCCTGGAACGCGGCTACTCGATTTCGAGCGGCTACACGCTCGTTCGTGATCCCGCCCGCGTGCACTTCCACTACCGCGACATGCTCTGGGAGGGAAGCGATCTGGTGGCGCTCGGCGTGGCGAGCTTCGGGCACCTCTCTGGCGTGCACTACCAGAATGCCACCCACTGGGACGACTATCTGGCAGCGGTCGAGGCGGGGCGGCTGCCCATCCACCGCGGGCTCGCGCCGACCTCGCGGGAACTGCTGATCCGCGAACTGGTGCTCGGCCTGAAGCGGGGCCGGCTCGACGCGGGCCGGCTGGCCCGCAAGTTTGGCGTCGATCCGCTGGCGGAATGGGCGGACCAGTGGCGGTCGCTCGAGTCGGACGGGTATCTTGAGCGGACCCCCGACGGGCCGGTGCTCTCCCGCCGCGGGCTCCTGCAGATTGACTCGCTCCTGCCCCGCTTTTTCGACGCGTAAGCCGGTTGTTGGCCGGCCGGGGTTACGTTTCGCTCCCGAGTGCGGTTTTTCAGTGGAGCGCGTGGCTTTTGGGCATGCCCGATGGCATCCCGTTGTGTTCCCACTCCGAGAGGCACTCCGTGTACGAAGCATCGGCGGCCGCAAAAACAGCGGCTGCGGACCGTAAATCCATCCCGACGGCCGAGCGATCTGGGCCGGCACCCGTGGCGGCCCTGCGGTGCCCGGATGCAAAAACCGTTCGGGAGCGGCTGCGGGCGATGGCCTCCGATCTGGCTTCGCCGTGGCGGTCGGCCGGCGTGCCGGCGGCTGTGCGAACGGCGGCCGGGCTCCGTGCCGCCGCCGAGACCCTCGTGAAGCGGGCGTCTGCCGGCCCGGAGCATGTGGGCTGGACGATGGTCACGATCGTGTCGGAGTTCTGGCGGGATCGTCTGGCCGCCGCGCCGTCCGGCCGTCGGCTGCTCCTGTTGCCCGACTGCCCGGTGGCCTCCTGCGGAGCGGACGGGGCCGCCCACGGCGCGGATACCGTGCCGCGGGTCTGTGGCCCCAGCTGCGGTATCGCCACGATCTGGTCGGCGGCACGGGACAGCGGCTGGGTTGTGGAGCCTGCGGGGCGGGCGGTCGCCGGCATCGGGTCGCTGCTCACCGGACAGTACGACGGGGTGCTCGGCATTGCCCGGCTCGGGGATCTCGAAAAGGCGTTCGCCATGCTGCCGGCGTTTTCGCTGCCCGTGGCGGCGGTGCCCTACGAAATCCGCAACGATTCGGCCAACGATTCTCGCAACGATTCGCTGAAGAGCCCTGCCCGCGCGGGGTGTGCGGAGACGCTTGCCGCGTCCGCGATCGACGTGGAGTGGGTGCTGGGGCTCGTGGGGGTCGCCGGTGGCGGGGCTGCTCCGGTGGGCGACTATCTCCCCCTGCTCCGAGAGGCCGCGGAGATGTTCTCGGCGGAACAGCTCGCGGGGCTGGCGGAGCGGCTGGGGCTAGGTCCGATTTTTGGTCCGGTGTTCGGTCCGGCATCTGGGCCCGTGTTCGGCCAGCGGCCAGAGGTGGCGGGCGGTGTCGCGCCCCTCAGTGCGACGGCCTGCATGGCGACCGATTTTCTCACCCGGGGCGGCAAGTTTCTCAGGCCGTTCATCTGCCTGGCGGCGCATGACGCCGTGCGGGCCGACCTGGGGAACGATGAAAAAATGTCAGCCCGTGAGTCAGCTAAGGCTGCCTCCGTGGCCATCGAAATTTTCCACAAGGCGTCGCTCGTTCACGACGACATCGAGGACCAGGATCTGATGCGGTACGGCCGGCCGACGCTTCATGTCGAGCACGGCGTTCCTGCGGCCATCAATGCCGGTGATTATCTGCTCGGCCTCGGCTATCGCATCGTTGCGGGCCTGCCCGGCCTTGATGCCGCGACCCTGCGCGATCTGGTGGCGATCCTCGCCGACGCCCATGTGCGGCTGGCGAAGGGACAGGGGGCCGAATTGTGGTGGCGGGATGGAGGCGACAAGCGGCTCATGCCTGGCGAGGCCCTGACGATCTACGGACTGAAGACGTCGCCGGCGTTCGAGGCGGCGGTCGCGATGGGGATCCGGATGGCGGGAATTCAGCCCGTCGAGGCCGGGGACATCGGTGCCTACTCGTTGCATGTTGGCACGGGCTTCCAGGTGCTCAATGATCTCAAGGACTGGAGCGGCGATCTGGAAAACAACCGGCGGGCTGCCGGCGATCTGCTCGGCGGCCGCCCCACCGTGATGTGGGCCCTGGCGCTCGAGCGACTGGCGGAGGGTGATGCGGACCGGCTGCAACAACTGGCCCAGACAGCGGGCCGCGACGACGCCGACGAGGCGACGATCATCGCTGCGGTGGCCGAGGTCAGGAGGCTCTATGCCAAGGCTGGCGTCTTCGAACGGGCGGCGGCACTCGTGGCCGAGCAACGTGCTCTCGCGGCCGCCGCGGCCGCGACCTGCCGCTTGCGGAGACTGCGGGATGTGCTGGAATTCCTGCTCGATCTCGCCGTGCCAGAGCTCGCCGCGGCGCAGTTTTCCGGCTGAGACTTGCAGGCGGCCGTGATGCAAGCTGAAAATCGCCGATCAGTGTGACCGCCTGCGTCGCGCTGTGACCTGAGTCTGTCGGCGGCGAAGTGGCATGAAGAGCGAGCCTGATTTCCGTGATCCCGTAGCGCGGGCCGCCGCGCTCGTGCGGCTGTTTTGCGGCCTGGCGGATTTCGGCGAATGCCGCAGTGTCACGCCGGACCAGGTGCCCGAACCGGCCAAAACGTTGCTGGATCACCGCAGTCACATGACCGTTGCGATGGAGCGGTTTCACGGCTGCGACGTGCGGCTGCGGGTGGTGGCGCAGGCTGACGATGGACGTGAGCATGGCCCGAACGACGGCTGGTATGCCAGGGAAATCCTGCTCGAGACACCGGCCGGCAAGATTGTCCAGCATGGGATCGTGCGGATCGATCTGGCGCACCTCGAACCCGCGACAGCATCCGCAATCCGCCAGGCCCGTCAGCCCCTGGGCCGGATTCTCATCGAGGCGGGAATGCTCCGCGACGTGCGCGGAGTGCAACTGCTGGAAATCATGCCCGGGCCGCACCTCCAGGACCTCTTTCGGCTCACGACTACCAGGTCCGCCGGGATCGCTCTGCCCGCCGGTATCGCACTACCCGCTGGTATCGCTGGAGCCCCCGTCTACGGCCGCGTGGCCGACATCCAGCTTGATGGCCGGCCCACGGTGGAACTGCTCGAAATCGTTGCGCCAGCCACGGGGCCGTTGGGCTGAGCCGGATTGTGGCCACCCGCCCCATTCTGCCCAGAGAAAAAAATCTTGGTCACTTCGGGGGCAATGCCCAAGGTCTTGCGCACAAGCCGTTTGCGTCAAATGCGTCGATCTTGACTCAATGCGCAAGATGCCGCTAGAGTTGATGGTGTGGCAAGGATGGTAAGCCGGGATGCCGCTGAGGGAATGGATTTCCCTTCGCTGTCTTCCGTTCCCCACGCCTTCCACGTGCAGTGCATGTTTTCAGGACTGAATCCAGGACGCTCGGCGTCCTGCCCAGTTCAGGGCTTGCGGATAACACTGCGAAATGCGAAGGATTGCGGGCGTTACGGCAACTAGGAAGCCTAGGGGCTTAGGGCTGACTCTCTGGATGAGTAAAGCTTCTAAACTCCGTTTTTGACTAGCTGTACCACGGCTAGGGAGAGGGTGGTAAAGCAGATGCAGAAGACTGTGTACACAACTGGCGAGGCCGCCAAGATTTGCAAGGTGAGTCAGCAGACGATCATTCGCTGCTTCGACTCCGGACAACTGAAGGGATTCCGTGTGCCGGGCAGCCGGTTCCGACGGATTCCCCGCGATCAACTGTTCCTGTTCATGCGGGACAACGGCATCCCCACCGATGCGCTGGAAAGCGGTCGGCGGAAGATTCTCGTTGTCGATGACGATCAGGATCTCGTCGAACTGATCACCGACGTGCTCGAGCGGGATGGCCGCTTCGAAACACGAAGCGTGAACAACGGCTTCGACGCCGGCATGATGGTCAAGGACTATCGTCCTGATCTGATCGTGCTCGACGTCATGCTGCCGGACATCAATGGCAAGGAAGTCTGCCAGCGGGTTCGCGGCGACTCCACCATGGACGAGGTGCGGATCATCTGCATTTCGGGCATGTGCGAGCCGGACAAAATCGAGGATCTGAAGGCCTCCGGTGCCAACGAGTTCCTGCAGAAGCCGTTCGAGGCCGAAGTGCTTGTCGACCGGATCTGCAGCCTCCTCGACATCGAATCGGTGGCGGCAGGCTCGTGATGCCGCGGTTGCGGCACGCGCGGCAGCCTCATCGTTTTGCATGTTTTGGTTTTGCATGTTTTGCATGTTTTGCATGGCGGCAGCGCCGGCAGTGAGCCGGCGCTGCCGTCCTGTTTTGGTGTGGGGCAAGTGCACGATCGCGGAGCCCGTCCCAAATGAGTCACCAGATCGGTCACCGGGTAACTCTTTTAGAAACTTTAGAGACCGACGCAGACCGCGGTGTGGAGTCGACGGCGGCCGCCTGGCTCGCATTCGATGCCGGCCCCAAGCGGCTGGCGAATCTCGGCGGGGAGCATTGCCTGGCCGTGGCCGGCGCCGTGCTCTCTTCGGCGGCAGGCCGCGGCCACGCCTATGGCCCGCCGCCGTCGCTCGCGGAGCGATTGGCTCTCGTCGCCGGCCGTGTGGCCGAACTGGCGGCGTGGCTCGCGACCGCTCCAAGACAGACTGCCGAGGCCACTGTCTCCACCGGCCTGGCCGCCGGGCGTGGCAACGCCCGGCTCCTGGCGCAGCTTGCCGCGGCGCTCGTTCTGCCCGGCGATGAGCGGTCGCCGGAAGTCCGTGGTCGTGTCCCAGGAGCCGAGGCGACGGTGCTGCGCGACGCGCTGCAGTTCGCCACGGCGCACGTGCACCTGCGGGACCAGTTTGATCGCGCCGTGGCGGAAGCGCGGCTGGAATCGATGCGTGAACTGGCCTACGGTGCCGGGCACGAGATCAACAATCCGCTCGCCAATATCGCCACACGGGCGCAGGCACTCCTGCTGGAGGAGGCCGATCCGGAACGTCGTCGCCGGCTCTCGACAATCGTCGATCAGTCGTTTCGAGCACGAGACATGATCGGAGGCCTGATGCTCTTTGCGCGGCCGCCGAAGCCGCAGCGGGAACTGGTGGACCTCGGCGGCATCATCGCCGCAGTGATCGAGTCCGTTCGCGGTCAGGCCGCCGCCCGCGGGGGGCGGTTCGAATACAGCCCGCCGCCGGTGCCGCTTTCGGTCTTCGTCGACCGTGTGCATGTCGAGGAGGCGATCAGGGTCGTAGTGGTCAATGCGTTCGAGGCGGTGGCTGCCGGTGGCCGCGTGGTGATCGAGGCGACTCGCCGCCCGATGGAGACCGGCTGGGGGTGTGAGGTCACTGTCGCCGATGACGGCCGCGGCATGTCGTTTGAAGCGGCGAGGCGGGCCTTTGATCCGTTCTACAGCGGTCGCGAGGCGGGTCGCGGGGTTGGACTGGGGCTGTCGAAGGCTTGGAGGCTGGTGGAGGCCAGTGGCGGTACGATGCTGCTCGACTCCCGCCCAGGTCAGGGCACGCGGGTGTCAATCGTGCTGCCAGAGGCCGAGGCCTCGGCGATCCTATCTCAGGCCCGGTCGGCTGGGGCATGACGGGCAGCAAAGTCCCCCTATCCTTCCAGGGTTTACGGTGGGCGTTCCGGGTCCCAGCGTATGGCCGGTGGCGGCGGTCGCAACGCGTTGTTTCCCGCTTGTCGATGTTCTCGCCGTTCTCTATCCTCCCCAACATGCTTGCCGGGTTCGCGGCGATGGATCGCCGCGTCAAGCGTGCAGCAGAGATGGTTTCATGAGCTTCACCGGACCAAGGATGGACGCAGGCGGGGCCACGCTCGACATCAATGTCTCCGCGAGGCACGGCGACGTCACTCGAACGGAATCCCGTGTCAGCGGCGGAAAAATTCCGCAGCGCCAAAACCTTGAACGCGTTGCTTCGGATCGCGAGCCGATCGACCAGCGAACGATATTCGCGACGATCGACGCCACGGCCTCGTGGCTGTTGGCGCGACAGGCCGCGGACGGACATTGGCGTGCCCCTCTCGAAGGCGACACGATCCTGGAAAGCGAATACGTCCTGCTCCTTGCCTGGGCCGGCCGGATGAGTCGGCCGGAGATCCCCGGCGCCATCCAACGCATCCTCAATGAGCAACTTCCGGGCGGCGGCTGGGCCATCCATCCCGGCGGTCCGGTCGATGTCAGTGCCAGCGTCAAGGCCTACCTGGCGCTGAAGATCACCGGCCATGACCAGCACAGCGAGCCCCTCTGTCGTGCCCGCGCCGCCATCGAGCGGGCCGGTGGGCCGTGGGCCGTCAACAGTTTCACGAAGTTCTATCTGGCGCTGCTGGGCCAGATGTCGTACGCCCACTGTCCGGCCGTGCCTCCTGAGATGGTGCTGCTCCCCGACTGGTTCCCCGTCAATCTGCACCGGGTGTCGGCCTGGTCCCGGACGATGATCGTGCCCCTGTCACTGATGTGGGCGTTCAAGCCGGTTCGTGAGATCGCTCCCGAGCAGGGGATCAGCGAATTGTTTGCCTCACAGGTGGGTCGGAATGGCCCGGCTCCCGTCGGTGGCAGCGGCGGATGGGCCCGATTTTTTCGCGGTGTCGATTGGCTGTTGAAGGCATGCGACAACGTCGGCTTTTGCCCGCTGCGCAGCCGCGCTGTGGCCGCCTGTCGGCGTTGGATGCTCGAGCGGTTTGACGGCAGCGACGGCCTGGGGGCGATCTTCCCGCCCATCGTCTGGAGCATCTTGGCCCTGCGGGCCATGGGCTGTGATGACGACTCGGCGGAGGTGCAGGAGTGCTGGCGGCAGTTGGACCTGCTCGTGGAACACGAGCCGGATGGCACCACGCGGCTCGAGCCCTGCCGATCTCCCGTGTGGGATACCGCGATTTCCCTGCGCGCGTTGTCTGATGCTGCAACTGCCGGGCGACGACTGTCGCCGGGCCGCGATGCCGTCGACCTTTCGCTGTCTTGTGCGGATGACTTCGCCGATCCGCTGGTGGCCGCCGTGGACTGGCTCCTCGATCGTGAGATTCGCAGGCCAGGCGACTGGACGCACGATGCAGCCGGGGTCGTCCCGTCTGGCTGGTGCTTCCAGTATTCCAACCGCTTTTACCCCGATGTCGACGACACTGCGATGGTGTTGATCGCGCTGTCGACCTGGCTCGACTCGCTGGCCGCCGGGCGTGACTCCCCGTCGGTTGCCAGGCTGGCGCGTGTTCAGGCCGCCATCGGTCGCGCCGTTCCCTGGCTCGAGTCGATGCAGAGTTCTGACGGCGGCTGGGGTGCCTTCGACCGCGACAACAACATGGAACTGCTCTGCAAGGTGCCGTTCGCCGATCACAACGCGATGATTGATCCGAGTTCCCCCGATCTGACCGGCCGTGTGCTGGAGGCCTATGGCAAGCTTGGCCTGCGGGCGGGTCATCCGTCCGTTGATCGAGCCATTGCCTACCTGCGGGCCAGCCAGGAGGCCGACGGCAGCTGGTTTGGCCGCTGGGGCGTGAACTATGTCTACGGCACGTGGCAGGCCATCGAAGGCCTGCGGTCGGTCGGGCTGCCCGCGGTCGATCCCGCCGTGGCGGCCGGCGCCGATTGGCTGGCTCGCCATCAGCAGTCGTGCGGCGGCTGGGGCGAGACCCCGGAGAGCTACGCCGATCGTTCGCTGGCGGGCTGCGGCACGCCGACCGCGTCGCAGACGGCGTGGGCCGTGGCCGGGCTCGTGGCGGCCGGAAGGCACGACTCCCGCGAGGCTCGTCGCGGCGTGCAGTGGCTGGCCACGCACCAGTCGGCCGACGGCAGTTGGGACGAGTCGGAGTTCACGGGCACCGGTTTTCCGAAGGTCTTCTACCTCCGTTATCACTACTACCCGATCTATTTTCCGCTCATGGCGTTGGCCCGGTTTTCCCAGGCAGCGGCCTGCAGTCGTGACGTCAGGGAGCGTGTTGCATGAGTGTGCCCGTTGGACAGATGATGGCCGTCTTGAAGCACGTGGCCGTGCAGCGACTGCGGGGCAACGCCCGGTATCCGCTCGTGCTCATGCTCGAGCCGCTTTTTCGCTGCAACCTCGCCTGTGGTGGCTGTGGCAAGATCCAGCATCCGACGGAGGTGCTGCGGTCCCATCTCACGCCCGAGCAATGCTTCGCCGCGGTGGATGAATGCGGTGCCCCGCTCGTTTCGATTCCCGGCGGGGAGCCGCTGCTGCATCCGCAGATCGAGCAGATCGTGGCCGGCATCGTGGCCCGCAAGAAATATCTCTACCTCTGCACCAATGCGCTGAAACTCGAGGAGATGTTGCCATTCTTCTCCCCCTCCCCGTACCTGGCGTTTTCGGTGCACCTCGACGGTCCGAGGGAGGAGCACGATCACGCCGTCTGCCGCGAGGGCGTCTACGACATGGCCGTGTCGGCGATCCGCGCCGCCCGCAAGGCAGGCTTCCGCGTGACCACCAACTCCACGCTCTTCGCCTCCGCCGACCCGGCGCGGTATCGAGCGTTTTTCGACGAGGTGATGACGCTGGGCGTGGAGGGGATGATGATCTCCCCCGGCTATTCGTATGCCAAGGCGCCTGATCAGTCGCACTTTCTGCCACGTGGGCGGAGCCAGTCGCTCTTCCGACGGATCCTGGCCGACGCGCCGCGCCGGTGGAAGTTCAATCAGTCGCCCGTGTTTCTGGAGTTCCTCAAGGGCGCGTGGGATCTGGAGTGCCGGCCGTGGGGCACGCCGACCTACAACCTGTTTGGCTGGCAGCGACCCTGCTACCTGCTCGACGAGGGCTACACGAAGACCTATCGGGAGATGATGGAACAGACCGACTGGGACGCCTACGGGCGGGCCAGCGGCAATGCCAAGTGCCAGGACTGCATGGTGCACTGCGGCTACGAACCTGCCGCCGTGGAGGCGACGTTTGGGTCGCTTCGCGGACTCATGGGTACGGCGCGGCTGATGATCCTAGGGCCCCCGCGGACGCAGCCGGCCGGCGACGAGTCAGTCGCCCCCCTGCCCGCTCCAGGCCCGCAGTTGCAGCCCAACGGTTTGCCCTCGCTGCCGATCCTCGACCGCGTGGCGTGATGCTACAGCCCGCGTTCGCGGGCGACTCGCGCGGCGTCAAGGGCCGCGCCCCGGGCGCCGGCCGTGTCGCCGTTGGGAATCACGTGGATGGGGATTCCCGCCTGCTCCTCGCGTTGCGATGGCATACCCTCGCGGATCTCGTCTAGAAACCACGACTGAAACTCATCCGACGTCTCCACCGCTCCACCACCCACCACGAGTGCGTCGGGATCGAACACGTTGATCATCTCGTCGAAGAAGAGCCCAAGGGCGTGTGCCTGCACGCGGAAGATCTGGCGGCAGAGGTCGTCGCCCCGTTCCGCGAGCCCGCGGACTTGCTTTGCCGCCTGGGCGATGTCGCCCGCTCGGGCGAGTTCGTGATCGGGGTGCTGCTTGAGAAAATAAGGCAGCAGTGTGCGGCGGATCGCGGTCAGCGAGCAGAGCGACTCGAGGTCGCCCATCCGCCCGCAGTTGCAGGCCGGCACGATGCCTTCGATGCCCGGGATCTGGCAGAACGGGATCAGCACGTGTCCCAATTCGCCACCGAAGCCGTTTCGGCCGGTGATGACCTTGCCGGCGGTGACCACTCCGCCGCCCAGGCCCGTGCCGATGATCGCGGAAACGCTCGTTGCCGTGTTCTCCGACCCGAAGATGGCGACGTGGCCCCAGAGGGCTGCGGCGTTGCCGTCGTTGAGGTAGGTCACCGGCCGACCGAGCCGCCGATCGAGGCCGGCCCGGATGTCGTAGCCCGCCCATTCAGCGTGCACGAAGTTCGTCGAGCCGCGCTTGCTCAGCACGCCCGTGCTGCTGGCGGGCCCAGGCGTATCGAGGCCGATCGCCACGACGTTCTCTACCCGCACGCCTGCCTGCTCGGCGGCCATCGCCAACCCGTCAGCAATCTGGCCAAGGCAGATGTCTGGCCCTTCGACGCTTCGTGCCGGGTGTTCGCACAGACCATCGATCAGGAACTGCCCCCGTTGGTCGAGGAACGTGTAATTGATCGCCGTGCCGCCCAGATCGACGCCGGCCACGACCTTCACCAATTTTGCTGCGGATGTCACGAACTGCTGCCTTTCCCTACCACCAAGTCTCTGCCACCAATGATCAGGCCTGTGTCATGCCGGCCAGTTCCCGCTTCACTCGGGAAAGAATCGCCCGCAGGCCACGCGACCGCAGGATTCCCAGCACATCGGCGAGCCCCATTCGCTCAAGCATATCTTCGGGGAGCGTGGCTGCCTCAGCGACCGGACGGCCGTTGACTGCATCGGCCAGAATGGCCACGAATCCCTTGACCGTCGGGGCCTCGGGGGCCACTTCGGCGATGAGCCGAGCGGTGCCGTCCGTCACCTCCGGCCAGAGGAACACGGGCGTCTGGCACTCGTGCACCCGGCGATCCTCGCTGCCTTTGCGGGCCTGATATTCAGCCGACAACGGCGGCAGGCCGGCGGCAAAATCGAGGAGCAGTTCCAGCTTCTCACGGCCGTCGAGGTCGGCGAACTCGCCGATGATCGCAGTGAGCCGCTCGTTGACGCCGTTCATGCTGTTGGATGGGATGGGGCGGTGGCCCCTAGAGAAAAAGAAAGAGAAAAAGAAAGAGAAAAAGAAAGAGATAAAGCGAGAGAGAACGAGAGAGAACCCATCAGGATGCGTGTGCCGCGGCGGCTGTGGCAGCGACGGCACCGCCCGGGGCGGCACCCTTCACGATCGGCACCCCCACGCAGTTGCCCCACTCCAGCCACGAGCCGTCGTAGTTCTTCACGTTCCCGAAGCCGAGCAGGTACTTGAGCACGAACCACGTCAGGCTCGACCGCTCGCCAATCCGGCAGTAGGCGATCGTCGGCGATCGTCGCTTCATCTTCAGGTCGCGCAGGTAGAGCGTTTCCAGCTCCTTCGCGGTCTTGAACGTGCCGTCTTCGTTGCAGTTCATCGGCCACGGCACGTTGTTTGCGCCCGGGATGTGGCCGCCGCGGATCGCACCCTCGTTGGGATAGTCGGGCATATGCATCCGCTCACCCCGATATTCCTCGGGTGAACGCACGTCGAGCAGCTGCTTGCCGGCCCGCTGGTGCTTGAGCACCTCGTCGCGCAGGGCCCGGATCGTGCCGTCCTGCTCCGCCGCCGTGTAGTGAGCGTGGGGATAGGTCACGCGATCGTTCGACCAGGCCCGGCCGTCGAGCTCCCACCGCTTCCGGCCGCCGTTCATGACCCGGCAGTCCTTGTGGCCGTAGAGTTTGAACACCCAGAGGGCGTAGCACGCCCACCAGTTGTTTTTATCGCCGTAAAACA
>JAPLNQ010000187.1:16375-29692 GCA_026401075.1 Planctomycetia bacterium
CGATGTAGTCCCGCACCACCTGATTCTGCAGGTCGACCTGCCAGTCGATTTCGACGGCTCCGGGGATGTGGCCCTGCGTGTACAGCGCCCGGTCTTCGTCCGATTCGACGATCCGTACCTGCGGGTCGGTGAGATGGTCCGCGACCCAGGCGGTAGAGACGAGGAGGTCGGGGTGTGCGTAGTCGGGCATGGACGGATGCTCCTTCGCGGAAGGACACTTCAAAATCGGCGGTGATTGGCGTTGTTCGGCGGTGTATGGTAGTCCATCGCCATCCGGCCTGCAACGAGGCGACGTGGTGCCGCGGATGCGGTGAGGACAGTTTGCAGGCATCCGACGCACGCCCTCGTTGAAGCGAGGCCGCTCCTGTAAGCTGAAGGGCTGCAACGCCTCACGCCGGGGCGTCATCTCCCCTGTCCGGCGCACCGCCGGCCGACAGACAATTTTCACGGAGCGAACTGCTTTCCGATGGGCCCTGCCTTCATCTTCCAGATCACCGACCTCACCAAGAAATTCGGCCAGCGCGAGCTGCTCAAGAACGTCAACATCGCCTTCTATCCGGGGGCGAAGATCGGCCTGCTGGGCCGCAACGGCGCCGGCAAGAGCACCCTCATGAAGATCATGGCCGGGCTCGACACCGAATATGACGGTGAGACCCGCCTGGCCGACGGCTACACCGTCGGCTACCTCCGGCAGGAGCCGCAGCTCGACCCGGAGAAGACCGTGTTCGAAAACGTGATGGAAGCGGTCGATCATTCCCGTGCCGTGCTGCGCCGATTCGAGGAGATCAATGCCCGGCTGGGCGAACCGCTCGGCGACGCCGAGATGGAGAAACTGCTCACCGAACAGGCGACGGTGCAGGACGAGATCGACGTCAAGAATCTCTGGGATCTCGACAGGCAGGTTGAGATCGCGATGGACGCGATGAATCTGCCTCCCGCCGACTGGGCCGTCACGAACCTCTCCGGCGGCGAGCGACGCCGCGTGGCCCTCTGCAAGCTGCTGCTCGAGAAGCCCGACCTGCTCCTGCTTGACGAGCCGACGAATCATCTCGATGCCGAGAGCGTCGACTGGCTCGAGCGGCATCTCGCCGAATACACCGGCACCGTGGTGGCGGTGACGCACGACCGCTACTTCCTCGACAACGTCGCCAAGTGGATCCTCGAAGTCGACCACGGCCGGGGCATTCCCTTCGAGGGCAACTACACCTCGTGGCTGCAGCAGAAGAAGGCCCGCCTGGAGCTCGAGGAGAAGGTGGTGAGCACCCGTCAGAAGACGCTCGACAAGGAACTCGAGTGGATCCGGATGTCACCCAAGGCCCGGCAGGCCAAGAGCAAGGCACGCGTGTCAGCGTATGAAAAGCTGGCCGCGGAGCAGGCCGCGGTGCGGGATTCGGAGATCGAGATCTTCATCCCCGCTAGCCGCTCGCTCGGCGACCAGGTGATCGACGTCGAGAACATCTCCAAGGCGTTCGGAGACAAGGTGCTCTTTGAAAATTTGTCGTTCAAGCTTCCCCCGGGCGGCATCGTGGGCATCATCGGCCCCAACGGCGCCGGTAAGACGACGCTCTTCAGGATGCTCGTCGGCCAGGAAAAGCCGGACAGTGGCACGGTCAAGGTGGGTGCCACGGTCGACATCGGCTATGTCGACCAGAACCGCGATGCCCTCGACGCCGACAAGACGGTGTTCCAGGAGATCTCGGGCGGCCACGACACGATCGAACTGGGCAAGCGGACGGTCAATGCCCGCAGCTACGTGGCGAAGTTCAACTTCATGGGGCCCGACCAGCAGAAAAAGGTGGGCACGCTCTCCGGCGGTGAACGCAACCGCGTGCATCTGGCGAAGCTGCTCCGCGGAGGCGCGAATCTGCTCCTGCTCGACGAGCCGACGAACGACCTCGACGTCGACACGCTCCGCTCGCTCGAGGAGGGCATCTCGAGCTTCGCCGGCTCGGTCGTGGTGATCACCCACGACCGGTGGTTTCTCGACCGGCTCGCCACACACATCATCGCCTTCGAGGGGGATGGCTATGTGCACGTCTGCGAGGGCAACTTCGAGGTCTATGAGCGGAGTCGCAAGGAGCGGCAGGGAGTCGGGGCCGACGAGCCGCATCGCTTCCGGCACAAGAAGCTGACGCACTGACTTTCACGCGAAACATCGGCATGCTGCCGCTGCAGCTGAGGTGTTGGGTGACTAAAAGCCCTCGGCGGGAGCCGGGGGACACCGGGTTCGAACGACCACCCGGGTTTCAGTAGTGCGTTTTTGCGGAAACCCTCAGCGGTTCCAACGATCGACTTCGTGGAAAAGCCATGGATGGCTTTTCCGCACGGCAGACTCGCGATAAAACCGGTCGGCGTGGCCCGTTCAAGGTCGTGAGCCACTGATTGCGGGCATCATCGAGTGGGAGCCTCTTCATGCCGATCATCGTGGCTTCCCTCGTCGTGAATGTGCTTGTCGCTGGTTTTTTTTGGCGTCGCGACCGGGTTCAACCTTGATTCGATGCTTCCAAAACTTGACGTTGTGTTTGGGCCGGACACGCCCTCGCGACGGATCTTGGCGTGCCTCTATTTGGCGATCGCAGTAGTGAGCGCTGTGGCCCTGGCCGTCGTGCCACTGCGGATGAGCATTGTCGTTGTGCTCTTGCCGCTCCAGATTCTCTACAAAGTGCTGACGCTGTTCTTCGTCGCGGACAGGAAGAATCCCGTTCCGTGGTGGAATCTGGCGATCAGTGCACTCCATGCTGCGTCGCTCTGGGTTGCCCTTTCAGGCCCAAGCCTTTAAAAGCCCGCGAGACCTGTCACGCCATCGGCAGTTGGACGGCCGCCGCGGCGGCGCGGAGTTCCTTCGGCAGCGGGAAGTAGACGTCCTCCTCGCGGATCGTCCGCTCCTCCACCGTGGCGCTGAACCTGTTTTGCAGCCACGTCACGCAGTCCTGCACGACGCTCTCCGGGGCACTCGCGCCGGCCGTGATCACCACCGTCTCGGTGCCTACGAACCAGGCCGGATCAATCTCGTTGGCGCCGTCGATGAGATGGGCCGTAATGCCCCGCTCGCGGGCTAGTTCCGCGAGCCGTTGGCTGTTGGAGCTATTTTGGCTCCCGAGCACCAGCACGTGGTCGGCCCCCTCGGAGAGCAGGCGGACCGCCTCTTGGCGATTCTGCGTGGCGTAGCAGATGTCGTCCTTCGGCGGGCCCACGATCTGTGGGAACCGCGCTTTCAGCCGGTTGATGATCCGCGAGGCGTCGTCCACCGAGAGCGTTGTCTGCGTGAGGTAGGCGAGCCGGTCGTCCGGGCCGAACGGAAGGGCATCCACCTCCTCGGTCGTCTCCACGAGCGTGAAGGCTTCGGGGGCCTGCCCCATCGTGCCGATCACCTCGTCGTGTCCCTCATGGCCGATCAGCATGATGCGGTAGCCGGCCTTCGCATACTTGATCGCCTCCAGATGCACCTTCGTGACGAGCGGGCAGGTGGCATCGATGGCCCGCAGCCGCCGCTCGGCCGAGACGCGACGCACCTCCGGGGCCACACCATGGGCGGAAAAAAGTAAAACGCCCCCCTCCGGCACCTCCTCGACCGCGTCTACGAACACTGCTCCCTCACGCGTGAACCGATCAACGACATGCTTGTTGTGGACGATCTCGTGGAAGACGTAGATGGGGGTGCCATGGAGTCGGATGGCTGTTTCGAGCGTCTCAATGGCCATGTTCACGCCGGCGCAGAAGCCACGCGGGCTGGCAAGCAAGATCTTCATGGCGATGGTTCCGTGAGGGGCTGCGGGGACCGCGTCTGGGGCCAAAACAGGCCGATAGGCTATGGTAGTAGGGGTGAATCAGCCCTGCCAGTGAAGAACAGGCCCTCCTCCGCAAACACCGCGTAAAGCCGGTGGCGCCGATGTCCGTGCAACCAGCGCAGCCCGCCCGACGCGACCCGACGGCCTGGCAGCTCGCGCCGGTGCCCACGACCGGCGACCTCGCCGCCGCGGAGGCCTTCTGCCGCGACGTGGCCCGCCGGCACTACGAAAATTTCACGGTCGCCACGCGGCTTGTCCCCCACCGGCTGCGGCAGCATCTGGCCAACGTCTATGCCTATGCACGGTGGAGCGACGATCTGGTCGACGAGGCAGCGAGTCCCGCGGAGGCGGCCCGCGACCTCGCGGCCTGGCGGCAGGGATTGGAAGCGTGTTTCGTGGGTCGGCCCGGGCATCCCGTCTATGTGGCGCTCGCAGAGACTGTCCGTCAGACCGGCCTGACGATCGAGCCGTTTGCCCATCTGCTCGATGCGTTCGAGGAAGACCGGGCGTTCGACGCGGCCGGCGTGGCCGTGCGGTTTGCCGATCGCGACGAACTTGTCGCCTACTGCCGCCGCTCCGCCGATCCCGTGGGGCGGATCGTGCTGGCGCTCGAGGGCTGCCGCGACGCGGCGCTCGTGGCCATGTCGGATTGCATCTGCACGGGCCTGCAACTGGTGAACTTCTGGCAGGACATGCGACGCGATCGCCTGGCGGGCCGCGTCTACCTTCCGCTCGACGATATGCGGCAGCACGGTGTGACCGAGGCGATGCTCGATGCGCCGCGAGCCGCGCCGCCGCTGCGGGATGTGGTGCGTGCGGAGGTGGCGTGGGCCCGGGAGCAGTTCGACGCGGGCGAGCCGCTCGTGGGCGTTGCGCCGCCGGCGCTTCGGCCTGCGATCGGCATGTTTCTGGCCGGCGGCCGGGCCGTGGCCGACGCGATCGAACGGGCCGGGTTCGACACGCTCGCGCGGCGGCCGACCGTGGGGAAATGGACCAAGCTCCGCCTTGCCGCGTGGGCCTGGTGGCGTCTGCAGGCCACGCCACATCCTGCTGGTGGTGGCCCGTCATGACCCACATGACCGGTTTGACCACGCTCGCCGGCGATCACGAGGCCTGTGCCGAGGTGCTGAGCCGGGCAGGTTCCAACTTTGCGCTGCCGATCCGCCTCCTGCCTGAGGCGAAGCGCCGCGGCACCACGGCTCTCTACGCCTTCTGCCGGCGTGCCGACGACATTGTCGACGACGGCGCCAATCCCGTGGAGGCCCGCCACGCGCTCGACACCTTCGACACCGAACTCTCCGCGGCGATCGCGGGCGGGACGTCGGCAGATCCGGTCATCAGAGCGGTCGTCGATACGGTCCGCCGTTTCGCCGTGCCGGCGGAATATCTCCACGACATCGTCGACGGCTGCAGAATGGACCTCGATCGGAGCAGCTACGACACGTTTCCCGAACTGGAGGACTACTGCCGCCTGGTGGCCAGTGCCGTGGGGCTCGCCGCCATCCACATCTGGGGCTTTCGGTCGCCACGGGAGGCCGTGCCCGCCGCGCATGCCTGCGGCCTCGCCTTCCAACTGACGAACATTCTCCGTGACATTCCCGAGGACCTTGCCCGCGGCCGCATCTATCTTCCAGAGGAGGATTTTCGAGCCTCTGGCTGCAGTCCCGCTGATCTCCGCAGCGGCCGGATCGGCCCTGGGTTCGCGGAACTCGCGAGTCTGAACGTGGCGCGGGCGGCGGATTGCTATCGGCAGGCGGCCCGGCTCGATCGATTGCTCTCCACCGACGGCCGCATCGTGTTTCGGGCGATGTTCGGCGCGTATAGTTCGTTGTTTGCCGCCGTGCGGAAGGCCGGTACGCGGATTTTTACGGAGCGGGTACGTCCCGGTCGGCCCCGCCTGATGGCCGCTACCTTGGCGACGCTCTTGCTCGGTCCACGGCCACTGTCGGGTGCCCTCAGTGTGGGAAACGCCGCGCAGAAATGACATGACTGGACATACCATGACTGAACCGTCGCGTTCCGCATCAGCCCGCCCCGACCGGCCGCATGTTGTCGTCGTGGGTGGCGGTCTGGCCGGCCTGGCGGCGGCGGCCGCGCTCTCCTTGACCGACGTCCGTGTGACCGTGCTCGAGGCGCGTCGTCGTGTCGGTGGTCGGGCGGCCTCGTTCGAGGATCCGGTGGCGGGCGGCCTCGTCGATGCCTGCCAGCACGTCGCGATGGGATGCTGCACGAACTTCCTCGATCTCTGTCGGCAGGCCGGCCTGTCGGACGCTCTTCGCCGCGACCGCACGCTGTGGTTCATCGGTCCCGATGGCGATCGGGCCGCCTGCACGCCCTCGAGGCTGCTCCCGGCGCCGATGCACCTCACGCCGCTGCTTCTGGGTATGCGGCACTTTTCGTTTCGCGAGAAGGTGTCGCTCGGCCTGGGAATGCTGAAGCTCGCTCGGTATCGCGAGCCGACTGGTGGCGAGCCAGGCGTGGCTCGCAGCACGGCACTGGAGTGGCTCCAGTCGGCGGGCCAGCCTGAGCGGGTGATCCGGCTCTTCTGGCAGCCGGTGCTCGAGAGTGCGCTTGGCGAATCGATCGATCTCGTGAGCACAGCCGCTGCGCGGAAAGTGGCGGTCGATGCCTTTCTCGCCCATCGCGACGCCGCCGACATGTTCGTGCCCACCGAGCCGCTCGGCAGCCTCTTCGGTGATCGGCTCGTGGCGTGGTTGGAGGGCCGTGGCGTGACGGTGGAGGCGGGCCGGAGCGTGACGGCGATTGAGCGCGACGCCGCCGGTCGGGCCACTGCCGTGATTCATGGGGATGGCCGCACGCCCTGCGACGCCGTGATCATCGCCCTGCCGTGGCGTCAGGCGGCGCGAGTCGTGCCCGATCTCGTGCCGGCGGCCGATGAAACGTTTGTCGGCTCACCGATCACGGCTGTGCATCTCTGGTTTGACCGCGACTGCATCGACCTGCCACATGCGGTGCTCGTGAACCGCGTCTCGCAGTGGGTGTTTCGCCCGGATGCAGCCGAAGGACGTCAGCCGGGCTACTGCCAGGTGGTCATCAGCGCGTCCCGTGGGCTGCTCGGCGGCGATCGCGAGAAACTCGTGGCCACCGTCGTGGCGGAACTGCGAGAGACGTTTCCCGCGGCCCGCGCTGCCGTGCTCGTCGATGCGCGGGTGGTCACCGATCCCACCGCCGTGCTTTCGGTGCGGCCGGGCGTCGATGCCTTCCGGCCGGCCGCGGTCACATCTGTGCCGAACCTCATTCTCGCCGGGGATTGGACCGCCACCGGCTGGCCCTCCACGATGGAGGGCGCCGTGAGGAGCGGCCGGCTTGCGGCTGGTGCGACCGGCCGTCATCTGGGCAGGACTGTCGCTCCGCTCACGGCCGATCTGGCGAAGAACCCGGTTGTGAGACTGCTGACGGGGAATCGCTGAGCCCTTCCAGAAAGGTTTTGATCGCGACAGCCAGCGTGCGGCCGTCGACCACGGCGTGCTCCCACAGCTGCCACATGTCGAGCGCGGCCCGCGGCCGGCGGCCGATGCCGGCCAAGGCCGCTCCCAGCCGCCGCATGCCCGACTGCGGCTGCACGAGTGCGGCGATTTCCTTGGGCAGATCCTGCGACGCGTCGTCGGAGATCACACGGATCGAGACGCACGGCAGGCCGGCGGCGTGGGCCGCCGTCGCTACCGCGTAGGTCTCCATGTCGACGAGGTCTGCACCGGTGGCCGCGGCAAGGTCTCGCTTCGCTGCAGCCGTCGTCACCACGGTGTCGACGCTCACGATCGTGAGGTCGGCACTGCTGGCACTGCTGGCACTGCCGGTCATATTGCTGGCCGCTGATGTCCCGCCCCCCTGCCCTGCCGCTGCCACGGCGATCGGCGGGCCTCCGGTGCGGTTGATGGATCGTCGTGGGGAAACGACCGTGCCGCGGGTGAGCGCGGGATCGAGCCCACCGGCGAAGCCGGCCGACACGATCACTCGCGGCCGATGGCCGTCGATCAACAGTCGCGTCGCCCGCCCGGCAGACTCGCCACCGGCGCCGGCCACGCACCATGCGACCCGCCGGCCGGCGACGACGCCCTCATGAAACGTGAGTCCGGACGCTGTGACATCCACGGTCTCCGTTGCCAATCCTGCGAAGGCATCGGCCTCGACGGGCATCGCGAAGACGATTCCCGCCGCGCAGGCGGTCCGCGGCGATGGTGACGGCGAGTTCTGCATCGTGAACAAAGAAGACGGCCTGCCGCCCGGTGCCCCCCCAGGCCACGGCGGCAGGCCGTCAGATCATGTGGCTGATGGTCAGCCTGTGTATGTTTTCTAGCGGCCGACGAGATAGTGGAGGACGGAGAGCGGATTCCACCAACAAACGTCGCAGCAGCGGGCGCAGTCGCACGGCGCGGCCGGCACCACCTTCACCTCGTACTTCGGCACCTTCTCGACCTTTTCTTCACCCGGCTGTTTGTAGAGTTTTTTCTTCGAGTAGATGTTGCCGCAGGGCGGGCTGCAGCGGCATTCCGTCGGCCCGGTGCAGAAACACTCCGCCGCCCGTGCACAGGCAGGCTCGCACTTCATCGTGTACTTCGTCTTCTTGGTCTTCTTCTCGTCCCATGAGGATTTGCATGCCGGCACGCCGTCCGAGCAGGGATTGCAGTCGGTGCAGGCGGGCTGTTCGCAGCAGCAGTCGGCTGCCTGAGACGCGCCGCTGTTACCGACGAGGCCCATCGCTGCGATGAGGGCGAAGCACAGATGTCGCATGGAAAGACTCCGCAGGTCAGGTCATGAAGGAGTGAGAGAGGCTCAAAAGTCGAAGGCCAGCCTGGTGCCGAAGCCGTTGATGAAGCCGCTGCCGTTGTAGCTCTTGCCTACCGTGCCGTCCTTGTTCCACGGCGTGCTGACGTAGTCGCGGTAGGTGAGGTCGTAGTTGAAGTAGACGCGGGCGTTGGGATTGAGCAGCCAGTTGAGTCCGAGCGTCATGCCGTTCAAGACACCGCCGTTGACGCCGCTGTCGTTCAGGCAGAGATAGTTGTAGCGGGCCCCCACCTGCCAGGCTCCCTCGCTGATGTTCCATTGGTTCCGGCGGGCGCTGCGGTCGCGAAACGCGTAGAAATTGTTGTGCGGAATTGGCCGGTCGAAGCGGTATTCGATCTTCGAGTAGGTGCGGCTCTCGCCAGTGAGGAAGTAGAGCACCTCGGCGTAGCCGGACTGATAGTAGACGGTGCCCACGCTCGTGCCCGGCTTGGGCTGGAAGCCGTTGGTCAGATACGGCCCGACGTTCGTCGTCCTCGCGTTGTAGAGCCACGAACCGAAATACTCCGACTGAAACGACCAGGGGCCGTTGTTGGCCACAAATTCAAGGCCGATCATGTTCTGCCAGGTCCCCTGGAGGAGTCCCGTGTCGGCGTAGATCGAGTTGAGCGGGCCGGGCGGGCCGTTGCGGATGTCGCCACGGCTGCGGAAGCGGACGGCAGTGATTTGGTCGCTGGTCGGCAGGCCGGTCTTGCTGTCAAACGACGTGTACTGCCGCCTCGGTTCCATGGTGCGACCCGAGATGCCAAGGTGAACGAGTTTGCGACCCTCGTCCTCGAACACGGGCAGATAGACGAGCCGGCCGACCGTCTGGCTGCCGCCGGAAGAATTGGAGAAGCCGAAAGGGCTGGAGGTGTTCTTGAATTCGCCCACCTGCCAGGCGATGTCGCCCTCCTCGTTGTTGTTGAGGATTTGGATGCCGGGGAGGAAGCCGTTGTTGAACGGCCCCTCGAAGGCGTCCTGGGCGTAGGATCGCTCCATGAAGTTGAGCCAGCGGCTGCTGGTGAGATGCTCGTAGCCGTAGGGGTCTTTCTGATTGCCCACTCGGACGGTGCCGAGGATCGGAAGCTCGCGGACCTGCAGCCAGAGGTCGGTGACGGCGGTCAGCGGCCCTGCGTCTTTTTCCGTTGGGTAAGTCTCATTGTTGACGTTGATCTGATTGACAAAGTCATACTCCGCCGCCCAGTCGTACATTTCGTACATCCGGCCCTCGATGCGGAACCGGGCGCGACGAAAATTGACGGTGTCGGAGAGACCGGGGTCGAGGCCACCTTGATTGGGTGCCTGGTTCGGGCCAGGGGCGGCGGAGAAGGCGGAGGCGTCGACCTGCGTGCGGCCGCCGATCTTGACGCGGAAGTCCTTGTTGGCCGACTCCTCGGTGAGCATGCCACCGCCGCCCTTGTCCCAGCGGGACTTCAGGCCGAGGTCGGTGCCAACTTCGTAGGGTTCGTCGGGCTTCTTTTCTTCTTTCTTCTCTTCCGTCTTGCCATCCTTGCCGGCATCGGCAGCCTTGCCGTCACCTTCCTTCGATTTGCCGTCGGCCGGCTTGGCATCCTTCGCGTTGGCGTCCTTGGGCTCGGGGAGCGGCTCGACCGCGCTCGCCGCCTTCTTTTCAAGCTGCTGGAGACGCGATTCCAGTTCGGCGATGCGACGCTGCTCGGTGCTGAGCGCGTCGGCCACCTGCTGGAACGACTGCAGCCTCGGGGCGATGCTGGGAAGGTCGAGCGGCTGCTGGTCATCTGCCTGTTCCGCAATCACCAGAAAAGGATCCGCGGCATCGGCGGGCTCGAGAACGGGAGTGACGGCACAAGCAAGTAGGCAGAGGCCGGCCAGCAGACCGCGCCGGGTACCAACCAGGCGTGGGCCGGATGCTCCCTTCCTTCCTGCTGAAGTCGTCCAGATGATGCTCACGGCAGTTCGTTCCTAGATGTCCTCATCAACACCGGCAAACCTTGACGCTTGCATTGAAAGTAACGGCTTTGCAATCCGCACCCACTCATCAGCGAGGGGCTTTGGGCAGGCCTTGGCAGGCTGGGAGGGTTGCGGGGCGTCGCTGCTGAGCCGGCGAGGCCTAGGCCGTCTGAGCCGTTCCTGGCAGACGTACCGTGAACGTCGTGCAACGGCCTGCCATGCTCGTGACGTCGATGCTGCCACCGTGGCGCTCCACGATCGAGCGGCAGATCGAAAGGCCGAGCCCGCCGCCGCGGACGGTATCGCCGTGGGTCCGCGAGGCGTCGGTCTTGTAGAAGCGGTCGAACACACGACCGAGGTGTTCTTCGTCGATGCCACAGCCTGTGTCGGCTACCGTCAGGATCACCTCTCGACGCGCCGCGTCGATGCCAATCGATACCGTCACCCTGCCGCCCGATGGAGTGAAGCGAATCCCGTTGTCGAGCAGGTTGCCAAGGACCTGGCGAAGCTGAGCCGCATCCCCCGCCACCTGCACAGGACCCGCCGGGGGCTGGAGTACCAGGCGAACCGCACGCTCCTCCGCCACCCCGCCGAACATGGCGACCGTCTGTCGGGCGATCGCCGCGAGATCGATCTGTTCACGCGACAGCGCACGGTCCTCATTGCCCGTCTCGGCCAGGAGCAGCAGGTCGTTGGATAGCTTCGACAGATGGCGGGCCTCCTCCAGCACGTCGGCCAGCGTCTCCCGGTAGGCATCGACCGTGCGATCCTGCGAGATGGCCACCTCCAGCGAGCTTCTCATGGCCGCCAGCGGGCCGCGGAGTTCGTGGGCGGCGTCGGCCACGAACTGTTGCTGCCGCTCGACGTGCCCCGCCACTTCGTCAAGGAGACGGTTGATCGTCAGCGACAGGCGGTCGAGCTCGTCCTGCGTGCCATGCACCTCCAGCCGGTCGCCGAGCCGCGTGGGCTTGAGATGCTCGGCTGTCCGGAGGATCTCGGCCAACGGCTTGGTGGCGCGCACCGCCAGCCAGTAGCCCACCAGCGGCGTCAGCAGGGAGAGGCCGAGAGCCACGGGGAGCAGCAGCCGGGTGAGCGTGTCGATGTCGTCGTCGAGGAAGGCCGTGGCCATGCCGATTCGCACGTGAAACGGCTCGTCCGCCGGATCGGTGATTCGCCGCCGGGCAAATCGGTAGCCCCCCACCTGGACGAGGTTCTCGAATTTTCCACGTGCCACCGGCCATTTGGCCACCTCCGGCGGGCAGCTTTCGCTCTTCCAGATCGTCTTGCCGTCGTCGGTGAGCAGTTGCGTGAACCAGCCGCGCTCTTCGTGGCCGGCCGCCTTGCGCCGCAATTCGTCCACGACGGCGTCTGTGTTGGGATAGAGATCCCGCAGCGCGATCGTTACCTCGTTCACCTCGCCGCGGAGCACCGCGTCGGCCTCCCGATAGAGGGCGGCCCTCGCGCCCACCTTCACCGCGAGCAGCGCTATCAGCGTGATCAGCAGCACGACCAGCGTGTTCCAGACCGTGAGCCTGACGCGGAGCGTGGCCCACGGAATCTTCTTAAGCAGACGTGAGGGCATAGCCACGACCCCGGATCGTACGGATGAGCGACTCGGTGCGGCCCTTGTCGAGCTTTCCGCGCAGCCGGTTGATGTGCACCTCGATCACGTTCGTCGGCCCGTCCCAGTCGAAGCCCCAGACATGCTCGCAGAGCATCTTCCGCGTGACGACCTGCCCCTGAAACCGCATCAGCAGTTCGAGGATGCTGAATTCCGTGGGCGTGAGTTCGATCGTGCGTCCGGCCATCGCGAGCCGCTTGTTGGCGAGGCAAAGGTGCAGGTCGCCGGCCTCCAGTTCCATGGCGGGCTTGTGGGCCGTGCGCCGGTGCACCGCTTCGATCCGGGCCAGCAGTTCATCGATCGCAAAGGGCTTCACGAGGTAGTCGTCGGCGCCGGCCTCGAAGCCCTCGAGCTTGTCGGACACGGCGCCACGGGCCGTGAGCACGATGACGGGCGTGCGCACGCCGGCCTGTCGGGCCGCCCGGAGCACATCGAGGCCACTCGCCTTCGGCAGCATCATGTCGAGCACGACGATGTCGCTCGACATGAGTGTCTTGTCGCGGATGGCCGACTCGCCGTCGGCCAACCAGGTGCACTGATGCCCCGCTTCGCGGACGGCCGTGGCAACGGCCTTGGCGATGACCGGGTCATCTTCGATGATCGCGACTTGCATGAACTGGCTCCCTGCGGAGGCATCGCAAGGGCGCGACTCCACGTCACGCCCATGACACCGGCTCTGCAAGGAGTATGGCATTGGGGGCCATGTCCACGAAGGGCGGGATCGCACGTCTTTTGGTCAGGTTGGCCGAGAGTGGCTTACAATGGTGTCAGGCCTACCAAATCGGGGTCGCGGTTTGTGGCATTCCAGCTACGCTCTGTCCACGGGTGCCGCTCCGATGTCGCCTGCTGAGATGGCGGTGACGCTCGATCGGCCCTGCCCCCCACCCTGCGAGGCCACCATGATGCTCCTGCCGTCCGCCGCCGTAGCCCTCGCCGTCCCACTGCTCGGGGTGTTCTCGGCTGAACAGATGTCGCGGATTCTCGAGTCGCTCGAGCGGAATCTGCTGACGCCGATCCCTCTCTGCTTCGTCCTGGGGATCATCTGCACCCGCATCCACGGCGGCATCAAGATTCCCAAGGAACTCTACTACTCGATCGCCATCTTCCTACTGATGTCGATCGGCTTCATCGGTGGCCATGAACTCGCCCACGAATACCAGGAACACGGCGTGGCCACGATCTGGAAGCCTGCCC
>JAPLNQ010000187.1:29710-30482 GCA_026401075.1 Planctomycetia bacterium
CACGATCTGGAAGCCTGCCCTCGCGACACTCTTCCTCGGCTGCCTCACGCCTATCACATCCTACGCCGTGCTCCGGTACCTTGGTGGTATGTCGATCGCCGATTCGGCCGGCATCGCGGCCCACTATGGCAGCACCTCGGCCGTGACCTATGCTGTCGCCAATTCGTTCGTGGAGCAGACGCAGCATCCCGCCAACAGTTTCCTGCCGACGCTCGTCACGCTGCTCGAGTGCCCAGGCATCGCCATCGCGCTCGTGATCGGGGCCGCGCTGTCGGCCAAGGAGCGGGCGGCACGGGCGGCTGGCAGCGGCAGGCGGGTGAAGGAGTCGAAGCTTGGCGAGGCGCTCTATGAGGTCATGACCGGCCAGTCGATCATGCTGATGGCCGGTCTTCTCGCGATTGGCTTCATCTCGACGCTGTTCATGGATCCCACGGGGTTCCAGCCCTTCTACGATTTCTTTCAGAGCAAGGGCATGCTGTTTCGCGGCCTCCTCTGTGTCTTCCTCCTGGAGATGGGGCTCGTGGCAGGGGAGAAACTGGGCGATCTCGTCAAAGTCGGCCCATTTCTCATTGCCTTCGGCATTCTCATGCCCCTCATCCACGGCTTTGTGGGGGTCTATCTGGGGCACCTCGCGGGGCTGAATCTCGGCGGCTGCACCGTGCTGGGGGCGATCGTCGCCAGCGCCTCCTACATCGCGGCTCCGCCGGCGGTGCGGCTTACCCTTCCTGAGGCCAATCCAACGTATTCCATCACGGCGGCGCTGGCGATCACG
>JAPLNQ010000199.1 GCA_026401075.1 Planctomycetia bacterium
CAGAAGCTTCGGATCGTCGAGGCCGCACGGGCCGCGGGCCACTTCGTCGCCGTCACCGGCGACGGCGTCAACGACGCCCCTGCCCTTCGCGCCGCCAACATCGGCGTGGCGATGGGCAAAGGCGGCACCGACGTAGCCCGCGAAGCGGCCGGGCTCGTGATCAGCGATGACAACTTCGCCACGATCATCGCCGGCATCGAGGAGGGCCGCATCGCCTATGACAATGTCCGCAAGGTGATCTTCCTGTTGGTCAGCACCGGTGCGGCCGAAATGGTGCTTGTGACCCTGGCAGTGGCCACGGGATCACCGCTGCCGCTCACGGCGGTGCAGCTCCTCTGGCTCAACCTCGTGACCAACGGCATCCAGGACGTGGCCCTGGCCTTCGAGCCCGGGCAGGGCGACGAACTCGACCGCCCACCCCGACCGCCCGATGAGCCGATTTTCGACCGCGTGATGCTCCAGCGGATCGTTATTTCGGCGCTGGTGATGGGTGTGGCATCGTTCCTCATCTTTCACCTTTGGCTGGGCAACGCGTCGGCCACCGCCGCGGATCATGACACCGCCGCGCTCGCCTCGGCCCGCAACGCCACGCTCCTGTTGATGGTGCTCTTCGAGAATGCGCATCTGGCCAACTGCCGTTCGGAGACGCGATCGGCCTTGGCACTACCACTGCGGCGAAGCCCGCTTCTGCTCGCAGGCTCCCTCGCTGCGCTGGCGGTGCACCTGCTGGCGATGCACTGGCCACCGGCCCGCGCACTCCTCGACGTCGCGCCGGTGAACGGCCGCGAGTGGTTTCTTCTGATGGCGGTGGCCGTCACGATCCTGCCGGCCATCGAACTCCACAAATGGTGGTGCCGACTCTCCCCGTGGTGACAAGATTGCATCTTGTCAATTCAGCAAGTTAAAAACTTGCTGCCACGGGTTAAAAACTTGCTGCCACGTTGTATTTACGGCACGCGCCGTCTGAGCACGACCAACGGGTCGGCCCCATCGCGGACGTCTCTGTGGCTCATCGGCTTGGCGAGAATCATGCCCGCCACGAACCCCGCCACGTGGGCCGAGTAGGCCACGCCGCCGCCACCGCCCTGATCGAGGAATCCGCTCACGAGTTGGAACAGAAACCAGATGCCGACGGCCACGTAGCCCGGCACGTCGACCATCATCCGCAGCAGGATCACGCTCACGCGGCGGTGCGGATGGAGCACGAGATAGGCCCCAAGCACGCCCGAGATCGCGCCGGAAGCACCCAGGCACGGCGTCAGCGCCGCCTCGCCCGACCTGTTGAGCGCCACGAAGGCGAGCGATGCAATGATGCCGGTGGCCAGATAGAAGAGCAGGTATTTGAAATGCCCCATGTCGTCCTCGACGTTGTCGCCGAAGATCCACAGAAACCACATGTTGCCGGCCAGATGCATGATGCTGCCGTGCATGAAGATTGCCGTCAGCAGCGTCATCCACGGCGGAATCGGCGTGGCCTTGAGGCCGGGATCGGGCACCTGGATCACGCCCTCGGGCGTCTGGATCATTCGCACCGACGGCTCGGTGATGACGTCTCGCCCCGAGATGATCTCGGCGGGCACCTGGCAATAGGCGAGCGTGACGTTGTCGTTGGCCCCCATCTGCTGGAGCACCACGAATACGAACACGTTCGTGAGCAACAGCGCGATCGTCACATACGGAAAGGTCGTGCGGTCGGAGTTGTCGTCACCAACTGGAAAGACCATTCAAGATCTCCTGAAACCACAAATCGTGAAGTCGCCGCTCCACATACCAAGTGTCCTGGACGACCTGGCCGGAAACGGCGCAGGTGCCGGTCGGGCAAACCGTGGCAGATCCTTGGCATCGTAACCGACCTGACCGGCCCCTGCATGGCGGCTAGACATTCGCCCGCCTTGGGACGATACTACTCGGCGCAGGGGCAGACGATATCAGTAGCGTGGAAGGCAGCACCCATGAACCGCCCCCTCTCTCTGCGCCGATTGAGCCATCTGTCTCATCTGAATCACGGCACTCGGCCCCGTTCAGCGGTCGTTCGCAGCCGTCGTTCCACGACATGCACGGCGGAACTCCTCGAATCGCGGCTGGCGATGTCGGCTGATGTCGCCGCAACCGCCCTCAGGCAGATTGAATGGCATGGTCAGACCGCCGCTGCGCGGTCCGACGCCTGGATCGTGCGGGCCCCCGCGACGGCGACCGCAACCGGCTGGAACCTCGCACCCGCATGGAATCCAGCGTGGCATACCGCTGCCCTGGGTGAGGGCTTTTATGCGCTCTCCACCCCCGGGGCATCGACGCAGGACGTGCTCGGCTGGGCCGCGCGGACGACCGGCGTGAGCTACGTCGAGCCCGATTTCGCGATCGCGCCCACCATCGCTTCCAACGATCCATCGCGTGGCCAACTCTGGGGTCTCGACAACACCGGTCAGTCGGGCGGCGTCGTCGATGCCGACATCGACGCCCCCGAGGCGTGGAACACGACCACTGGTTCGCGCAGCGTGGTCGTCGCCGTCATCGATACCGGCATGGACTACAACCACCCGGATCTCGCGGCCAACGCCTGGCGCAATCCCGGCGAGGTGGCCGGCGACGGCATCGACAACGACCGCAACGGCTTCGTCGACGACGTGATGGGCTGGGACTTCGCCAATAACGATGCCAACCCGATGGACGACAACGGCCACGGCTCGCACGTGTCGGGCACGATCGGTGCGGTGGGCAACAACGGCGTCGGCGTGGTGGGCGTCAATTGGCAGGTATCCATCATGCCGCTCAAGTTTCTCGACGCCGCGGGGAGCGGCAGCACCAGTGCTGCGGTCGCGGCGATCAACTACGCCACCCGCATGCGACGTGATTTTGGCATCAACGTCGTCGCCACCAACAACAGCTGGGGCGGCGGCGGGCTGTCGACGGCCCTCCGTGACGCGATCGACGCCGGCGCAGGGGCTGGGATTCTCTTCGTGGCCGCTGCAGGGAACGAGTCGAACAACAACGACGCCACCCCTTCCTACCCGGCCAACCATCCGGGCACGTCCGTGATCTCGGTGGCGGCGACCGATCGTTCCAACCAATTGGCGAGCTTCTCCAATTACGGTGCCACGACCGTCGACCTTGCCGCGCCCGGCGTGGCCATCCTCTCGACGACGCCGAACAACTCCTATGCCTCGTACAGCGGCACGTCGATGGCGACGCCCCACGTGACCGGCACCGTCGCCCTGCTGGCGGCCGCCAACCCGCAGGCCACGGCGGCGCAGATTCGCACCGCGATCCTGTCGAGCACGACACCGGTCGCGGGACTCTCCGGCAAGGTGGCCACAGGCGGTCTGCTCAACGCGGCCGCCGCCCTGCAGGCTTTGGGAGCACCTGCGCCCGCGCCGACGCCAACTCCCACCCCGACGCCAACCCCAACTCCCACCCCGACGCCGACTCCCTCGCCCGTCGACGCTGGTGACACGCTGGCTGCTGCCGTGGCTGTGACGGCCTCGTCGGGCAGCGTGCGTTTCCCCGGCCAGATCGGTGACGGTCAGTTCGGTAGCCGCGATGTCGATGTCTTCAAAGTGTTGCTCCAGGCCGGGCAGTCACTCACGATCGACGTCGATGCCCGCTCGCTTCCGTTGTCATCCTCGCTCGACAGCTACGTGCGGCTCTTTGATTCCCGGGGCCGCGAACTCGCACGCAATGACGACGCCGACGGCTCGTTCGACAGCTTCTTGTCGGTGATCACGCGGACGGCAGGCACCTATTACGTCGGCATCTCGGGCTATGGCAACTCGGCCTACACGGCGACCCGCGCCGGTTCGGGCCGCACCGGCTCGACAGGCGTGTATGAAGTGGCCTTCAGCTTTGGTGCGGTGGCGCAACGCACGGGGGCAAAGGCCGCCGCCATGCGGATGATGGGCATGCCGGATGCCACGCAGTCGATGCTGCAGGCGTGCGGCGCCGGGGGCCAGCAGCAGGACAACCTCGCTCAGCGGACCGCCGTGAAGCGATGGACCATGGTGTGGCGATAGGTCTGCCCCGGATCGAGCCGGACGGCCGGCCAGTCAGCCTGGCCGGCATGGTGGATGGCATCGGGATATTTCTGCGTCTCCAGGCAGATGGCCGCCTGCTTCGCATAGGCCGTCCCGCCCTTGCCCGTGACTGAGCCATCGAGATAGTTGCCGGTGTAGACCGGAATGCCTGGCTGATCCGTGAGGATCTCCATGCGCCATCGGCCGAGGGCTGCAGCGCCTTGATTGCATCGCCGAGCACAGCAGTGGCCGGTTGGCGTTCGGGCCGGAGGTCGAACGGGGTGCCCGCCACCGGTGCGAACTCACCCGTGGGGATGCCGCCGGCATCGACCGGCAGATAACGGTCGGCGGCCACCGACAGCGTGTGCCCGTGGATCGTGCCGGATGCCTGCCCGGCGAGGTTCCAGTAGGAATGATGGGCCATGTTCACGATCGTCGGGGCATCGCAGGTCGCCGCCATCTCGACCCACAGTTCGCCGTCAGGCGTGAGCGTGTAGGTGGCTTTGGCCGTGACTTGGCCCGGATAGCCCTCGTCGCCAGCGGGAGAGACCGTCTCGAAGTCGACCGCCGGCCCCTTCTCGGAGATCCGTGGTGTCGCCTTCCAGAGCTTTTTGTCGAAGCCGGCCACGCCGCCGTGGAGATGGTTGGGCTCGTTGTTTGTCGCCAACGTGTAGGCCTTGCCGTCGAGTTCAAACCGGCCGGCCGCGATGCGGTTGGCCACGCGGCCGCAGGTGGCGCCGAAGTAGGGATGCTTGGCCGCATACCCGTCGAGCGCATCGAAGCCGAGCACGATATCGACCGTCTTGCCATCTTTCCCGGGCACGTGCAGGCTCGTGAGGATCGCACCGAAGTCGGTGATGGTCGCCTGCCAGCCTCCCGGCACCTCGAGCGTGTAGAGGTGCGCCTCGCGGCCATCGGGCAGACGGCCGAACGAGCTCACGGTCGGCAGGGCAAACGAGGCAGCGGGCATGGGCGTGGCAACTCCCGGATTCGAGGTGGATGGCTTTGATGCGGAGGGCTCGGCAGCCGTAGCTGCGCCGGAAAGGAAGACGATCAGGATCGCCGCTGTCAGCCGGCCGTACGACATGGTTTCAGCTCCACTGGAAATAAATCGGCTGGATCAGCCGCGATCGGCCGGCTTGGCTGTGACGCGCGGCTTGGCGGTGGCTCCGCTTTCGGCTTCCTCGCGTTTCGACGCGATCCAGCCGTCGACGCTCCACGGTCCGCCACCGAATGCCATCAGCGACATGAGGCCCCCGGCGATGGCCATGTTCTTCATAAACTGGATCGTCTGCAACTGCCGCTGACCGGCATCGGCGAACGTCCAGAAGTCATGAAAGTAGTAGGTGGCGGCGAGCAGGAACGCCAGCAGGAACGCCGCCCCGATCCGTGTCCACGCGCCGAGCACGACGCTCAGACCGCCGAGCAACAGGAGCCCGATGGCGCCGAACAGCGCAAACTTGGGATTTGGCACTCCCTCAGAAGCCATGTAGGCGGCGGTGGCCTGGAACTGTGGAATCTTGTTGGCAACGGCGCTGACGACGAAGATCGCGGCGAGTAGCAGCCGCGCGACGAGCGAGAAGGCGCCCTGTAAGGCCGAGGCAAGCTGTTCCATGGTTCGTTCCTCCTGGGGCGTGTCGTGCGGGGCACTGGCCCATACGGCCGCGACCATGATCGTCGCGAACCGGCCGCCCCCCGGCAAGAGCGGATTGGCGGAGCATGATCGCAGGACATGGATGGCTTTTCTCCCAGCCTGTCAGCAGGCGGGCTGGTCACGCGTGATGCAATGGAGGGCGCCCCGGCCGCGGACGAGCTCCTGGCAATCGACCGGTATGATCCGCCGGGCTGGAAAACAGGCGGCCAGAGTGCGGATCGCCGCTTCGTCGGTCCGCGCACCGAACACCGGCACCATCACGGCACCATTGACGACGTAGAAATTCAGGTGGCTGGCCGGCAGCTGCGTGCCCGCGAAAATGAACCGCGACGGAATGTCGATCGGGACCACCTCCAGCCGGCGGCCGCGGGCGTCGACGGCCACTTCGAGCTGCGCGAGATTCTCGGCGAGCGATGCGTGGTTGGGGTCGAGGCGATCGGGCTGCCGCGCCGCCACGACACAGCCTGGGGACACGAATCGGGCGATCTGATCGATGTGGCCATCGGTATCGTCACCCTGCAACTCGCCCCCCAGCCAGATGACTCGGTCGATGGCGAGCTGTTTTCGGAGCACCTGCTCCATCTCGCTCCGCGACAGCCCTGGGTTGCGTTTGGGATCGACGACGCAGCGGTGGTTGACGAGCAGCGTGCCCTCACCGTCGGTCTCAATGGCGCCCCCTTCCAACACGACACCGGGTGACACGGCCTTCATGCTCAGCCGGCCAGCAATGGCCCGCGACACCCCCGCGTCGAGATCCCAGGGCGGATACTTTCCCCCCCACGCATTCCACTCCCAGCAGACAGCCACGGGCCGGCGGGCCTCATGCCCCTTCGTCCCCTGCTGACGCGGCATGAGAAACACGGGGCCCGTGTCGCGGAGCCACGAGTCGTTGGTGGGGATGTCGATGCACTCCACGTTGGCAACGCCCCGCAGCTGTTCCTGCGCCTCGGCGAGCGGAGCACCAGTCGCGATCACCTTGACCGGCTCGCAGGCCGCCAGCAAACGGAGTCTCCCAGAAACGTCGCACGGCGATGTGGCCAGGCAATCCACGTGGCCGCATGCGGCTCCCACTCCGCCGGCAGCCGATAGCCGTCCACGTTCAAAAAGGGGACGCAGCTCATTTCCCCGCCTTAGGTGGGAAATGAGCTGCGTCCCCTTTTTGGTCCCACCGCTTCAGCAGGCTGCCGTAGGCATCGATGCGGCGGTCGCGGAAGAAGGGCCAGCGGGTCCGCGACCATTCGATCCGGGCGAGGTCGCACTCCACCACGATCGTCTCGGGGGTCTCATGGCCCGCCGTCACGAGCCGCTCGCCGTTGGGGGCGTAGACGACGCTCGCGCCCCAGAACTGCAGGCGTCCCTCGCGGCCCGTGCGGTTAACCGCCACCACGAACACGCCGTTGGCGATCGCGTGGCTCCGCAGCATCGTGTCCCAGGATTCATACTGCTCCCGGTGCAGCGATTCCTCGCCGTCGAGCCAGCCGATCGCCGTGGGATAGAAGAGCACCTCCGCGCCGGCCATGGCTGTCAGACGGGCCGCCTCCGGATACCACTGGTCCCAGCAGACGAGCGGCCCCACCTGCAGCCGGCTGGTTGGCACCGACATGAAGCCGGTGTCGCCCGGCGCGAAATAAAACTTCTCGTAGTAATGCGGGTCGTCGGGGATGTGCATCTTGCGGTAGAGGCCCGCAGTCGAACCGTCGCGATCGAAGATCACGGCCGTGTTGTGGAAGAGGCCGTGCGATCGCCGTTCGAACACGCTCCCCACGAGCACGACATCGTGCTCGCGTGCCGCCGCGGAGAGCCGCTCGGTGAGCGGACCGGGCACGGCTTCAGCCTCGGTGAACTTTCCGTGGTCTTCGGCCTGGCAGGGATACTGCCCTGCGAAGAGTTCCTGCAGACAGACGACCTCCGCGCCGCCGCGGGCCGCCGCGGCGATGCCTTCGAGGGCCTGCGCGATGTTGTGATCGCTGTCCGTCGTGCAGGCCGACTGCACCAGCCCGATCCGCACAATGCGTCCGCCGGCGTCGCCCACCTTCGGGTGCGGTTGCTGCGTGCTTTGGAGGCTCACCGTCCAGCCACTTCCACAGCCGCATCGAGCTTCGACGCAGGAACCGGAAACTGCTCGGCGAGTTCCGCCACGTCGCCCTTTGTCGTCGCGATCAGCTGCTGGTCGCTTGGGGACTTCAGCACGCGGAGAATCCAGTCGGCGATCTGCTTCATTTCAGATGTGCCCATGCCGCGGGTGGTGAGGGCGGGCGTGCCGAGGCGGATGCCAGAGGGATCCATCGGCTTCCGTTCGTCGAAGGGGATCATGTTCTTATTGCAGGTGATGCCACAGCGATCGAGCACCTCCTCGGCCAGCTTGCCGCCGATGCCCAGGGGCGTCACGTCGACGAGCATGAGATGGTTGTCGGTGCCGCCGCTGACGAGCTTGACGCCGCCGGAAGCGAGCGCCGCGGCGAGCGTCCGTGCGTTGTCGACGACATGCTGGCCATACCGCTTGAACTCGGGCTTGAGCGCCTCGCCGAAGGCCACGGCCTTGCCGGCGATCACGTGCATGAGCGGGCCGCCCTGCGTCCCGGGAAATACCGAGCGGTCGAGCGCCTTGGCGTTTTCCGTGCGGCATATGGCGATGCCGCCCCGCGGGCCGCGAAGGGTCTTGTGGGTGGTGCTCGTGACAAAGTCGGCGACCGGGACGGGATTGTCGTGGATGCCGGCAGCGACGAGCCCCGCATAGTGGGCCATGTCGACCATCAGCTTCGCGCCGACTTCCCGCGCGATCTCGGCGAACCGGCCGTGCGGAATCTCGCGGGGATACGCGCTCGCGCCGGCGATGATCAGCTTCGGCTTGTGCTCCCGTGCCAGACTCGCGATCTGGTCGAAGTCGAGCAGCTGGTTGTCGCGGCGGACGCCGTAGTGGACGAACTTGTAGAAGATACCCGAGCTGTTGAGCTTCATGCCGTGCGTGAGATGGCCGCCGTGCGCCAGGTCGAAGGCGAGCACGGTGTCGCCCGGCTGGATGGCGGTGAGGTAGACGGCCGAGTTGGCCTGACTGCCGGAGTGGGGCTGCACGTTGACGTGCTCGGCGCCGAAGAGGGCCTTGAGCCGGTTGCGGGCGAGGTCCTCCACCGTGTCGACGAATTCGCAGCCGCCGTAGTAGCGGTGGCCGGGGTAGCCCTCGGCGTATTTGTTGGTGAGCACGCTGCCGACCGCCTGCATGACGGCGGCGCTGGTGAAGTTCTCGCTGGCGATCATCTCCAGCCCTTCCTGCTGCCGGCTCTGTTCCGCGGCCATTGCCGACCAGACCTCGGGATCATCCTGTTCGACGAGATTGGGGGTGCCGTTCATGGGTTTTCTCCTTTGGGGTGTCCTGGCGGGACGGGCGCGGAACTCTAGCGGGGCGAGCCGCTGCGGGCGAGTTCCTGAATTGTGGGCATCGGCGGCGGGAGCGTCAACGAAGCGACGTGGCCGCCACGCTTTCCGCCATGCGCCACCGTTCGGCCCACGCCGAGCGGTGCGCCGATTCTTCCAAGGTTCGACAGTTTTGTGCCTTGCCGAGCCTTTCGTCACGCGGGTACCGTTTGGTTCCAGTTTCAATATCCCTCGACGATGCGGGCATGGCATGAAGGCAACTGTTCCCAAACGCATCGCACTCCTCGTCGAGTCGTCTCACGGCACCGGCAGGGATATCGTTCACGGTGTCGCGGCGTTTCTCCGGGAACAGGGCTGCGACTGGCTGGTCGACCATGAGACGCAGCGGCTCGAGGGCAGTCCGCCGGCATGGCTGGCGAAGTGGCGAGGAGACGGCGTGATCGCCCGCCTCCATTCGGAGCGGGTGGCGAAGGCCGTCTCCCGGCTGCGAGTGCCGGTGGTCGATGTGCTCAACGCGTTGCCCCCTGCCCCGGGCGTGCACCAGGCGCACGTCGATGAAGCCGCCATTGCCAGGCTCGCCTTCGAACACCTGCGCGCGCTCGGATTGCGGCAGTTTGCGTTCTGCGGTCCGACCGACCGGGTCTGGGCATGGCAACGCCGTGACGTGTTCACGGCCGCGGCCACCGAGGCAAACATGCCCGTGCATGTGTACGAGTTTTCGCGGCACCTCCGCACGCAGGAGTTGGCGAGTCGGCGGGCCGAGCGACTGGTG
>JAPLNQ010000226.1 GCA_026401075.1 Planctomycetia bacterium
ATGATCGCAATCACGACCAACAGTTCGACCAGCGTGAACGCACGGCGGGAGCGTGTCATATCCATAACTCCGGTGGAAGTTTCAGGAGGGGCGTGGCTGCTATATGCAACCCGTTTGCATATACTACTCGTGCGCAAGTCGGTGTCAAGCGGTCGGCATCATCTTCGTTTCAGATCATACGGCCCCACCCGTTTGCCTGTTCTCTCATCCGGGCAGACCTCTCCAGACGAAACATCTTCCGTGGACCGTGGAGTCTGTCGGACGCCATCCTGGGGAGCCTGATTCGTGCGTATTGTTCGCCCACTGCTGTTCGCCGTCGCCGTCTTGGCCGCGGCCTCGTCGCCCCTGACTGCGACGGCCGCCCAACTCGTCGACACCCAGCCGGGTGAGACGACCGTGGTGACGGAGTCGGCGACCGCTGGCCAGCCGGGTGACTGCGGATGCCGCGGCGGGCAGCCGCAGCAGTCGTGGCAGCAGCCGCCATGGCATGGCAACGTGCGGGGCGGGCAGTGCGGCGCGCCACAGGCAAGCTGTCGAGGTTCGAGCGTGTACCAGGCGCACCCCTTCCAGCAGCTTCACTCGAAGCACAGCCCCTGCGTGACGCAGCCGCCGCACTTTCCGCGGCTCCATGCGATGTGCCGGGAGGGCTATCTGCCGTCGCCCGTCCCGCCGGCGCAACCCCGCTGCCATCAGTGCGGCGCGGCGATCGAGGGAGGCTTCTAGAACGACCGGTGGTCCGCCCCACCTTGTGTCGACAGAGCCCCATCGCCGCGACACCTGCGTGGCAGCGGTAGACGATCCCCCTGACGCGGTCCGGCCGGAAGGAATGCACCGGCCGGGCCGCGGTATCTTTTCATGGGCAAGTTAAAAACTCGCCCCCACGGTTGCCGGATAGCAGGCGGCGGGGAACAGGTTTTTTTCGTCTTGGCGATTCCTCAGAATCGCGACGCCAGGAGCATCGCGGCCGTGACCGTGATCGCACCCACCACGTCGATGATCGCCCCGCTGGCCATCATCGCCCGCAGGGGCACCCGGCCGCAGCCATAGACGATCGCATTGCAGGGCGTGCTCACTGGCATCATGAAGCCGAGGCTCGACGCAAACGTGGCCGCGAGCGCCGGCATCAGCGGATCGACGCCCGTGGCGCGGGCCAGCGCAATCACGACCGGCACGACCATGTTTGCGCTGGCGACGTTGCTCGTGAATTCGCTCGTCACCACCGCCACGACGGTCGCCACAGCCACGAGCACCGGCCCGCTCCAGTCGCCGGCGGGTATCCATCCCGTGATCGACTGGCCGATGGCGCCGGCAAGCCCCGTGGAAAAACAGAGCTCTCCCAGCGCCATGCCGCCGCCATACAAGAGCACGATGTCCCAATCGATGCGGGCCTCCCGCCACTCAAGCGCCCGCCGGCGGTGGCCGTCCCCGTCACGATTCCCCGGCAAGAGAAAGAGCAGGATGGCGCCGACGAGCGCCACGACCCCCTCCGGCAGCCGCTTCGACAGCGCGTAGGACAGGCCGAGATTCGACATGATCGTGGGATCGCCCGGATTGATCTTCAGGGCCGCCTGGTAGAACTCCTGCGCCCGCGGATGCTCGCCAAGCTGGTCGGCGACGGCTCCCTGCGCCGACAGGATGCGCCAGTCCGGCCGTTCGGGAAGGTGGGCGCGCGACAGCACCTCCTCGGCCTGCTTGAGCTGGCCGGTGTCCATCAGCGAGCGCCCGTAGGCGCCGAGCAC